>NZ_CP025135.1:12500-85000 GCF_002833405.1 Planococcus sp. MB-3u-03 | reverse complement strand
AGGCGGTCAATCCCGATTCCTAAGCCACCCGTTGGAGGAAGGCCATATTCCAACGCTTCGATAAAGTCATCATCCATTTCATGAGCTTCATCGTTTCCTTCTTCTTTTTCTATGAGTTGCGCTTCAAAACGTTCACGCTGATCAATTGGATCGTTTAATTCTGTAAAGGCGTTTGCATGCTCTCTACGTACGATGAAAAGTTCAAAGCGATCTGTGAAACGTTCATCTTCCGGATTTTTCTTAGCAAGCGGAGAAATTTCAACCGGATGTCCATAAATAAATGTAGGCTGAACCAATTGTTCTTCAACTTTTTGTTCGAAGAATTCATTTAGGATATGCCCCACTTCCATAGTAGGTTTGATTTCGATTCCATGTTGGTTGGCGAATGCTTGTGCTTCTTCTTTCGACATATGTTGCCAGAAATCTACACCAGTGTATTCTTTAACTGCATCTGCCATGTGCAGACGTTTCCAGCCCGGAGCTAGATTGATGTCTTCTTCTCCATAACGGACAGTCGTTGTTCCAAGGACTTCCTGTGCAGTGTGTGCAATTAAGTTCTCTGTCAAGGACATGATGTCATTGTAATCAGCATATGCTTCGTAAAGTTCGAGCATAGTGAATTCTGGATTATGACGGGTAGAGATGCCTTCGTTACGGAAGACGCGCCCGATTTCATAAACTTTTTCTAATCCACCTACAATGAGGCGTTTCAAATGAAGTTCGATTGCAATACGAATGTATAATTGCATGTCTAACGCATTATGGTGGGTAATGAACGGACGTGCAGTGGCTCCACCGGCGATTGAATGGAGCATCGGTGTTTCAACTTCTAAAAATCCTTGGTTATCCAGATAGCGGCGCATCGCTTGAATGATCCGGCTACGCAAGATAAACGTCTCTTTGCTATTTTCGCTGACAATTAGATCAAGATAACGCTGACGATAGCGTTGTTCAACGTCTTTCAAGCCATGGAATTTTTCCGGTAACGGGCGAAGAGCTTTTGTTAAGTATTCCACTTCTTGTGCTTTTACAGAGAGTTCGCCGACGTTTGTTTTAAAAACAGTACCGCGGACGCCGATGATGTCTCCCAAGTCTGCAGTTTTGAAGAATTCGTAGGAATCTTCTCCAATTGCGTCTTTACGGACGTAGATTTGGATCTGCCCTTTCAAATCCTGCAGGTGTGCGAATCCGGCTTTACCTTTTCCGCGCTTCGTCATGATGCGGCCCGCGATAATGACTTCAGCGGACTTTTCTTCTAGTTCTTCTTTCGAGAATTGGTCATATTGCTCGACGATCTCTTGCGAAAGGTGCGTGCGTTCGAAACGTTTTCCGAATGGGTCGAGTCCATGCTCACGGAAGTTTTGCATTTTCTGGCGGCGCACCACTAATTGGTCATTCAACTCTTCTGACATATCCTACACTCCTTTTTCTGTTAAAACCACGTGCTTTCGTGTATTTATCCATTGTACACAATTTTTCGTGCCGTTACATAAGAAAAGCTGCCGTTTTCTTGGCAACTTCTAATCCCCTTCTTCGCAGTTCTTTTAATTGCAAATAATCTTGTTCATTAATTTGCATCACGCAAAAATGTATTTACGTCATTATACGTTTTCCACACATGTACTTCCTGCATCTCTAAATCTTCCGGGAGAATGAGGGAGGGCATCAATTCCTGCAAAGGCACAAGCACGAATGCCCGCTCATACATGCGGGGATGTGGAATGGTGAGCCTTTCTGTTGCCACTTGCTCTTGGCCGTACAGCAACACATCAAGGTCCACTGTGCGCGGGCCCCAACGAACCAACCGCTCCCTGTGCAAAGCTTGCTCAATTTCTTGGCATATATCCAGCAACTCTAATGGAGAGAGACTGGTTTCCAATCGGATAACTAGATTTAGGAATGCATGTTGATCGAGATAGCCGACTGGAGCCGTTTCGTAGATGGAAGACATTTTTATGTTCGAAATGGAAGGATTCGTTTGAAGCAAGCGAACCGCCTCTTGAAGCTGGGCTTTCCTGTCTCCTAAATTCGAGCCCAAGGATAGGTAGACTTCATTCATCGGAAGCTGCCTCGGGTGATGTCGATTGCTACTGACTTGTAATGGCCAGGGATTGGCGGGTCAGGTTTGATCAACTGAACGCGGACTCCTTGGACCAGCGGAAATTGGTTCAATAATTCAGCAGCTACCGTTTCGGCTACGGCCTCGACCAGCTTTTTGGGTTCTCCTTCGATAACTTCGCGACATATTTCGTACGCTTCACCGTAATGAACCGTATGTTCCAGTTCGTCAGTTTCCCCAGCACGTTTTAAATCGACGGCAAGCGTCACTGTCGCCCGGAAACGCTGTCCGAGTTTTTGTTCTTCCGAAAATACACCGTGATAACCGTAAAATTCCATTTCGTTTAAATGAATATAATCCATGTCTACCCCTCCATCTTCGTCTTGCCTATTAAGAAATCCATCATCTTCACTGTCTGAACCGTTTCTTTCACGTCATGGACACGCACGATTTGGCAGCCTTTCGTGACACCAAAAGCTGCCGTTGCGAGAGAGCCTTCTAAACGATTATCGACTTTTGCATCGAGTAATTTGCCGATGAATGATTTTCGGGAAGTGCCGAGAAGTACGGGATAGCCCATTGCCACGAGCTGATCGAGCCGCTGCATCATCTCGACGTTTTGGGCAAGCGTCTTGGCGAACCCGATGCCGGGATCGAGCCAGATGTGTTTGTCCGAAACGCCGGCATTTCGGGCGATGCGGATGCTTTCTTCAAGGTCTTTTTTTGCGTCTTGCCAAAAATCATCGTAAACCGCTTCGGCACGGTTGTGCATTAGAATGATCGGCACTTGTTTGTCTGCAGCCACCCGGGCAATCTCGGGATCGTATTTGGCGCCCCAAATATCATTAATGATCTGTGCACCAGCCTCGACAGCTGCTTGGGCAACGGCAGATTTGTATGTATCGATGGAAATAATTGCCTCTGTCTGTTCTCTGAGCGCCTGGATGACCGGCACTACCCGAGCGATTTCTTCTTCGTCAGAAATTTGTGTATGGCCAGGGCGTGTCGATTCGCCGCCTACATCGATAATGGAAGCTCCATCCTTTAACATTTGCTTGGCGCGGGCCAGCGCTTTTTCGATATTATCGAATTGCCCGCCATCGGAAAACGAATCCGGTGTCACATTCAATATGCCCATCACTTGCGTTTTTGCGAATACATTTAAGTCCATTTTTTCCACCGTCCATATATGAATTGAAGGAATCGATCATTTCCTGGGAAATACTATTATTCAAACTGCTCTTATCTTATCGTGAATCTGCGGTTTCTGCACAAACAAAAGAGCCCTCTTCTCAGGGGGCTCTGCAAATCATCCGTTATTTTCGTCAAATTGGTAAAGCGGAGTGCTCAAATAACGTTCACCGTTTGATGGCAAGATCGCCAATACTTTTTTGCCTTTACCGAGTCTTTTCGCCAGTTCAAGCGCTGCGTAGATCGCGGCTCCTGATGACACACCACCAAGAATGCCTTCTTCGCGTGCCGTTCTGCGGGCAAATTCATACGATTGCTCATTGCTTACTTGCATGATTTCATCATAGATTTCTGTGTTCAACACGGCTGGCACAAAGCCAGCACCGATGCCTTGGATTTTGTGGGGACCTGGTTTCCCGCCGGACAAGACCGGGGAATCCGTCGGTTCGACAGCTACGATGTGGATATTCGGGTAGTGTTCTTTCAATACTTGCCCGGCACCAGTAATCGTGCCGCCTGTCCCAATGCCCGAAATGAAGCCGTCCAGTTGATCCATCGCTTCGACGATTTCAGGCCCTGTGGTCAGACGGTGCACTTCAGGGTTTGCCTCGTTATTGAATTGCTGGGGCATGAACCAGGAGTTTTCTGCCGCCAGTTTTTCGGCCGTCTTGATGGCGCCGTTCGGGCCGTTCATGCCGTCTGGGCCTGGCGTTAACACTAGTTCCGCACCATATGCGCGCAACAAGTTGCGGCGTTCCATGCTCATGGTTTCAGGCATAACGAGTACGCTGCGGTAGCCTTTTGCTGCAGCGATCATCGCGAGGCCGATCCCTGTATTGCCGCTTGTCGGTTCGATTAAGGTATCGCCTTCTTTTAAGTCGCCGGATTTTTCTGCTGCTTCGATCATCGCGAGTGCAATCCGGTCTTTTACGCTGGAGCCCGGGTTGAAGTATTCCAATTTAACGTAAACTTCCGCATCTTCAGGTCCTGTCAGCCGGTTTAATTTAACAATCGGTGTTTGCCCAATCAATTCGGTAATTGAATTTCCTACTCGTGCCATGTTTACCACTCCTAATCCCTACTATTTTTGTCGACATTATTTATTTTATCCTATCAATTGCGGCGCGAACTGTCAATCTTTGGAGAGCGCCGTCGTATTATTCCCCTTCGCCGTAAAACCATTCAGCATTGAATTCTTGCCAAAAAGCTTCGGGAGAGACGGATTGAGGCAATTGTTCGAGGGCAAGTTCCCGGCTGATATGTTCTTTCACTTCGTCGTAGCTGAATGTACGGCCTTCGATTTTTTCTTTAACCATAATGACGGCGGTTCGGCCATCTTCAAGTGCCAGCGGGGCAGACCACGAGCCGGGTTCGATGGATTCGACCGTTTTTGCGATTTGGGAATCGATCGACTCTTGGCCTGGAGATACGAAACCGATATCTCCTCCAAGATTGCCGGTGGCGTTATCGATGGAACGCTCGCGGGCAAGCGCTTCAAAGCTCGAGCCGCTGTCGAGTTCTTTGATCGCCTCTTCTGCTTCCGCTTTGGAATTCAAGACGATCATGCTTGTGCGGTATGAATCTTTAACGTCATAGATGGCCCGGTTGTCTTCATAGAAATCCTTGATGGCCTGGTCATCGATGAGGACATCTTTCGTCAAGACTTTCTCCAAGATCAATTGCGCTTTCACTTTTTCACGCTGTCGTTCGTTGTCGTTGGCGTACAACAGTTCTTCGGTACCGTCTTGCGCGGTCCGCATCATGGCCAATTCAAGATCGATTTCCTTATCGGATACTTCGATGCCGTAATCATCTGCTGCAGCGGCCATGACTTTTTCATTGACCAATTCGAGAAGGGCACTTCGGCCGTGCTGCTGTTCCATCGATGCCATCCATTCGGCACGGGTAATTGCCTCGCCATCGACTGCTGCGACTTCCTCGTTTGCGGCACTGCTACCATTTGGAATGAGCCAAGCGATGAACCATAGCAAATTGGCCAGCAATAAAATACCGATGACCATTAATACGGGTTTCGTTTTCAAGTGGCGTTTCTGTTTCGGTGGTGTTGTGTTATTTCGATTCGAGTTCATTGAGCAGCGCTTCCAATTCTTCTTTGTTGTAATGATATTTCTCGTGGCAGAAATGGCATTCAGCTTCCGCTTGCCCGTCTGTGTCGATCATTTGGCGAATTTCTTCTTTCCCGAGCCCTATGAGGCCTTCGGCAAATTTTTCTTTTGAGCAAGTGCACTTGAACTGGACAGGCATTTTCTCGAGAATCTGGACGTTATCGGCACCCAGCACTTCTTCCAGGATACCTTCAGGGGTGAGCCCACGCTTGATCATGGACGAGACCGGTTCGATATTTGCCAAGCGTTTTTCGATCAATGTAATGGTTTCGTCATCGGTATCGGGCATCAACTGAATGATGAAGCCGCCTGCTGCGAGTACCGAATTATCGGTATCAACGAGAACACCCAGGCCAACAGAAGAAGGCACTTGTTCGGACACCACGAAATAATAGGTCAAATCTTCCGCGATTTCCCCGGAGACAATCGGCGTCTGTCCTGTGAAATAATCGCGCATGCCTTGGTCTTTGACGACCGACAGCATGCCATCTGTCCCGACGACACCTTTAACGTCCAACTTTCCGCTTTTGCTGTCGACATGGGTTTGCGGGTTGGCGACATAGCCGCGCACATTGCCTTTGGCGTCGCTATCGACCAATAGATATCCAATCGGCCCGCCTGCTTCGATTTTCAAGGTGACGCGGTCTTCTCCTTTAAGCATCGCGCCAAACATCACGCCGCCTGTCATTAAACGCCCAAGAGCTGCGGTTGCAGCAGGCCATGTTTGGTGGCGGCGCTGCGCCTCCCCTACTGTTTCTGTCGTATTGACTGCAAATGCACGAACGTTGCCATTAAAACCAAGTCCGCGAACTAAATAATCTGGCATAATGATCATTCCTTTCCTTACGCTTGATTGCGTTTATAAATGAAATGCAGGCCTTTCAATGTTAAAAACGGGTCGACATGGTCGATCATATCCGACTCTGCGGCAATTAACGGCGCAAGTCCGCCTGTCGCGATGACGGTCGGATGCTGCTTGCTTTGTTTTTTCATGCGAGTGATGATGCCTTCTGCCTGGCCGACGTAGCCATAGACGATGCCCGCCTGCATGGCCGAAATGGTATTTTTCCCGACAACCGAATCGGGACGCGCGATTTCAATGCGCGGCAATTTCGAGGCGCGCGTGTACAGCGCTTCGGTCGAGCTTTGGATCCCCGGGGCGATGGCGCCGCCTTGGTATTGATTTTTTTCGTCGATGTAACAGAAAGTATTGGCAGTGCCGAAGTCGACGATGATCAAGGGGCCGCCGTATTCCTGTATCGCTGCGACGGCATTGACAATGCGGTCTGCACCGACTTCACGCGGGTTTTCGTATTTAATGTTGAGGCCGGTCTTGACGCCAGGCCCGACGACCAGTGCTTTGGTGTGGAAATATTTTTGCGCCATACGCTCTAGCGCAAACATGATCGGCGGGACGACGGATGACATGATGACGCCGTCAATCGCTTCAAAGCCCAGTCCGACATGATTCAAAAACGCTTTGATCTGCATGGCGTATTCATCTTCGGTTTTATGGCGGTCGGTTTCCATCCGCCAATGGTGCAGCAGTGTTTCATTATCGTATACGCCAAGGACGATATTGGTATTGCCTGTATCCATCACTAAGATCATAAATTCTCCCCATTTATCTGCTGAATTTCCAACACATCATACCATAATTCTACAAAAGCAAAAAGCCGACGCCAAGCCCTTTTCAGGGGTGGCACCGGCTTTCGGTTATTTACGGTCTTCTCGGATCGGTCCTTGCGAATCAGTGGATGAGCCTTCTTCCGGCAAATCTCCTGATGATGGATCATTCGGTGCGCCCGTCACATCCGGGTTTACCTCGTCTGAATCCGTTTCGCCTTCTTCATCTTTTTCGTATCGGCCATTCAAGGCTTCATACGAACGTTCCGGTAAGGTTCCGTGTTCTTTCAAATGCATAATTTGTGCAGCATCAAGTGTTTCCACTTCGAGCAATGTGTTGGCGAGTAGTTCGAGAAGCTCGCGTTTTTCCGTGAGGATCTCTTTCGTCCGGACATATTGCTCTTTAATGATGCGCTGGATTTCTTGGTCGATCTCGAATGCGATGGCATCGGAATAGTTTTGATCCGAATTGAAATCGCGTCCAAGGAAGACGTTTCCGCCTTGGGACTGGCCGAATTGAATCGGGCCGATCTTATCGCTCATCCCGTATTCAGTCACCATGCTGCGGGCAATCGCTGTTGCACGCTGGAAGTCATTGTGCGCGCCAGTGGATACTTCACCGAAGACGATATCCTCTGCAACACGACCGCCGAGCAAGCCGGCAATCTTATCGAGAAGTTCTGGTTTGGTCATGAAGTAACGGTCTTCACGTGGCAGCATGACGGCATATCCGCCAGCCTGGCCGCGTGGGACAATCGTTACTTTATGGACGATATCCGCATCATCCAGGATCAGGCCGATTACGGTATGCCCTGATTCGTGGTAAGCGACGATATTGCGTTCTTTTTTCGAAATGACACGATTCTTCTTAGCTGGACCGGCAATAACGCGGTCTGTCGCTTCGTCGATATCGGACATGTCGATTTTCTTTTTATTGCGGCGAGCGGCTACAAGAGCTGCTTCGTTCAATAAGTTCTCAAGGTCTGCACCGGAGAAGCCAGGCGTCCGCTGGGCAATCGCCTTCATGTCGACAGTGTCGTCAAGCGGCTTGTTGCGCGCATGGACTTTCAACACTTCTTCGCGTCCTTTGACATCCGGGCGGCCGACTGTGATCTGGCGGTCAAAACGGCCAGGACGCAGAAGTGCCGGATCCAGGATATCCGGACGGTTGGTTGCAGCGATGATGATGATGCCTTCGTTCGCGCCGAAGCCATCCATTTCGACGAGCAATTGGTTAAGCGTTTGTTCACGCTCATCATGCCCGCCGCCAAGGCCGGCGCCGCGCTGGCGTCCGACTGCATCGATCTCATCGATAAAGATGATACATGGTGCGTTTTTCTTCGCGTTCTCGAACAAATCACGAACACGCGAAGCCCCGACACCGACGAACATTTCGACGAAGTCCGAACCACTGATGGAGAAGAACGGCACGCCTGCTTCGCCAGCTACTGCGCGGGCAAGCAAAGTTTTACCGGTACCCGGAGGCCCGACAAGCAAGATCCCCTTCGGAATGCGGGCACCGATTTCACCGAAGCGTTTCGGATCTTTCAGGAAGTCCACTACTTCGACAAGCTCTTGCTTCTCTTCATCCGCTCCGGCTACATCGTCGAAGCGAACTTTTTGTTTCTGATCATCGTATAATTTCGCCTTGCTTTTCCCGAAGTTCATCACTCGGCCGCCACCGCCGCCTTGTGATTGGTTGAGCAAGAAGAAGAACAGGATGAAGATGATGATGAATGGAATGATGCCGGTAAAGAATGAAACCCAGCCGCTAGTTTGCGGTGCTTTCAAAAACTCGACTTCCACTCCTTCTTGCGCTGTTGCAAGTTCATCAATTTGCGCTACCAATGCTTCGTTCTCGATCGGTACATTGGTCACAAACGATTCGCCTTCATCATAATCTGTCATACGACCGGTTACTTCGTATACTTGTGCATCCGGCTGGATAGTCACTTCTGTAATTTCGCCAGCATTCAGCGCATCCAGAAAGTCGCCATAGCCAATATTTTGCGTCGGTTGGTTGCTATTATTGAAAGTTCCTAGAATACCGATGATGACTAGGAATATCAGTAGATAAAATATGGTGTATCGGAATATTCGATTCATCCCGCGCCTCCTCACAAAGTTTCCCAAAACTATACTAAATACTAACACAGGGACAAAAATGCATACAATGAAAAGCCTTTAGGGCATGCTTGAAATCATCGGCTCTTTGAACGTTCTTTGACTATTCCTCTTCGCCGCTATAGACAGCCGGCTCAAGAATCCCAATATATGGAAGGTTACGGTACTTTTCTGCGTAGTCCAAGCCGTAGCCGACAACGAACGCATCCGGCACTTCAAAGCCGATATAATCCGCTTTTAGGTCCACTTTGCGGCCAGTTGGCTTGTCGAGAAGCGTGACGATTTTAATGGAATTCGCTTTGCGGTATTTGAACAAGTCCACCAAATAGCTCAGTGTCAGCCCACTGTCGATAATGTCTTCGATGATCAGCAAGTCACGGCCTTCGACGCTTGCGTTCAAATCCTTGACGATTTTGACTTCGCCTGAAGAAACCGTTGCGTTTCCGTAGCTTGAAACATCCATGAAATCCATTTCCACATAACCGTCAAAACGTTTCATGAGGTCGCCCATAAATGGCATGGCGCCTTTTAATACGCCGATGGCAAGCGGGTATTTCCCTTCATAATCACGCGTCAATGTGTCGCCGAGTTCGCGTGCTTTTTCCTGAAGCTGTTGTTCGCTGATCAATACTTCTTTAATGTCCTTTTGTAGCATGGTGGGCCTCCTAGTTTCTTCCTCATTTTGCATAGTCTATGCATTGTTTAACTAATACTCGGTTGTCTTCCGAACGCTTGGTCCGGCTCAGGCAAGCGGCGGTGCGCAAACCGGGCACCAGTAATACTCGATTTGTTCCGGCTACGATAATTGGCCAGTTGTCCCGCTGTTGCGCTGGGATCTTCTCATCAATCATCAGCCGCGCCAGTTTTTTCGCCTGGTTCATGCCCGCAAGCAAGATGCGGTCGCCAGGCTCCCTTCCGCGGAGCGTAAAATCCGTCTCTTCGGAGTGGAAATACCAAAAAACGGCATTCTCTGCTTCCGGCTCTTCGCCCACTGGCACAACCCGGTAACGGGAACCCAGGACAGGCGGCGACCAAACATGGCCGATATCCGCCCGCTGGCGCTGGAGGAATTCTTTTGATTTTTCAAAGAATACCTGGTCGTATTGGCGTATCATCATATAATTTTGCGGCAAATGTAAAAAAACAGTGCCCGAGGAACTTTGCAGCAGCTCGCGCACTTGTTCCGCCAAATGGCTCGTTATTAACACTCGCTTGTCATCATATAGATAGTTTAATAGTAGTAGAACCATCCTTTTTTGTAAAGCAGAGGGATGGCTTCTGAAACTTTCGGCAGAAATAAGTAATTCCTGACCTGATAGCAGCAATTCCTTTAGCATTTGTACGGCGAGCTGCTGGAGGAACGCTGCATCTTCATTGATCTGTTCGGCAAGCTCCGAGAAGTGTGACGCTGCGCGAGGGTTTTCCTGTGCCATCGCCGGCACGATTGTCTTGCGGATGCGGTTGCGCGTGTAAGTGTCACTGGCATTGCTCGGGTCTTCGCGGTATGGTACTTTGTTTAGTTCTGCATACTGGGCAATTTCCGCTTTGGTGACAGCAAGCTGTGGCCGGACGAGCATGCCGCCCCCAAATGGCCGCTTGATGCGCATGCCAAAAGCCCCGTTTCGCAGGCTGCCGCGCATGCCTTCCATCAAAATCGTCTCCAATTGGTCGTCTGCATGATGGGCCGTGATGAGGACGGTGGATTCCGTTTTTTCCATCACTTGCTCGAATATCCGGTAGCGTTCTTCCCTGCAGACACTTTGCGTGTTTCCACCATTTTCAGCTAAAATCGCAGGGATAGGGACTGCAAAACTTTCACACGGCACCTCCCACAGCTTACATTGCTGCTCGACGAAGCGGCGGTCTTGCGCAGATTGTTCCCCCCTCAGCATGTGATCGATATGCACTGCTGTGAGGTGTACGCCCAATTGATGCCGCTTTTTCGAGAGAAAATGCAAAAGAACCATCGAATCGATGCCGCCCGAAACGCCGATGACGAGCTGCTCGCCAGTTTCGAATAACCCGTGTTTTGTATGGTATGCAAGCATCGTTTGTTCATAATGATTCACGGCATGCCCTCCTGTTCTGTTTATTTTCCAGCCTGAATAAAATAAATATCGCAAAAACATAAAATGCTAATTGACATATATGTATTAAGGATAGTATGATATAAACTGTTCGTTTGAACAAGGCGGCGTAGCTCAGCTGGCTAGAGCGTACGGTTCATACCCGTAAGGTCGGGGGTTCGATCCCCTCTGCCGCCATCCTATCATAAGCAGCGCCCTCCATCATGGAGGGCGCTTTTTTTATGTTAAAAAAGTATCGATCTGCTTGAAATGGTGGGCATCGTGTTCGGCGAGACCCCCGAAATAGCGACCCATCGTCATGTTCTTATCATCAACGTAGTACACGGCATTCCATTGACTGGGAGTGGCAGATGCCAGCCGCTCTCTCAACAAACGGCGTTCTTCAATGGCTTGTGTGACAATGGACGAAAAATTCATCGTTTCGGCTTTATCGATGGCACGGCGGTTGAATTCATCAACTTCTGGCAAAGGATCCAGATGCGCCCCTTCTTCCATGTGCGGCAGCCGCTCGCTGCGGATAAAACGGTCCCATTCTGTGAGATGCATGACCATCTGCGCGATTGACCATTTGCCGTCTGCGATCGGCTTGTGTGCGTCATCGGATTCGGATAAAGTTTTCTGGAGCGATTCCATGTAGACTTCGTAGTCTTCAAATGCCTGAAGGACTTGCTGTTGTTCCATCCTTTCCACACCTTTCCGCTGTATCGTGCAGGACGAGTGCCTGCTGAGCTGTCTACTTACTTAGACAAACGCTTCCCATTCTCCTACCGCTTCGCACTTTTCGGGCGATAAAAAAACGCCCTCCCCGAAAGGAGAAGCGTTCCATCTTCACAGTTCAACTAAGTTGAAGCATTTTCTCTATGCTATTAAAACAGCTAGCAAGTTAGCCTCTTTTCGCTCCACGACCGCCACGCTTGGATTCTGTGGCACGCTTTAGCGTCGACAGGTTGTCTTCGCTGTCTTTCAGGAATTTTGCCATCTTCGTTTCGAAGGTTTCCTTAGGGGCGCGGTCAAAAGAACGATTGTTCGGACGCGGACGGCTTGGACGACTTGTGCCGCCTTCTGGCTGAGGCTTCGCTTTGCGGATTGACAAACCGATTTTCCCGTCTGCTTCTACATTCATCACTTTCACTTCTACCATTTCGCCAACTTTCAAGTGATCGTTAATATCTTTCACATAGTTGTCGGCGACTTCACTAATATGCACGAGGCCTGTTGCACCTGTTGGAAGCTGTACGAACGCTCCAAAGTTTGTAATACCCGTGACTTTTCCTTCTAACTTGCTGCCTACTTCAATCGACATAAAAAAAATGCTCCTCCTTAAAATTTAAGATGACTCCAAGTTCGGGCCAAATTGACAGTTTGCGGGACTGATCCCACCTTTAATTATAGCGATGAAAGGAAGAGTGTCAACCGACTACTCTTTTTCTTCGCCATCTTCTTGCGGTTTCTCGCCATCATTCGGCAAGGTGAAAATAATCTCGCCCTCATCCGACAGGAAATAATCTTTACGCGCCAGCTTCGATACATAATCGTCGTCGTTCAGCAAACGGATCTGTTCTTCGAGCTTGGCCTGCTGCTTCTGGACTTCCTCAAGCTCGGCCAGCTTTTCCTGCTGCAGCTGTTCTTTGCCGGCAATGGTCTGGGATTGTGCATAAATGGTTGACCCCAGCCAAATGCTCGTCAACAGCACGACCAAGCCGAATACCGCCAAGCGCCTGTACAATACCACTTTATGCCGCTTTTTCCGTGCGTCTTCGATTTCTGCAGCCCGCGTGTATTCATTTTGCAGCGGGGTCACTCCCTGATTTTCGTGCATTTTCTCTCTCTTCACTTATGGACGCCCCTTCCCAACTGATTTTGTGATTATTATACATGAAAAACATTCCATTTAAAAAGATTTTCTGTAAGCCCTTTCTCCTTTTTTCCTGCATTTTACCGGAATTTAACCAATTCCCCTGACAATTAATAAAAATGCTGTTGACTTAATTTTTATGCAACATTATAATACAGGACACATCATTTATTATAAAAATTACTTATGTTGCATATATATTCATAAAAGGAGTGTGGAGCATGACAGGAAAATTGATTTTGGCGAATGGCGCATCATTTACAGGAACGTGGCACGGCACACAAGCAGCGGTGCAGGGAGAGGTCGTCTTTTTCACAGGCATGACCGGCTATGAGGAAGTCATTACCGACCCTTCCTATAAAGGGCAGGTCATCGTTTTTTCCTATCCATTGATCGGCCAATACGGCATCGAATCACTTTATGCACAATCCGAAAAAATCCAAGCCTCGGGCATCATTGTTGCAGAGCTGTATGCGGGCCCGTTACCCAAACAGGCAATTTCGCTGGCACAATTCGCCGAAGCGCAAGACGTTCCGCTCCTGAGCGGCATAGATACACGCTCAGTCATCCAACATGTCCGTGAAACGGGCACTATGCCGGCGCAGCTGCTTCACGAGAACACGACTGAACAGCCGTGGCAAATGATCAAGACCGATTTTTTCCCAGCCGGCGAAGCGGCAGAGACGAAGCAAATCGGCGAAGGCCCTTTGCATATCGGCCTGGTCGATTTCCATTACAAAGCTTCCATATTAAAAGAATTGCTCGCTCTTGGCTGCACGGTCAGCATCATCCCTTATAACGGGGCAGCCGACCTTCCTGAATCTCTCGGCGTTGACGGGCTATTGTTCTCGAACGGACCGGGGGACCCGCAAGCATTGAACAGCCGCTTGCCGGTCTACCGCGACTGGGCAGAGCGCTATCCGTCGTTCGGCATTTGCCTCGGCCACCAGGTGCTGGCTGCTGCTTTCGGCGCGAAAACAGCGAAGCTCGCTTACGGCCATCGTGGTGCGAACCATCCCGTTAAAAACAATAAGACCGGACGCGTCAGTATGAGCTCCCAAAATCATAGCTATGTCGTCGAAGCGGAGAGCTTGAATGAAACGCCGTTCGAGGTACTGTATGAAAACGTCAACGACGGCAGCATCGAAGGATTGATCCATCCGCAATTGCCGATTACGACGGTTCAATTCCACCCGGAAGCAGCTCCCGGCCCAGCGGATCATCTCGCTTTGTTCCACCAGTTCCTAGAGACCGCAAATGAAATGAAGAAGGTGAAAATGCATGCCTAAATTAGACTCTATTGAAAAAGTGCTCGTCATCGGATCCGGCGCCATCGTCATCGGGCAAGCCGCAGAGTTCGACTATTCCGGCACCCAAGCATGCTTGGCTCTAAAAGAAGAAGGCATCGAAGTGGTGCTCATCAATAACAACCCGGCGACGATCATGACCGATGAAAGCGTCTCGGACAAAGTGTATTTCGAACCAATGACACTCGAATCCGCTACTAACATCATCGAGAAAGAACGTCCGGACGGCCTGCTTGCGACTGTCGGCGGCCAGACCGGATTGAATTTGGCAATGGCGCTGGCCGATGCCGGCATCTTGGAACAATACGGCGTCGAATTGCTCGGCACCGATATGACCGCCATCAAAAAGCCGAAGACCGCGACCAGTTCCGTTCCTTGATGAAGCAACTCGGTGAACCGGTACCGGACAGCGACATCATCTATTCGCTCGACGGCGCGCTCGCTTTCGCAGAGCGCACGGGCTATCCCGTAATCGTCCGCCCCGCCTATACGCTCGGCGGTTTCGGCGGCGGCATCGCAAGCGACGAAGCAACTTATATCAAGCTGGTCACGCAAGGCTTGTCGGCGAGCCCGATCAAGCAATGCCTCGTCGAGACGAGCATCGCCGGCTATAAGGAAATCGAGTATGAAGTGATGCGCGATGCAGCGGGCACATGCATCACGGTCTGCAATATGGAGAACTTGGATCCGGTCGGTGTGCATACCGGAGATTCGATCGTTGTCGCGCCGAGCCAAACTTTGAACGATCCGGATTTTCACATGTTGCGCACGTCTTGCATCAACATCATCGAAGCGCTCGGCATCATCGGCGCCTGCAATGTGCAGTTCGCCCTCCATCCGGAAACCTCCGATTATTTTTTAATTGAAGTCAACCCGCGCGTCAGCCGCTCATCCGCGCTCGCTTCCAAAGCGACCGGCTACCCGATCGCGAAGATCGCCGCCAAGCTCGCAATCGGCTATACGCTCGATGAATTGAAGAACCCGGTGACCGGCACGACCTACGCCAGCTTCGAGCCGGCACTCGATTACGTCGCCTTGAAAATCCCGCGCTGGCCGTTCGACCAATTCCCTTTAGCGGACCGCACGCTCGGCACGCAGATGAAGGCGACCGGCGAAGTGATGGCGATCGAACGCCGCATGGAAGCCGCTATGCAAAAAGCGCTGCGCTCGCTTGAACTTCCGATAGACGGGTTCCGCCTTCCCGCCATCTCCTCATTGCCGACGGGCGATTTACTGGAACTCGCAATGAAGCCGGACGACCGCCGTTTGTTCGTGCTGTTCGAATTGCTCATCCGCGGAAAAACCACTGATGAACTGCATGCCATCACCGGCATCACGCCTTATTTCTTATACGTTTTATCGAATATTGTTACAGAGTGGCAAGACCTCAAATCGATCAGCTGGAACAACGTAACCGCCGATCGCTTATTGCAGGCGAAAAAGCTCGGCTTTAGCGACCAGCAAATGGCCGATATTTGGAATGTGCCGGCAGCTGAAATTTGGGGACAACGCAGAAGCTATAAAATTGCGCCAGCTTACCGGATGATCGACACATGCGCCGCTGAGTTCCGTTCGAATACAAATTATTTCTATTCCACATGGGACAATGCCGCAGACGTCGACCGTTCAAAAGGCGCGAAAAAAGTCGCAGTCGTCGGATCCGGCCCAATCCGCATCGGGCAAGGCATCGAATTTGATTATTGCTGCGTGCACAGTGTTATGGCCGCACAGAAGCTTGGCTATGAAGCCGTCATGATCAACAACAACCCAGAAACCGTCAGCACCGATTACGAAGTGGCAGATGCACTTTATTTCGAACCGATCACGGCGGAAGATGTCTTGAACGTCCTGGAATTTGAGGGCATACACCAAGTCATCCTCCAGTTCGGCGGACAGACTTCGCTTAATTTGGCGAAAGCATTGGAAGAAGCGGGCATTACCGTGCTCGGCTCATCGGTCGATTTGCTGGACCAAATGGAAGACCGCGACCGCTTTTATGCCTTTCTCGAGTCGATCGGCTTGCCGACCATCCCCGGGACGACGGCGAATGCGCCGGAAGAAGTACTGCCGGCAGCAGAAAAGCTCGGCTTCCCGGTCTTGCTTCGCCCTTCTTATGTCATCGGTGGACGCGGCATGATCGTGCTTCACAACCAAGCGGAGCTTGATGCTTGGCTCGCGGGCGCGGACAAAGCGTTTCCAGTATTGGTCGACCATTTCGTCACCGGCAAAGAAGCCGAAGCCGATATTTTAACGGATGGCGACAATGTTTGGGTGTCGGCGATTTTCGAGCACATTGAAGGAACCGGCGTCCATTCCGGCGACAGCATCGCGAGCACACCGCCCGTAACGCTCACCGAAGGCCAGCAGCAAAAACTGGTGGATACCGCCCAGCATATTGCGAGACAACTTGACTACACCGGGCTTTTCAATATCCAATTCGTCTACGAAGAAGATCAATTATTCGTCATGGAAATTAATCCGCGGGCATCGCGCACGGCGCCAATCAGCTCGAAAGTGACGGATGTGCCGCTCGTTCAGCACGCTACCGCTTTATTGCTCGGTGTGCCGTACGATGAGCTCGGCATTGAAGACATGTATAACGGACAACCGGACTTTACCGTCAAAGCGCCGGTGTTCTCCCATATTAAATTGCCTGGCTTGTCCCCGGTCCTATCGCCCGAGATGATGTCGACCGGTGAAGTGATCGGTACAGCCAAGCTGTTTGAAGAAGCGCTCGAGAAAGCATTGACTGGCGCTTCCGTCCAGTTGGCGAAACTTGCAACAGGCTCAACGCTATTCGCCGCCCGGGACAGCGCCGATTATGAGCAACTCAATTCTTGGCGCGCACAAGGCTTCACGATCGTGACCGAAGACCAACTGTCTTTTAACGAGTGGTTATTATCGAAAGAGGCTGCCGCCTATATCGACTTTTCCGAAACACCTGACGCTGGCCGCATGGCGCAAGCGGCCATCCACCGCCTCCATGCCTGGTCACGCCCGGAAACTGCGGCCGCTTACGCCGCAAGCCAAAAAACCCAATCTGAACGCTTGAAAGGAGTGCTTGCCCAATGACGATGATCATGCCGCTTGCCCCAACTGTTGCCCAGGAAGATTTTCTCTCATTGAAAGACTATAGCACCGAGGAGATCATCGATTTGCTTAATTTAGCGATTGAATTAAAGAAACCGGAAAATAAACATCTGCCGCTCTTGAAAGGAAAAGTGCTCGGCATGATCTTCGAGAAATCGTCAACCCGCACGCGTGTTTCGTTTGAAGCCGGCATGCTGCAGCTTGGCGGGCACGCGATGTTCTTGAGTTCTCAGGATACTCAGCTCGGCCGCGGTGAAACGATTGCCGATACGGCCCGTGTGTTGTCGGGTTATTTGGACGGCTTGATGATCCGCACATTCCATCAGTCCGCTGTGGAAGAGCTCGCGCAGTTCAGCTCAATTCCCGTCATCAATGGCTTGACCGATGATTACCACCCATGCCAAGTGCTGGCCGATCTCATGACGCTGATCGAACATTTCGGCGAGTTGAAAGGCCGCAAGCTGGCGTATATCGGAGATGGCAATAATATGGCCAACTCCTTGATGATCGGCGCAGCAAAAGTCGGGCTCGACATCGCGATCGCCGCTCCGAAAGGCTATGAGCCGCAAGCGGAAATGGTTGAACTCGCACAAGCCATCGCAAAAGATACCGGTTCTGTGGTAACGGTGACCCATGATCCCATCGAAGCCGTGAAAAATAGCGACGCCATCTATACGGATGTTTGGGCGAGCATGGGCCAGGAAGCGGAAGCCATCAAGCGCCTGAATGATTTTGAAGGATTCCAAGTGAACGCAGACCTGGTTCAGCATGCGAAAGCTGATTACATTTTTATGCACTGCCTCCCTGCGCACCGCGAGGAAGAAGTGACGACCGATATTTTGGAAGGCCCCCATTCGGTCATTTTCCAGGAAGCCGAAAACCGCCTGCATGCCCAAAAAGCGGTGCTCGTGACGTTGATGGGCGATTGAATTTATTGATACGAATGAAGAGCCTTGCCTGTAACTGGCGAGGCTCTTTTTTGAGGTGGTCGAATTTTTAACGGAGTGGCGTTTTCATGTAAATAGGAGACAGCTGTGTTTTGTCATCACCTTGGTAGCCGCCGCCTCGCTTGGGGTTGAGCTCCCGCCATGAGCCAGGAAGAACGCCTGTCTCTTGGCTACGCTTCACCCTTAAGCGCGAGGGGCTTAGACATTTAGTTGAATCGAATGAGTCAGATAGATTCCGTTCTGGATGGTTCGTCCGCTTTTGGGTGAGTAGCTTAATTGGTCAAAAGAGTTGGGCCATGAAGCTTGTATGAGACGTGTTTCGCTCATTATTTTTTGCATCCCCTTGCCGTCGCCGCCTCGCTTGGGGTTGAGCTCCCGCCATGAGCCAGGAAGAACGCCTGTCTCTTGGCTTCCCTTCACCCTTAAGCGCGAGGGGCTTAGACATTTCGTTGAATCGAATGAGTCGGATGGATTCAGTTCTGGATGGTTCGTCCGCTTTTGAATACCTCACTTAGTTGGAAATGCATGTACTGAACAAATCCAGTGAACGAACCGTTTAAAATAAATCTGTAATTATTTCACTTATCGATTTGAGCGGATGACTCAATTAAATCCCCTTCTAAACTTAGAGATGGAGTGGAAGGGGCCGACGCCTGGGGGATTACGCGGGACTGGCGAAACCGATGCGGCTTGCCGCAAGGGTTCGACGCCCGCCCCCCGGCAAGCGTGCCCCTGTAACGCAATCTCCTCCTCACTATTTCATGCCGTATGTGGCCACACCCAGCTTCTCGCCTACATAAAAAGAACCCAACCGCTAACCGGCTGGGTTCTTTTTCATTCTTTATGCTTCGTCGTCCACAAAGCTCGGGTCCACTTTATCAAGCTTTTCTTCGTTCAGGATCGTGTACATTTCCGCAGTCTGTTCTTTGCGGACGTTTTCGCGCAATTGGTCGATGCGGGCAGTGACCACTTTTTGCCCGAAGCGGATCTGCAGTTCGTCGCCTTCTTTAACGACGCTGCTCGCTTTCGCTTTATTGCCATTGACCAAAATGCGCCCTTGATCGGCTACTTCTTTCGCCAAAGTGCGGCGCTTGATCAAACGGGATACTTTCAGGAATTTATCGAGTCTCATGATTTTCGTCCTCTCCGTGTCCAGCTTTCGCTGCGTGCGAGCGGCTGTCTAGCTGGTCTAGTGTGTAATCTGAAAACGTACGGCCGCCTTCTTTCGCGCGCTGCTCCACGTGCGAAAAGCGCGTGCGGAATTTGCGGTTCGCCTGGACCATCGCCTGTTCGGGCGACAAGCCGTAAAAACGCGCGATGTTGACGAGCGTGAACAACAAGTCGCCGAATTCATCGAGCTGCTGGTCTTTTGAACCATTCGCCACTTCGATCTTGAACTCCTGCAATTCCTCTTCGAACTTCGCCCACGCGCCGTCCGCGTCTTTCCAGGTAAAGCCCACTTTCGCTGCTTTCTTCTGGTAATTATACGAGGTCAAGAGAGACGAGCTGTAGCGGTCCTGGCCATCGAGCAGCGATTCGCCCGCTGGCTTTTCCTGGCGCTTGATCGCTTGCCAATTATCCACCACCTCATCCGCTGACGCTACATTCACGTCACCGAACACATGCGGATGGCGGCGGATCATTTTATCGCTGATGGCTTCTAGCACATCTTCGAGTTGGAAATAGCCGTTGTCCTGGCCGATTTGCGCGTGCAAGAACACTTGCAATAGCACATCGCCGAGTTCTTCCGCGATGGCTTCATCATCTTCCTCTTCGATCGCCTGCAGCAATTCGTGCGCTTCTTCGAGTAAATACGGGCGCAGCGATTCATGGGTCTGCTCACGGTCCCACGGGCAGCCTTCCGGACTGCGCAGTTTCGCGATGATGTCGCGGAAGGTCTGCCATTCTTTCAAACGCTGTGTCTGCTCCGTTGCAGGAGGCACGTAAACCGTCGTCAAATTATCGATTTCTGCCGCGTGGTCGAGTTCGTGAAGCGGCACCGTGCGCAAGCGCTCAGAAGCTGCACCTGCGGCTGTGACGATCGTTATCAGATAATCGTCCGGGTATTTCTCCATCAACGACAGTTTCACTTCGGATGCGCTGAACTGGTCATACACTTGCGCAATCAAAATGTGTTCGGTCATATTCAACCGGTCGCTGTCGAGGCCGATGCCGTCGACCAGCTGGAAGCCTTCGATCGGATCGATGCGCAACGCGCCGAATATGGCGTCCAAAAAGCTTTGCCCCCCGGCAATCGATAAAGTGCAGCGCCCTTGTTTTTCTGCTTCGATCAAAAATTGCACCGTCTGTTCCGCAACAAGCGGATGTCCCGGCACTGCGTAATAAACGGATGCGTTTTCCGCAAGTGCGATAAGCGTCTCGGCGATTTCCTTATAAACCGGCGCAAAATCGTCATGCTTTTCGTAAATTGCATCAAAGCTCTCGTAACGTAAGCCTTCTGTCTCCAGCTCTGTAACGACCGGATGATCCGCTGTCCGCAAGTAAAGCGGGTCCGCCTCTTTCAAAGTACGGTATACGCCGAGCGGCAATTGCAGAAGATCCCCGGCGCCAAGGCCGAGTATATGAATGGTATGCATTGTCTAACTCCTTTTCTTTCGTGGATTGAGCGCCAATTGCAACGCAGCGAGCCGGCGTCCGAATGGGATAATATACCATTCCCTTTCGGTGATGATCCGTGATTTTGACACCACCAGTAAAAACACGGCAGCGCCGAGCGGCACGGCGGTCAGTGTGATGAATACGGCTTCCCACCGGCCGGACCATGGCAATAGCGGCACGAGCACTACTACAAAGGCGTACACCGCGATCGTCATCGCCACGGACGCTGCTGTGAGCCAGCCGTAAAAACGGGCGTGAGCAAATTGCAGCGGCCAAAATTTCTTAAAATAACAGATGAGCGCTGCCGCAATAAAGGCCAAGCCAATATTGCCGGCAAGCGCTGCCCCGGTGATGCCGTACAATGGCACGAGCAATAAATTACCTGCCAGTTTCAGCATCAAGCCGATAAACAATAACAGCGCCGGCACGCGGATTTTTCCGAAGCCGTACAGAATCGCCGTCAGCACCAGCACAAGCGACATCGAAACGATTTGCCAATTAAAACGATGAGTGCAACAGATCCGTCCGGCGTCTTAAATAAAGCTTCATTGACATAAGGCATAACCAGCGTCAACCCGGCGGATGCGGCGACCGCAAACAACACGGACACGCGAAATGCGAGGCTTGCGTAAAGTGCCGGGCTGCGGCCGCTTTTTTCCTGCATCGTACGGGCAATAAGCGGCACGAGCGACAGCGTCAAAGAAGTCGCCAGCAAAATGCCGAACTGCACAAGCGGTTGCGCACGGTCGTAGATGCCTTTTTGCTCCATGGCGGCCTCTGCCCCGAGCGGCTGTTCGAGCAGACGATAGACAGTAAACGAATCGACCAGCTGAAACAGCACCAATAACAGCGAACTCATGCTGACGCTGAGGCTCGTAACGAGCAATTTCTTCGTCGTTCCACCGCGGAAAGTACCAATGGAGCGCTCTCTTTGACTCCGGTAAGAGCGCCATAATAACAGCACAGCCGCGAATGCGCCGGCACCGGCAGCGGCGATCGCCACTTGCCCTGCCGCATACAGCGACAAACCGGAGCTGACGGCAGCAAATGCACCGATCAGAATGACCGAGACGCGCACTGCCTGTTCTGCGACTTGGGCCGTGGCGACCGGCGCCATATTGCCAGTTGCCTGAAGTCGACCTTTCATAATGGCAAGCGGCGCCATGAAGACGACCGCAAACGCTCCTGCCCGCAGCAATCCCGAAAGCGCCGGATCGCCCATCCAGCCGGCGAGCACACCCGCGCCCAGGTAAAGTACGGCAAACGCTGAAGCTGAAATGATGGCGATGAGCCAAAACGCAGCGCGCAAAATGCCTGCGTGCTCTATGTCCTGATGCTCCGCCAATAATTTCGACACGGCGACTGCAAAGCCATAGGACGTCCAAATGCCGAAAATCGCCACGAATGGATACACTTGCTGATAAATATAAAAGCCCTCGTCGCCGACCAGGTTCTGAAATGGCACCCGGTAAACAGCGCTCAGCAGTTTGACGACAAACCCTGCGAGCGTAAGTAACGCAGCGCCTTTCAAGAAACTGGCCATCGAATGTTGCGCCGTCATCTGCCTGTCCCCCACATCAACCGACCGACGCCTCTTCCCTAACAGAGTCGGCTAAAATCTCCATCATGCCTTCAAGCACATCAAATGGATGGTGTTTGCCGGTCTTCTTGCCGTCTATATTCAAAACGAGTGCCTGGCCGTTCATCGTGAAGCCGACTGCACGCCCGTAGTTGCCGGATGCTTCGACGACTTTTCCGCCGTCCATCGCTTCCGTTCCGGCATCGCTCAATTTGATGGTGACGCGATCTCCTTGCTGTTTGATTGATTCGACACCGGCAGCACGCGCCCAGACTTTCATGCGGGCGATGCGCAGCAATTGCTCGGCTTCGATCGGCAAATCGCCGAAGCGGTCGATCAATTCATCCTGCAAGTCGATCATTTCTTCCGCAGTTTCCATGTTTTTGACACGCTTATACATTTGGATCTTCTGGTAACCGTCGGCAATATAACTGTCTGGAATATACGCGTCTTCCGTCAGCGAGATTTCCACTTCCGGCACGACTTCTTTCTTCATGCCGGTGCGGCGTTCTTCGATCGCTTCTTCGAGCATTTGCGAATACAAATCGAAACCGACCGAGTCGATAAAGCCGTGCTGCTGGGAGCCAAGCAAATTGCCCGCCCCGCGGATCGACAAATCGCGCATGGCAATTTTAAAGCCCGAGCCGAGTTCGGTGAATTCCTTGATGGCCATCAAGCGCTTTTCTGCGACATCGGTCAGCACTTTATCGCGCTGATACATGAAATAGGCATACGCCACACGGCTCGAGCGCCCGACGCGCCCGCGCAATTGATAGAGCTGCGACAAGCCCATGCGGTCGGCGTCATAGACGATGAGCGTATTGACGTTCGGGATGTCGATGCCGGTTTCGATGATCGTCGTCGTCACGAGGACATCGTATTCGCCATCGAGGAAGCCGAGAATGATCGATTCGAGTTCGGTCTCGGACATCTGCCCATGGGCATAGCCGACGCGCGCTTCCGGAACGAGCTGCTGGATCTCGTCCACTTTGCGGGTCATGTCGCTCACCCGGTTGTATAAATAAAACACTTGGCCGCCGCGCGCCATCTCGCGTTCAATCGCTTCGCGCACGAGCCCGCCATTATGTTCCATGACATAGCTCTGCACCGGGAACCGGTTGGCAGGAGGCGTCTCGATGACGGACAGGTCGCGCACGCCGATCATCGACATGTGCAAAGTACGCGGAATCGGCGTAGCCGTCAAGGTCAATACATCCACCGTCGATTTCAACTGCTTGATTTTCTCTTTATGGGTCACCCCGAAACGCTGCTCTTCATCGATGATCAACAAACCGAGATCTTTATACACGACATCTTTCGATAAGATGCGGTGCGTGCCGACGACGACATCGACCGAACCGTTCTTCAAGCCTTTAACCGTTTCGGTTTGCTGTTTTTTCGAACGGAAGCGGCTCATGAGGCCGACTTCGATCGGGTAATCCTTGAAACGCTCGCTCATCGTTTCAAAATGCTGCTGGGCGAGAATGGTGGTCGGCACGAGGAACGCCACTTGCTTGCCGTCTAACACCGCTTTGAACGCCGCGCGAATGGCGACTTCCGTTTTGCCGTAGCCGACATCGCCGCAGATCAAGCGGTCCATCGGGCGTTTTCTTTCCATGTCTTTTTTCACTTCGTCGATGGAGCGCAATTGGTCAGGCGTTTCCTCGTAAGGGAATTCCGTTTCGAATTGGCGCTGCATGTCCTGGTCTTCGCTGAACGTAAAACCTTCGAGCGCTTCGCGTTCGGCATATAGCTTGATCAAGTCATCGGCGATATCCTGTACGGCCGCCGATACTTTCGTGCGTGTCTTCTTCCATTCGACGCCGCCCATCTTATGGAGCTTCGGCTCTTTTTCTTCCGAGGCGATGTATTTTTGGACGAGGTCAATTTTGTCGACCGGCACGAATAATTTATCATCGCCTTTATAGACGATGTGGAGATAATCTTTATGGACGCCGCCGCTTTCCAATGTCTCAATGCCGACAAAGCGGCCGATGCCGTGGTGGATGTGGACGATGTAATCGCCCGGCTTGATCTCCGAATAGCTCTTGATGCGCTCGGCATTGGTCAATTTTTGTGCGCGGGTTTTTTTCCTCGGCTGCTTTTTGAACAATTCCGCATCCGTAATGACCGCCATGCGTTGCAGCGGCATTTCAAAGCCGCCGGACAATTCGCCGTCGACGAGATAGGTTTTGCCGTCTTGGACGATGGTTTTTTCGGTAATGATTTCCGCTTCCATCTCGTAATCGTCCAGCACGGAGCGCACTTTTTGCAGCCGTTCTTCACCGCTTGCCACGACGAAGACGCGGAACTTGCCGAGCGTCCAGCGTTCCATTTCAGCTTGCAATAAATTCATCTGCCCGTGGAACGATTGCATCGGCTTGCAGGAATAGGCGAGCGATTTCTTGATCGTGACGAGCGGGAAAGTCCGCGTAAAGAGCGACAGGAAATTGGCCGGCTGCTTGAGTTTCGACAATACCTCACGGAACGGGTACGCCAGCGCCACGTCATGGAGGAACTTTCCTTCTTCGAGGAGCGACACCGTCCACTCCGCTTCTTCACGCTCCAGCGTTTCGGTCATTTCTTGTATGCGTCCGAGCTCATCAAAAAACACGACGCCGTCTTCAGGGAAATAATCCCCGAGAAAAGCGGATTGCGAGTCGACCAAAGCTGCGTACTTCGCCAGCTGTTCCGGTTCGTCGCCGCTCCGCAATGTGTCGATATCATGCTGTACGTATTGCAGCATCAACTCTTTCGTATCGTCATCCTTGAGCTTCTTCAAGCTCGCGGTCAATTGGTCTTCGATCCGGTCTGCCAATACACGCTTCTGCCCTGCCGACAACACCAATTCAACAGCCGGCAAAATGCACAGCGACTCGATTTTCTCAAGCGAGCGCTGGTCTTCAGCAGAAAACATGCGGATGGAATCGACTTCCGTATCGAATAATTCAATGCGCACCGGATGCTCGAAATGCAGCGGATAGACATCGAGGATGCCGCCACGCAAAGCGAATTCGCCGGGTGAAGTGACCATCGTCGTGCGGGAATAGCCCATTGCAACAAGCTTCAATAGCCAGTTCTCCGTATCGAGCTCATCTCCGTCCGCAACGCGCAAAGTCGCCCCGTCCCATTGTGCAGGGGATGGCAATAATTTGCGCAAACCGGAAACCGGCGTGACGTAAATGCCTTTGCCGGTCGATTTCATATGGTCGAGCGTATCGATGCGGTGGGCCCGCAGTTCCGGACCGGAAAATGCGATATCGGCAGCGATCGTTTCTTCCGCCGGGTACAAACGCACGCGCTGCTCCCCCATCAGCCTGACCAAATCATCATAGACCCTTTGGGCATGCAGCAAATTCGGCGTCACGACGAGCAGTGGCTTGTCGAGTTCTTCATGGACCGTCTGGTAAAAAATCGGCCGCGCGCTGCCGGATAAGCCCGAGATCAGCTGGTGGTCCTGGCCTTTTTTCAGTTCTTTGATAAACGATTGAGTATGGGAATCCCCTAAAAATGTCTGCAAAATGTGCTTCATGAAGATTCCTCCTTCCTGTCCAAAATAAAGCCGTTTGATGGCTATATTACCCTTTTAAAAACGATAGGAAACGGGAAAAAGCCTTGGACGCACGCATGCGCCAAAGCGATTAACCGTTGTATTCGTTCATGACTTCGATGAATGGTTTCGACAGCCAGTAATTGCACGCATCCGCACTTTTTTTGACCGCCTCTTGCATCAATGGCTTTTCTTCAGCACTGAACTTAGCGAGTACATAATCCGGCACTTTCATCCCTGCAGGCGGGCGGCTGATGCCGATGCGCATGCGGTTGAACTGCTGGGTGCCGAGATGCTGGATCAGTGATTTGATACCGTTATGGCCACCCGCGCTGCCTTTTTGGCGCAAGCGGAGCTGGCCTGTCGGCAAATCCAGATCATCGTAGATGACAACGATGTCTTCCATATCGACATTGTAATAATCCATCAAGGGGCCGATGCATTCGCCGGATAAATTCATATAGGTCAGCGGCTTGACGAGCATCACTTTGCCTTCTGGACGGTGGACGACGGAATACATTCCCTTGAACTTGGACTGCGTGAGCGGGGCGTTCCACTCGCTCGCCAACCGGTCGATCACATGAAAGCCGATATTGTGGCGAGTTTCTTCATATGCTTTTCCTGGATTCCCCAGGCCGATGATCATTTTCATAGCAAACTCCTTTTATCTCTTCACTGCCTTTTATTTTACCATAATCCGCGCGCGTACAATAAAAACAGGGACTGCCTATCGGCAGTCCCTGTTTGGGCATTACAGGAATTATTCTTTTTCTTCGCCGGCTGCTTCTTCTTCGTTGTCGCCGATCACTTCAGGCTCTTCGCCTTCGTCTGTTGTTTCAAGCTCTTCTAGCTCTTCTTCTGTACGTGGTGCTGTAACAGAGATCAACAGGAAGTCATCGTCGTTCAAGATTTCAAAGCTGAACTTGTCGCGGATGTCGCTGACCGACACAGAGTCGCCGATTGCGAGCTCGCTGATGTCGATATCGACAGAATCCGGAATATCGCTCGGCTTGACGCGAATATGAACTTCGCGGTTCGGCTGCGTGACGACGCCGCCTTCTTTTTCGCCTGGTGATTCGCCGATCACGTGAACAGTTGCATCAACATCGATTTCTTCAGACATATTGATCGCCAAGAAGTCGACGTGCTTAAAGCTGCCTTTCAATGAATCCATTTGGTAATCGCTCAATACGACGTTCGTGCTCTTGCCACCGATTTCCAAGCTGATGACGCCGTTACGCCCAGATTCACGCAAAGTTTTGATCAAGTCGATTTCGGATACGGCAATCGGTGTCGTTTCCATTTTGTAGCCGTATACGACGCCCGGCACGTGGCCTTCGCCGCGCAAATCGGTCAATGCCGAATGCGGTTTTCCTGTTTCTCGTTTCGCTGCTGTCATTTTGATAGCCATATAATTTCAACCTCCAGTTATATTAAACACATAGTTTATAACTACCCTGTTCATATCAAGCTGAAACCTGGAAGACTCTGGCATATGCCAGCCCAGCGCCATCAATCAAATAAAGTGCTGACTGATTTCTGTTCGTGTACACGGATGATGGTTTCAGCAAGAAGCGGTGCAACCGTCAATTGTTTGATCTTGTCGATTTTTTTCTCATCTGCAAGAGCGATCGAGTTGGTTACGACCAATTCCTTGATGACGGAATCCTGAATGCGCTGGACGGCCGGGCCGGAAAGTACCGGATGCGTACAGCAAGCGTAAACTTCTTTCGCTCCGCTTTCGATCAATGCGCTCGCCGCAATCGAAATCGTTCCGGCTGTGTCGATGATGTCGTCGATGATGATCGCTGTTTTGCCTTCGACGTTCCCGACGATGTTCATCACTTCGGCAACGTTCGGGCGCGGGCGGCGCTTATCGATGATCGCAATCGGCGCTTTCAGGCGGTCCGCCATTTTACGGGCACGCGTTACGCCGCCGTGGTCAGGCGACACGATGATCGCGTTCTCGAGATCGATGTTCGGATCGTTCAGGAAATGATCGGATAGGAGTGGCACAGCTACCAGATGGTCAATCAAAATATCAAAGAACCCTTGGATTTGCGGAGCGTGAAGATCCAAGACGACAACACGGGTCGCGCCGGCTGTCTCAAGCAGGTTAGCGACGAGTTTTGCCGTGATCGGCTCGCGTGAACGTGCTTTACGGTCCTGGCGTGCATAGCCGTAGTATGGGATGACTACGTTTACGGTACGCGCAGATGCACGCTTGACGGCATCGATCATGATCAATAGCTCCATCAAGTTTTCGTTGACCGGCTGTGAAGTCGATTGGACGATGAACACATCGCAGCCACGGATGCTTTCTTCGATGTTAATCTGGATTTCTCCGTCGCTAAAATGTGTTACCGAGCTTTTGCCAAGCGGCAAGCCCACTTGCTCAGCAATTTGCTCAGCCAGTTCTTTGTTCGAGTTCAACGAAAAGATTTTCAACTTCGAGTTAGTATTTTGAATGCCCATTGGGGGGAACCCTCCTATTATTTGCGGTTTAGTTTGCTTGCGTAGCCTTCTTTATTTTCCTGGCGCGCCCGGCCGATCGCCAAGGCATCACTAGGCACATCTTTCGAGATGGTCGACCCTGCCGCTACATAAGAGCCTTTGCCGATGGTTACCGGTGCAATCAAATTCGAGTTGCAGCCGATGAACGAATCATCTTCAATGGTCGTGAGGTGCTTGTTCTTGCCATCGTAATTGACGGTGATCGTGCCACAGCCGATATTGACGCCGCTGCCGACAAGCGCATCTCCGATATAGCTCAAATGGGACACTTTGCTGCCTGTGCCAAGCTCGGCTTTTTTCACTTCCACGAAATTGCCGATCTTCACTTCATTTCCGAGCGCGGATTGCGGGCGGATATGAGCGAATGGCCCGACAGCCGTATCGTTGCCGATCGTGCTGTCATATACTTCGGAGCTGCGGATTTCCGTGCGGTCGCCGATGGTGCTGCTGACGATGCGCGTATTCGACGTGATGACGCAATCTTCCCCGATGACCGTGTCTCCTTCGATGGTGACATTCGGATGGATGATGGTATCGGCCCCGATTTTCGCCTGTGCACTGATATACGCGGTCGCTGGGTCGATAATCGATACGCCAGCGCGCATATGCTGTTCAGCGATTCGGCGGCGTAGGAACGTCTCCGCTTGGCTCAGCGCGACGCGATCATTGACACCGAGCGTCTCTTCAAAGCTGTCAGTTGCGTAGGCCGCAACGATTTCGCCTTGTTTCTGCAAGATCTCGATGACGTCCGGCAAATAATATTCGCCTTGTACATTATCATTCGAAACGTTTTTCAACGCGTCGAACAAAGCTTCGTTATCAAAACAATAGGTTCCGGTGTTGATTTCTTTCACGGCTTGCTCATCAGCCGATGCGTCTTTTTGCTCGACGATCTTCTCGACGCTTTCAGAAGCGTCCCGGATGATGCGGCCGTAGCCTGTCGGGTCTTCAGCGATAGCCGTCAGGATGGTCGCTTTAGCGCCGGTTTCTTTATGATGGTCGATGAGTGACTGCATCGTTTCCGCACGGATCAAGGGCGTATCGCCGCACACGACGATCGTCGTCCCGGCTTTCCCTTCGATCAGCGGCGCTGCTTGCTGCACGGCGTGGGCTGTGCCGAGCTGCTCTTCCTGGAGTGCATATTCGCTCATGTCCCCCAGCTGATCTTTTACTTTTTCCGCTCCGTGCCCGACGATCGTGACAATTTTCTCGACGCCAAGGCGGTGGATATTCCCCGTTACATGCTCTACCATCGGCATGCCGCACACCGGGTGAAGTACTTTATACAATTTCGATTTCATGCGCGTGCCTTGCCCGGCCGCCAAAATTACCGCATATGTATGGTCCATCGGTCGAATCCCTCCGTTTCCTGTATTTAAATTGATTAACTGAAAAATGATTGTCTGGCGAAAGGGCTACCTGGTCTAGACAAAAAAATGCCACTTTCACGTTTCCTTATTGACTATAGCTGAAAAACCCTTGATTTTCAAGGTTACAGGACATGACAATCCCATGACAAAGCCCGAAGCGAGCGCAATTGCGCGCTTTTTTCGCCTTCTGAACAAAACTGGTGCGAGAGGGATTTCTTGCCGATGGGATTTTGCCCATAAAAAAGAACCTTCTCTAGAAGTGGAAGGTTCTTCGGCGTATCAGATGCCGGCATTCTCAAGAACTGCCTGCTCTTCACTTTGTGCATATGCTTCGAGCACGGCTTCTTGCAATTTATTGCGCGTGCCGGAATTGATCGGATGTGCAATGTCGCGGAACTCCCCGTCCGGCGTCCGCTTGCTTGGCATCGCGACAAATAATCCGTCGTTGCCGTCGATGACGCGGATGTCATGCACTACGAATTCATTGTCGAGCGTGATTGAAGCGATTGCCCGCATGCGTCCGTCAGTCTGGACTCGGCGCAACCTTACATCAGTTACTTCCATTCTCAAATCTCCCCTTCTCTTGCTGTAATTTTTTGGCGCTTTTGTTTGTATTCGGGAACGAGGACTAAATTCCTTCAAAAATTACAGAATTTATTAGAAAATTTACTTAATAAATGAAAATAAAACAAAAACCACCCAAAAGGTGGTTTTATTGTGCAACTTTCGAAATGACTTCAATTTCCACTTTCACATCTTTTGGCAGGCGTGCCACTTCGACTGTGGAGCGTGCCGGCTTGTGATCGCCGAAATAAGACGCATAAATAGAGTTAAGTTCCGCAAAATCATTCATGTCTTTAATGAAGACCGTCGTCTTGATGACGTGCTGAAGCGACGATCCTGCTTCCTCTAAAACGGCCTGAAGATTGGCGAACACTTGATGCGTTTGTTCCGCAATGCCGCCTTGTGCGAGCTCTCCGTCCGCTTTCAACGGGATCTGCCCCGAGCTATAGAACATATCACCTGAAATGACGCCTTGGGAATACGGCCCGATTGCCGCTGCTGCTTTGTCTGTCGCTACGTATTTCATGTTAATCCGCTCCTTCAAAATAATTTCCGGCTCTTAATGTAATGGTCCGGTCTTTTTCACTGACTTCGTCCAATTTGACGAGGGAGAGATATTTTTCCACGAGGCGCTCATCTGCGTGCTCCGCTTCCACGAGCACTGCAACGCCTGCTAATGTGCAATCGAATTCTTCGAGCAAGTTCTTCATGCCGTTCATCGTGCCGCCGACTTTCATGAAGTCGTCGGTGATGAGCACGCGTTGTCCGCTCTTCATGCTGCGCTTCGACAACACCATCGTCTGGATGCGCCGCGTGGAGCCCGAGACGTAATTGATGCTGACCGTGGAGCCCTCCGTCACTTTGCTGTCGCGGCGTACGATGACGACTGGCACATTCAAGTGGCGCGCGATCGCCTGGGCAATCGGGATGCCTTTTGTCGCGACTGTCATGATGGCATCGATTTTCTCGCCTGCAAATGCACTGGCGAACACTTTGCCGACGCGGTTCATCATTTGGGGGTTGCCGAGCACATCGGTCATGTACAAATAACCGCCCGGCAGCAGCCGGTCCGATTGGCTCAAGTCGGTAATCAGTTCATCCATGACCTGGCGAATCTCGGCATCTTTCATCTTCGGCACGTATTTGACGCCACCGGAAGCCCCCGGCACGGTCATCAATAGGCCGATGCCTTTTTCCTCAAAAGTTTCCTTGACGATGCCTAAGTCCTCGCTGATCGACGATTTCGCTGACTGATACAGATCCGAGAAATATGTCAACGGAATCAATTGATGCGGATGTTCCAATAGATAATGCGTCATGTCGACCAAGCGTTCACTGCGCTTCCATTTCACTACTACCCTCTCCTAAACACGAATATTCTAATGAAAACTTACCATAAATATACGTATTTAAGCAAGAGGCTCCCGGTCACCGAGCAAGCGCACCGCGTAAACTTCGGAACAAAAGCCGCGCAAGCCGTTATAGATACGCGGGATCCGCGCTTCCTGGTTGACCAAGCCGAAAACGGTCGGGCCGCTGCCGCTCATGAGCACCGCGTCGGCACCGAATTTGATCATTTGTTCTTTGATCTGCCCGACTTCGGGATGCATATTCATCGTCACGCTCTCGAGCGCATTGCCGAGATTATCGCACATCGCTTCGTAATCGCCTTCACGCAGTGCCGCGATCATCGCTCGCGTATCTGGATGATCCGCTTTGTCCGGATCGAAGGCCCCGTAGACATCCGCTGTCGAGACGCCGAGCGATGGTTTGGCGAGAATGACCCAGCAATGCGGAGGCGCCGGCAGTTCTTCGATGACCTCGCCGCGCCCTGTCGCAAGCGCTGTGCCGCCGTATACGCAAAACGACACGTCAGAGCCGATTTTCGCGCCCAACTCCGCCAGTTCATCGAGCGACAGATTCAATTGCCATAGCTGGTTGAGCCCTTTCAATGTGGCCGCTGCATCGCTGCTGCCGCCAGCAAGTCCCGCAGCCACCGGAATCTGCTTATCGAGCGAGATGATGACGCCTGTCTTGATATTGAATGTATCTTTGATCAATTGCGCAGCCTGGTACGCCAGATTGCGCGAGTCATTCGGCACAAAACGGTCCGCTGACTGGATATGTATGCCTTTCGCTGTCCCTTGCAGGCCGATCCGGTCCGCCAAGTCGACGGTGGTCATGATCATTTCGATTTCGTGGTAATTGTCCGGACGCTTGTACAAGACATCCAGTGTCAAATTAATTTTGGCAGGCGCTTTTATATAGAGCATTCCACTGCCTCCTTTTCTGTTCTGATGAAAACTATTTTAACACAGACGCATGGCTTCCGAAGAACCGGAACAATAGAAAAAACCCGCTTCCGGCGAAATCACCGAAGCGGGTTGTAAAGTAAGTATGAAATAGAGTTCAATTATTTAACGACAAGTGCGTCTTCTGTTCCTTCAAAGACAGTGATTTCCACTGCTTCAGTTAAGATGTCCGCGTAGCTATAAGATACACGTTCAAATGCATGTTCATCTTGATCTAGTTCAATCACGAACACGGAGTGATAGGTTTCACGCAGAATTCCGGCACGTTCTACCGTCTTTTTGCGACCTCCGTTTGCTTTTAACAGCAACCTTTTCCCTAAATGCAGGTCTAATGACTTTTTAATCTCCGCCAAAGTTTTGGGCATTTTGTCTACACCTCACTATAGTCTAAAGTCTAGCACAAAATGACCGCGGAGTCAAATAAATTTTTAATTTTACCAATGCTTTTCAGGAATTGCAATAGTTATTTATCCGAAATATTCTACTTCCGAAAAAAACTGTGCCAAAACTGTTACAGTTTCACGGTTTAATGAAAATGCGGATATAATTTATCGGAAAGCAGCCCAAATTCCTTGATGCTGAGCGTTTCTCCACGCCGCGTCGGGTCGATGCCGGCTTCTTCAAGCGCCTGCAAAATGAAGTCTTTTTTCGCTTTCCCGTTTGGCATGGCGCTTTGCAGGTTGTTGAGAATCGTTTTGCGGCGCTGGACGAATGACCCGCGTGTCACCGAGAAGAAAAAGTCTTCATCGATGACGTTGACGATCGGTTCCGGCCGTTTGATCATGCGGATGACCGCGGAGTCGACATTCGGCTGGGGCATGAACACCGACTTCGGCACCGTCATGGCGTAGTCGGCTTCCGTATAATACTGGATGGCGATCGACAAGGAGCCGTATGCTTTCGTGCCGGGTTTCGCCGTGATGCGTTCCGCCACTTCTTTTTGCAGCATAACGACCATGCCGCGGATCGGCAACTTCTCGAGCAGTAATTTAAGGATAATCGGCGTCGTCACGTAATAAGGCAAGTTGGCGACGACCATGATATCGTCAAAACCGGCCAGTTCTTCTTGTATCGCTCTTTCAACGTCCGCTTTCAAAATATCGGAATGGATCACTTTGACATTATCATAAGGCGACAAGGTGTCTGCGAGCACCGGCAATAGCCGCTGGTCGATTTCAAACGCCAAGACTTTTCCTGCGTCTCTCGCCAAATGCTCGGTTAATGCACCGATACCGGGGCCGATTTCAATGGCGGCCGAGTCTTTTGTGAGGCCCGCCTGCGAGACGATTTTGCGTAAAATATTCGGGTCGATCAAAAAGTTCTGGCCGAGGCTTTTCTTGAACGTTAGGCCGTGTTTGGCCATGATCTCTTGCGTACGGATCGGTGTTGCTATATCTTTGGTCATGTTCTGTCCTCCTGGGTTAACGCTTGCACTGCGTCGATAAACTGCTGTTTGGTGATGCCGAACACATGCAGGCGCTTGTGCAGCTGCTTGCCGTTCGTATAGCCGATGTTGAGCGCTTCCCCAAGCTCGGTCCTGCGGGCTTTCGCGGACGGATGGGCGATGAGCCGTGCGTCGATCAAATCCTCTAAGGTGATCTCCACCGGCCGCTCTGCCGTCAGCGGCGTATAGACCGCTTCGAGCGCTTGACGGATGTCTTCATCACTGGCATGTTCAATGCCAAGCCCTTTGCCATTTTTGGCGATGGTCTTTTCTTTCGCCAAAAAGGCGTGCTTGGCATGCGGCACGTGTTCTTCAATAATAGCACGAATCCGCCTGCCCGGATAATCGGGATCGGTGAAAACGATGACGCCCCGCTTCTCCTGGGCATGCATAATCCGTCGCAAAGTCTCGTTTGAGATGGCGGAACCGTTCGTTTCGATCGTATCGGCGCCCACAGCCCGCTTAATCGCCACTGTATCATCTTTTCCTTCGACTACAATCACTTCTTGTATCTTCATAGTCTATCCCTCGTTTCTGCAGATCTCATCCATTTTACCGCGCTTCCGGCAAACATGTAAAAAGCTTTCCCGACATTCCGGGAAAGCTTTTCCTTCTATATAATACTGTATTCGATTAGTTGAGGATTTTAACTTTCACTTGCTTGCGCCCGAATGCGATGGCATCGGAACGGTTCGGCATGAACAAATCGATCTTGTTGCCTTTGATCGCTCCGCCTGTATCGCCTGCGATCGCATTGCCGTAGCCTTCTACCCAGACTTTTGAACCGAGTGGAATGACGCTTGGGTCAACTGCGATCACTTTAAGGCCCGGGTTCGCTTTCAAGTTGATGCCCGTTGCCGTGATGCCGGAGCAGCCTGTGCAGCTAGCCGTGTAAGCTGTTGCAGAGACATAGAATTCCTTGCCGCCTGCAGGTTCAGAAGCGGCTTCTTTTTTCGCTGGCTGTGGTGCAGCTTTCGCTTTTTCAGGAGCCTTTTCAGGAGCTTTCGCTACCGCTTTTGGAGCTGCAGCTTTCTTCGCCGGTGCCGAAGCTTTTTTCACTGGCGCAGCTTCTTTTTTCGCTGATGCCTGTTTAGGCGCAACTGTTTCTTTTTTCGCTGTGCCGCGCGAAACGCTCGCTACGACTGTTTTCGTGCCGACAGCCAAGATCTGCTGTTTCGGTTCTTTGACGACTTTTTCTTTTTTCAATTCACGTTTTACTTCTTTGCCGTTTTCTTTCACGACTTCGTAAGTTTTCTTAACCAATCCGTTCTGCCCTTTTTGGACAAGTTTTTCGCTGCCTTTCAAAAGGGAAGAATCTTTTCTCGTTTCCACTGCATACTTCACAGCGTCTTCCACTACATCGGTGACTTTTTCTACACGCACGACCTCGACTTTCGAGTTTGGAAGAACGAGTTCGTCCATATCCTGTTCTACGCGGTCAAGTTTGCTTAGCTCAATACTATGCTGTTTTAAAAAGTCAGCGACCGTAGTCGAAGTGGACCAGACTTTTTTGTCTTTTCCGCCATCCACGATGGTTACTTCATACGCTTTTTCTACATCGATCATTGTATCTTCATCGACGGTTTCATCTAATGCAGGGCTAACTTTGTCATGCTTTGTCACTTCAATTTCCGCTTTTTCCAAAATAGCGGACACGGTGTTCTCAGTCGTCCACGCTGAACGGGTTTCTCCATCAACGGTCACTGCGTATTGTTCTGCTTCATCCCATTCGATCGCGGTGTCGCCTTCGATCTTCGTATCGGCTGATTGGCTAAGGAAATCGTCTTTCCCGACTTCAATCGCCTGCTCGTCCAATACATCGCCAACCGTTTCTGCGTGCGTGCGGATTTCTTCCGTTTCACCGTTCGCTGTAATCGTCACCGTATTTTTCGTGCCTTCAAAAATCGCAAAAGCCAATACAGCTGCGAACAACAGAACCGTTGCGATGCTGATCGCTACCGACTTTCCTTTGAATGATTTATTGTCATTGGTATTATTTGCTTCTTTTGTCAAAAATAACTCCTCCTTTGTACATCTGAGTGATTATATGTTCGTCCCACTTCCGTGTCAACGCACATGTTTTTTTAATTAACCAGCATTTATGAAAATTTATAGAAGCGTTTCGCATTTTCCGTTGTTGCTTCAGCTACCGTTTCGACTGGCAGCTCTTTCAAGCGGGCGATCTCTTCGGCCACAAGCGTTACGTACGAAGGTTCGTTGCGCTTGCCGCGATAAGGATGCGGTGCGAGATAAGGGGCATCGGTTTCAATCATTAAATGCTCAAGCGGAATTTCAGCGGCTACTTCTTTCGGCTTTTTGGCATTTTTGAATGTTACCGGCCCACCAAGTGAAATCATGAAATTCATCTTGATGCTCTCTTGCGCTGTTTCGACGCTGCCGCCGAAGCAATGCATGACGCCTCCGACTTCCTGTGCGTCTTCTTCGCGCAATATCGTCAGCACGTCTTCTGTCGCTTCCCGGTTATGGATAATGATCGGCAAACCGACGCGTTTCGCGAGTTGGATCTGTTTGCGGAATACTTGTTGTTGGATTTCTCTCGGGGATTTGTCCCAATGGTAATCGAGGCCCGTTTCGCCGATGCCGACCACTTTTTCGTGTGCGGCCAATTGTTCGATCCATTCGAGGTCTTCGTCCGTGCAATCGATCGCATCGACAGGATGCCAGCCGACGACGGCATAGATAAAGTCATATTGCTCAGCCAATTCAATGGCGCGTTTGATCGTTTTCCGGTCGAAACCGATGACGACCATTTTCTCCACCTTGCTGTTTAGCGCGCGATCAATGACTTCCTGTAAATCTTCGTCGTATTGATCGGCGTTTAAATGAACATGGGTATCGATATACATCTTCATCAGTCTCCTTCACATAGATTACATTGTACGGGTTGAGGCCATTTCTTTCTTCACAGCCATATTACATTTGGATTACAAAACATGATGTTTTGAAGTCATTTCGTCATTTTAACTGTTTTATAGTCATTAAGTCCTCAAACGCAAAAACAGCCTACTCAACTGAGCAGGCTGTCACATGAATATTTACTTGACTTGAGTGCCGTTCGGTAACTTTTGGTCTACGGAAGCGATGGTCAAGTAACCATTTTGCTGTCCGGCAAGAATCATGCCTTGCGATAATTCACCGCGCAGCTTGACCGGTTTCAAGTTGGCGACAATGATGACTTTTTGGCCGACCAGTTCATCCGGCTTGTAATGTTCGGCGATGCCGGAGACGACTTGGCGCGTTTCATAGCCCATGTCCACTTGAAGCTTCAACAGCTTATCGGTCTTCTTCACCGGTTCACATGCCGTAACCGTCGCCACGCGTAAATCCACTTTCATGAAATCATCAATCGTAATCTCAGGGGTGTCCGGCTTTTCAGGAACGGTTTGGGCAGGCTCTTCTTTCGGCGCTGCCCCTCCGCGCATTTGGTCGCGAATATAGGCCACTTCCGGCTCCACTTCGAGACGCGGGAAAATCGGCGTGCCTTTTTTCACGACGGTCGTACCTGCAGGAATCGCGCCGAATGACTCTAATGTCTGCCATTCAAGGAATTCCGGCGTCAGCCCGAGCTGCTCGATAATTTGCTTCGGTGCATTCGGCAAGAACGGCTGCAGCATAACGGCCGTCATGCGCAAGCTCTCGGCGAGATGCGCCATGACCGACGCGAGTTGCGTGCGGTCGCCATCCTCTTTTGCCAATACCCACGGCTGCGTTTCATCGATATATTTATTCGTGCGGGAAATCAATGTCCACACTTCGCTTAACACAAGGCTGAACTGCATTTTTTCCATATGTTCTTCGTAGACAGCGACTGTGTTTTTCGCGATGGTCTGCAAAGTCTCATCGAAATCGGTCTTGAAGCCGTCGACTTGCGGCACTTCGCCGTCGAAATATTTATTGATCATCGAAACGGTGCGGTTCAATAGATTCCCGAGGTCGTTCGCCAAGTCATAATTGGTGCGCTCGACGAAGGATTCCGGAGAGAACACGCCATCGGATCCGAATGGTAGCTCGCGTAATAGGAAATAACGCGCCGCATCCAGCCCGTAACGCTCCACGAGCATTTCCGGATAGACGACATTGCCTTTCGATTTCGACATTTTGCCGTCTTTCATCATGATGAAGCCGTGTGCGAATACTTTCTTCGGCAACGGCAAGTCAAGCGCCATGAGGAAGATCGGCCAATAGATCGTATGGAAGCGCACGATGTCTTTTCCGACGACGTGGACATCCGCCGGCCAGTATTTATTGAAACTGGAATCGTCATTCGAGCCGTAGCCAAGTGAGGTGATGTAATTCGACAACGCATCGACCCATACATAGATGACATGCTTCGGATCTCCAGGAACCGGGATGCCCCAGTCGAATGAAGTCCGGGAAACAGACAAATCTTCAAGGCCCGGCTTGATGAAATTATTGACCATTTCATTTTTGCGCGATTCCGGTTCGATGAACTCAACATGCTTATCGTAATAATCAAGCAAGCGGTCTGCGTACTTTTTCATATTGAAGAAATACGATTCTTCTTTCACTTTATGCACCGGGCGTCCGCAATCCGGGCAATTGCCGTCTTCGAGCTGCGATTCCGTGAAGAAGGATTCGCAAGGCGTGCAATACCAGCCTTCGTATTCCCCTTTGTAAATATCGCCATTGTCGAGGAAGGTTTGGAAAATTTTCTCCACACCTTCCTTGTGGCGGGCTTCAGTCGTACGGATAAAATCGTCATAGCTGATGTCCATGACTTCCCATACTTTTTTCGCCGCTTCTGCCATGTCATCGACAAAGACTTGCGGTTCTTTGCCGGCTTCGCGGGCTTTTTCTTCAATTTTCTGGCCGTGTTCGTCCATGCCCGTCAAAAAACGGACATCGAAGCCACGCAGGCGTTTATAGCGCGCCATTGCATCGGATGCAACGGTCGTGTAAGCCGTTCCGATATGGAATTTTCCGCTCGGATAGTAAATGGGAGTCGTCAGGTAAAATGTCTTGTTCTTGGCAGTCACGAAAAATTCCTCCAGTTTTTTTGTATATCCTTTATTTTAACGAAGTCGCGAATTTTGTACAATGTTTCCTCCCGCAATGAAAAGCCGAGTCCCAAAATTGGTGCTTCTTCCCAAAATAGGGTGGCAGGAAAATAATTGGCAAAAAAGTAACGAAATAATGGGTATTTGCCTCAATAACCCAAAATTTATTATGAAATCCATAGTTTTTTATTGACCTAATTGACATTACTTGGTATGATTTATGACAAGAAGTGGTAAATGTCGAATTTTGACGAATTCTGCCGCTAAAATTGAAAGGGGCTAATGATTATGAAATCGACTGGTATTGTACGTAAAGTGGACGAATTGGGCCGCGTAGTTATTCCGATTGAATTGCGTCGTACGCTTGGAATTGCAGAGAAAGACGCGTTGGAGATTTATGTCGACGACGACAAAATTATCTTGAAAAAATATATGCCAAATATGACATGTGCGGTAACTGGTGAAGTTTCCGATGAGAACATGCAATTGGTTGGCGGCAAATTGATCCTCAGCCCAGAAGGCGCGGAACAGCTTGTCAAAGAAATCCAAAGCAATTTGAAGAAATAAAAAACCGGCGTGCTTATGCACACCGGCTTTTTTTTATGGGGTTCGTTTCAATCTTTATGGAATGCTTCGTATACATCCCGCTTCGGAAGGCCGCGCGCTTTCGCCGCTTCCTTGATCGCTTCTTTTGAAGAAATTTGCTTTTGTTCCATTAACTGAGTGACATGCTGCGCGTATGTCAGTTCTTTCCACCACTCATTCACTTCCAGTACATCAGGCTCCAAATTGCCTTCAACCACCAAGCAGAATTCGCCGCGGATTTCATTCGACTCCGACCAAGCAACGGCTTCTTCTAAGCTCCCACGCAGGAATTCCTCGAATTTTTTGGTCACTTCCCTAGCCAACACTATCCGCCGATCGCCGCCGAACACGGCCATCAAACTTTTTAAACTATCTTTCAAACGATGAGGCGCTTCATAAAACAGCAGCGTTTCTTCTTTCTGGCTCAATTTTTCAAGTTCCGTGAGACGCGCTTTCTTATTGCGCGATAGAAACCCGTAAAACAAAAACGGCTGCGGCGTGATGCCAGAAGCAATCAATGCGCTGAGTGCCGCATTCGCACCCGGCACCGGCACGACCGGATAACCTGCCTCGACCGCTTTTTTCACGATGTCTTCCCCGGGGTCGGAAATGCACGGCATGCCGGCATCACTGACCAGTGCCACCGATTTGCCTTCCCCCAAATAGCGCAGGATCTTCTCTCCCCCGCTGTCCTGGTTGTGTTCATGATAGCTGACTAACGGGGTATCGATAGAAAAATAATTGCATAACTTCTTGGTGTTGCGCGTATCTTCCGCCGCAATGACGTCCACTTCTTTTAATAGCCGCAACGCGCGCACCGTCATATCTTCCAAGTTGCCGATCGGTGTCGCCACTAAATAAAGCGTCGTTTGTTCGCCGCTGAAACTTTTCTGTGATTTCATGTCCGTTCCGCCTTTCCATCCCGAATATAGGCGATTTTTTCCGCCTTGCTCAATTGTTTGAAGGCGTATTCCGCTTTCATCGCTTCCGGTTTCGTACTGAATGACTCATGGTGGATGAGCGTCAGCGGGCCGCGGGAACGTGTATATTTCGCACCTTTTCCGCTTTCATGCTTCGCTAAGCGCTTTTTTAAATCATTTGTATATCCCGCATAATACGACCCATCCCCGCATTCAAGCACGTAGAAATAATGCTCATTGTTCGGTTCCATACAATAAACCCCGCACTTCTTCCGTGTATTTCCCGTCTTCTCCGTAAACGATCAACGGCGGCAATACTTTCAAATCAGGCTTGCCATCCTTGATGCCTTCAATCAATAAAGTATTCGCTTCTTTTCCAGCCTTCGGGTAGACAAGGCGGATGCGTTTTGGCTCCAACCGGTTGTTGCGCATCGCCGCCATGATGTCGATCAAGCGGCCTGCGCGGTGGACAAACGCCGCCTTGCCGCCTTGCTTCAACAGCTGGCTCGCAGACCGCACCGCTTCGTCCAATGTCAGGTGCAGTTCGTGACGCGCAATCGCCATATGCTCACTCAGATTTTTATCGCTCATGTCATGCGCCGGGAAATACGGCGGATTGCAGGTGACCGTATCGAATTTCTCGTAGCCAAGTTGCGCAGGGATTTCTTTCACGTCGCCTTCGATAATGTCGATCTGTCCGTCGAGGCCATTGAATTCAATGCTGCGGCGCGCCATCCCAGCTAGACGGGGCTGCAATTCGACGCCTGTGATGCTGGATTCGGTGCGGGCGCTCAAGAACAGTGGAATCGCTCCATTGCCCGTACACAAATCGACAATTCGTCCCCGTTTCTTCGGCACATAGGCAAAACGCGCCAATAGCACCGCATCCAAGGAAAAGGAAAACACCGAAGGGCTCTGGATAATGCGCAAGTTTTCCGCTAGCAAATAATCCAGCCGTTCGTCATCTGTTAACATATCGTTCACTCCTGCCATAATAAAAGGCTGCCGCCACACGGAGTGTCGGAAGCCTGTTGGTTCTATTTTCGGATTGTGTCTGCCTTGCCAGAACGGCCGTTTCGGCTTTTCTCCTTTATGTCTAGGCTTCGACAGCCAGACCCTCGAGGTCACAAGCCAGTTTGCTTATGCGGCAAAGTACGCCGCTTCAGCAAACCACCTTGTGCTTGTCGGGTCTAAACGGCTGTCTACGCTTTTCTTATTGTCTAGCTCGAACGCCTAGCTCCTCGGGTCATAAGCCCATTTCCCTGTGCGGCAAAAAGCGCCGCTTCGGGAACTTGTCTTATGCCTGTCGGACCTGAACAGGGGCCTCGCTTTTCTTTGTTAGTTTTGCTTATTCAGGAAAGATAAACAAAACAAGCAGTCGTCGCCTTTTCTGGAGCTGCCGAAATGGACGTTGCAGACGTGGTAGCCTTCGTGGTACAGGCGCGCCAAGTTGTCGTAGCCTTCACCGATGTCCATGACGGCTTTTTTCAATTTCACCGGGTCGACTTTTTCCGGTTCCGGCACTTTTTCGTTCAGTTCATCGAGGCGGGCTCGCAAATGGTGATTTTCCAATTGCAGCGCATGATGCTCTTCCATCGTCCGCGCTACTACTGTTTTCAAATCACGGAACTGCTCTTGCATCGATTCCAATTGCTGTTCAAAATCCATGACCGTATCCAAAAAGTTCTTTTCTTTCACTGATACCACCACCTCACGCTCTCGTCCCTTGGTTCATAATTTCATCCAATGTATATTCCAGCGTCTGGTCTTGTTCTGCCAGGCGGATTTTCAACACTCTCTCAAGCAAGTTCAAGCTGACGACGCGGCCATTGCCATCTGGCGTCTCGACGCGCGCGCCGATATCCGGCATTTCCTTTTTCGCCTGTTCGTATTCGTCGTTCTCGTATTTCAGGCAGCACATCAAACGGCCGCACAGCCCTGAGATTTTTGACGGATTCAGCGACAAGTTCTGGTCTTTCGCCATCTTGATCGACACCGGCTCGAAATCGCCGAGGAAAGTCGAACAACACAGCATACGCCCGCAAGGCCCGATGCCGCCGAGCATTTTCGCCTCGTCGCGAACGCCGATCTGGCGCAGTTCGATACGCGTGCGGAAAATCGACGCCAAGTCTTTCACCAAATTACGGAAATCGACGCGGCCTTCTGCGGTGAAATAGAAAATGACTTTATTGCGGTCGAATGTATATTCCACATCGACTAGCTTCATGTCTAAACGGTGCGACTCGATTTTTTCCGTCCCGACTTCAAACGCGCGCTCTGCTTCCGAGCGGTTTTCATCCACTTGCAGGCGGTCGCGTTCAGTTGCGACACGCACCACTTGCTTAAGCGGCAGGACGACATCGTTCTCGCCGACTTCCTTCACAGGGACGACCACCTTGCCGTATTCGATGCCCCGTGCTGTTTCCACAATGACATAATCGTCTTTTTCGATCAGTGCTTCGCCTGGATCGAAATAATATATTTTACCCGCTTTCTTGAAGCGGACTCCTATTACTTTATACAATTTTTTACCCCTCCTGCAGATTTAGCATTAATTGCTCCATCAACAGTGTCCGGTTCATATTGCGCGGCAATTGCTGTTTGGCTTGTAGCACTGCCTGCAGCTGCCTGGACAATACATCGAACGAACGTTGAAGCGCCATCTGCTTCCAAGTTTCTTCCATGTCCGGATATGTGCGTGCAGTTTCAAGACCCGCTTTCACTGTCGCGATGTCCCGATATGCAAATAATAACATGTCGAGCCCTCTTTCGGCATCTTCTTTCTCTTTGAACAAGGGCAGCCAATCAGATTGGATCAAAAGTAATGCCTCGTGGACATTCCCCCCTACCGTCTCGACCAGCTTCAACACCAATTTCCGCTCGTCGGCAAACTGCTCTTCTTCGCTCAGCCGCTTCGCTTCCTGCTCGCTTTGCGTCAGCATGCTCACCGTCGCAGCCATCGACCCCGTCATGCCATCCGCCATCAATCGCTCCAGCAGCTTCGGCCGTGACAGCGGCTGAAATGACAATAGCTGGCAACGGGAACGGATCGTGCTCATGATGGCATTCAAGCGCTCCGTCAATAATAGCGCGGTCACATTCGCTTCCGGTTCTTCCAAAAACTTCAGCAAGGCATTGGCAGACGAATTATTCATCCGGTCTGCCTGCTCGATCACGTAGATTTTGCGCCCGCTGTTCAGCGCCGTCTTGTTCATCGTATAGATCAAGTCGCGGATCTGGTCGATTTTGATGTTCTGGCCATCCGGTTCTATGAATAAAATATTCGGGTGATTGCCGCTTTCATACAATTTGCAGCTGCGGCATGTTTCACATGGAACATTATCAATCGGTGTTTCACATAATAATAATTTGACAAAAAAATGCGTCAGTTCCTTTTTCCCAGAACCCGATGGCCCTTCGAGTAGATACGCATGGGCCAGACGGTCATTGGCATACGCCCCTTGCAGCCGTTTCAACACAACCGGCTGCATCTCGTGCAATTCTTCTATGGTCTTGTGCATGATTCCACCTTCAAACTTTGTAAAAAATCCCGTGTTCCAGATGGATCACGGGTAGAGCGGACGACACAGCAGCTGCTGCTTAAAATTGCTGGAACTGTTCGATCGGCAAGACGAAAATCGTTGCCCCTCCCACTTCCACTTCGACCGGATACGGTATATAGGAATCCGCATTTCCGCCCATCGGGGAAACCGGCGCCACCATCTGTTCGCGCGCGCGGCAATTGTCGCGGATCAAATCCATCAATTTCGGGACACGGCTATCATCGACCCCGATTAAAAAGGTGGTATTTCCTGAGCGCAAGAACCCTCCCGTACTGGCAAGCTTGGTAGCCCGGAAATCATTTTTCGTCAACGCATTGGATAAGCGGTTACTGTCTTGATCCTGTACCACTGCAACGACGAGTTTCATCAGCACTCACTCCTTTTTTTGTTGCTTCTCTATGTATTAGTATAACACGAACGTCGAACGTCCCGTCACATCTTTCCTTTAAGCGATGCGAAAAATTCGTGACCATATGCATATGGCCTTTGATGCCATTCATGAAAAAACAGCCCTTAACGAACAGGGCTGCCGGCAATCCATTATTGTTTTTCAGCCAAGAAGCGCTGCAATGCTTCATACGCATCCGCCACCACTTCATCCAAGCTGTTTTCCGCATTGATCAACTGCATGCGTTCCGGATAGCGGCCGAGCAATAGCAAATAGCCTTCTCTCACTTTGTAATGAAACGCCAGTGACTCCTCGTCCAGGCGATTGAATTCACGGCCTTGATCAAGGTCGATGCGCGCAAGCCCGGTTTTCGGATTAACATCAAAATACAAAGTCAATTCAGGCATATGCCCTTCGATAGCGAATTCATTGATCGCCAGCACATCGTCTAAGCCAAGCCCGCGTGCATGGCCCTGGTAAGCCAGGCTGCTGTCGACAAAACGGTCGCATAATACGATTTTTCCTGCCTGAAGCGCCGGCAGCACTCGCTCCACCAAATGTTGGCGCCTCGCCGCTGCGTACAATAGCGCTTCGGTCCGGGCATCCATCGCCGTATGTGTCCGGTCCAGGATGACTTCGCGTATTTTCTCCGCGATTTCAATACCCCCCGGCTCACGCGTCGTCACTACTTCAAACCCATCAGCCACCAGTCGTTCTGCCAGCTTCGCCAGCGCCGTTGTCTTGCCCGATCCTTCGCCGCCTTCTAGCGTAATAAAATAACTCATATTTTCACCTGTTCCCTTGTCTTTTAACTAAAACCTTACCCACTATAACGCAAAAACGAGCTGTTTCACAACTTCCTTTTGACCTTATTCCTCGTCTTCCGCCACTTGGTATGCGCGCTCGAACAGTTCCATTTGGCTATCGATCACCGCTTGCCCTTCGATTCTCCGGACATAGCCATAATTGCCTTCCTCGTCCTGTTCGCGGGCTTTGACATTGTCTCTCAACCCGAGCTCAAGAATGTCCCACACCTGCCCTTTCACCCGCTTATCGAGAATCGGGAAAAGGATTTCAATGCGGTTGTTCAGGTTTCTAGTCATCATATCCGCAGAGGACAAAAAGGTTTTTTCTTTGCCGTTCTGATGGAAATAATACACACGGCTATGTTCGAGCAGCCGTCCGACAATGCTGCGCACGCGAATATTGTCGCTTACTCCCGGGATCCCCGGCCGCAAGCAGCAAATTCCCCGGACGATCAAATCGATTTTCACCCCGGCACGCGATGCCTCATACAGCTTGATGATGATGCTCTTATCGGTCAAAGAGTTCATTTTTGCCACAATATGGCCATTGCCGTACTTCTTCTCGTAACGGATCTCGGAATCGATCAAATGAAGAATGTCTTTCCTGATCGAAAACGGCGCCACCGATAGATAATGGAATTCTGGCTTTTCCGTGTAACCGCTCAAGTAATTGAAGAAATTCGTCGCATCGATGCCGATTTCCTTTTTCGAGGTGAACAGGCTCATATCTGTATAGATTTTTGCTGTCTGGTCGTTGTAATTGCCGGTCCCAAGGTGGACAAAACGCTCGATGCGCCCTTGTTTTTTCCGCACCACAAGAGTGATCTTGCTATGGGTCTTTAAATGGGTCATCCCGTAAATGACGTGGCAGCCGGCTTTTTCCAGCTCTTTCGCCCAGTGCACATTATTTTCCTCATCGAAACGCGCCTTTAATTCGACAAGCACGGTCACTTGCTTGCCGTTTTCCGCTGCCCGCTTCAAGGCATTGATTACCGGGGAATCCCCACTGACACGGTACAAAGTCTGTTTGATCGCGAGCACATCAGGGTCATCCGCCGCTTCCGAAATAAACTCGACGACCGGCTCGAACGATTCATAAGGATGATGCAAAAAAACATCTTCATCGGCGATTTTCGCAAAAATCGCCTTGCCGTTCTCCATCCCTACCGGCAATTGCGAAATCTTGCCCTCATAGACCAAATGCTCCCATATTGGGGCCATCTTTTTGTAAAAACCGAAAAACACGGTCAAGTCCAGAAATCCATCAATTTCATAGACGTCTTTCGGATGCACTTCCAACTCATCCATCAAATAGTCCAAAATAACGGGATCCAATCCGTCTTTTTGCACTTCGAGCCTAACGGCAGCGCCCCATTTGCGCTTTCTCAACTCTTCTTCAATTTCTTTGAGCAAGTCGCGCGCGCCTTCTTCATGTATTGTCATATCCGCATTGCGTGTAATACGGAACACAGTCGTCGATTTGACTTCATAGCCGTGAAACAGTTTGCCGATAAAGAAACCGATGACGTCTTCGAGCATCAATAACTTACGCAATCCGCCGTTTTCCGGCAATTGGACAAACCGCTCAAGCATCGCAGGCAATTGCACGATGGCTGTTCGCGTCCGTTGTTCAGAATCCGCTTCTTTTGCAGTGTCTTCCAAGACCACCGCCAAATTGATACTTTTATTCAACAGCATCGGAAACGGGCGGTAGGCATCGATCGCCATCGGGGTCAGCACAGGAAAAATATGCTCATCAAAATAAACCTCCAAAGCCTCTTGCTGCGAATCGCTCAATTCCCTTACTTTCAGGAAATGGACATGCTCTCTCTGAAGCTTGGGATACAATATTTTACGCAGGGTGTCATATTGCAAATTCACCAATTGATGATTCTTCAAGGCAATTTCATGCAATTGCTGCTTTGGCGTCATCCCGGCTTTGTTCTCAGGCTTATTAAAACCCACCTTCACTTGGTCTTGCAATCCCGCTACACGGACCATGAAAAACTCATCCAAGTTGGAACTGAAAATCGCCAGGAACTTAAGCTTTTCGAGCAGTGGATTGCGCGGGTCGAGCGCTTCTTGCAACACCCGTTCATTGAATGCCAGCCAACTCAGCTCGCGGTTATTATAATAAGAAGGATTGTTCAACTGGATCATGTCTTCCTTTTTCTTTGCCACGGCAAAACTCCCCCTCAGGTTTCATTCATTCATGAAAGTGGACGGTGATGGTTTTCTTTAATAGCTTCTCCAAATGCTTTTTCTGCTTCTCGACCTGGTATTGCTCCGGTTTCCAGTCTTCCCGGCATTGGATAGAGAAAATGAGCTCTTCTTTTTGGGATTCCAGCTGTATATCTTCGACAATATCGCGTTTTGTCGCATTCAAACTATAAGCGAATTTGATGACCGCGCCGATGATATTGAATTTATCCAGCTCTTCTTCCGTAAACCAGTCTTCATAAAGCGCTGCATTGCGCTTGAACAGGTTCTTGTTTTTATAAGAAGCAAGCAAGGCTACAATGATGCGCTCTTTGTGCAGCAGCCCATCGATGGTCCGGTTCGCCAATAGATAGAAGGTATGCTGATTGCTCGATTCAGAGTCGATATACGAACCGAGATTGTACATGGAACTGCCCAGACGGACCCAATGATAGTCCCTCTCTGTCAATTCGAGAAGCCCTTGCTCTTCCAATTCCCGCACAATCATCAGCGAGCTATTGGTTACATGGATGGCATGCGTCAAATTGATGTCGTAGTCGATCGCCAAATCGTAGAAACTTTCCTCAATGACGTTCGGAAACACCGGCATCTCGAAATCTTTGGTCATTTCTTCATAAAATACGCCATCCCGAAGCCCTTTTCGGCTCAAAGCAAACAGTTCCGCATCAATCAATTCCATCAGGCAATTAACCACTTCCACCGCTGGAATGATGATATCCGCCCGGTCGCGCGACAAGCCTTCCACCCGTTGCAAATCGTCAAACGCCATCGATCCCAGCCACTTATTCGTTTCTTCCACTTCTTTCCGCTTCATGGTGTACTCATGGACACCCGAAAGCGGATAATCGATTTTTTCCTGGTGAATCTGCGCCAAGTTCCGCGCACTGCCCCCGATTCCGATCAACGGCAAGTTCTTCCCTTCGATCCAATCGAGTGTCAAAAACTGATTTTCAAGAAACTCCCGCAGCGCCTTCAATTCACTGTTTTTCGGTGTATCTCCTTCGATAAACTGCTTCTTCAGCGATAAGGCACCGAACGGAAAACTGTGGAAATGAATGAGTTCACGGCCTTCGAATAAAGTCAGTTCCGTACTGCCACCGCCGATATCGACCGTAATGCCGCTTTTGTACGACATCGAATTGACCACGGCCAAATAACCGTAATGCGCTTCTTCGTATTCCGATAGGATACGCATCGTAAAATCCGTCTCCTCGCCGACGCGCTGAATAATGGCTTCCTGGTTCTTGGCCTGCCGCACAGCAGCCGTCGCAACGCATTTAATCGCTTCGAGCTGATGGTGGCGTGTGACTTCCTGAAAGCTCTTTAAAGTATCAATCAATACTTGTATGCCTTCTTCGGAGAGCGTATTATCGTCCGTTAAATAATTGCGAAGACGGGCAACCGCCTTAACGTTCTCACTTTCCGAGAAACGCCCGCTCTTATCCCGCGTATAAATAACCAACCGGATGGTATTCGAGCCAATATCGATAATTGCGTACTTTTCTTGTTCCATTATATTACCCCCACATTCGCTTTCGCATATGCTATTGTATACCACCCAAGCGTTCGTTCTACTCACCACGGGATAACTGAAACCAGTTTTTCCGACAAGCGATGTTCGCCTTGTATCTCCGCACCAGCCCCTAGATAATCCGAAAGCTCCTCCACTTTTTCGACAGTCCACTTCTCCCCTGCCGTTACAAGCGGAATGCCGGGCGGATAAGGCGTCACCATAGCCGACGATATCCTCCCGATCGCCCTTGTGTAAGGCACCCATTCCTGCACCGATAAATCCACTTCCTCGAACGACAGCTCAGGCACTGTCACCGGTTTGGGATAGCCAGGACGGAAGTTCGGAGCAAGCTTCTCCAACAGCCGCATACTTTGCACAGCTTCTTTGATGCGGCTACGTATTTCTGCATACGGATAAGCATGCCAAGGTTTTGACAGCGGCAAGATCAACAGCACCTGGAAAAGGTCCGCCAATTCCACATAAATACCCGCTTTTTCCAATGCTTGTTTCAGCTGAAAGCCCCCTCTATTTTCAACCCGCAGTAACAACTTCAGCGGATCATCCGTCTCCACTACTTCGAGGGTGGGAATCCGCCTGATGCTGGAAATGAAATAAAGACGTTTCTCGAGAAAATCACGCTTATCCGGAATGGAATAATTTTGGATATATGCCCTCGCATCGTCAAGAGAAGCCATAATGGGATAGGAAGGGCTGCTCGATTGAAAAATCCGCAAATACTTCCTGATCATTCTTTCCTCCACCAGTTCTCCTGCTATATGAAGATACGAGCCCATCGTCATAGCCGGCAAAGTTTTATGCGCAGACTGAACCACCACATCGGCTCCATATACCAATGCACTTACAGGGAACGGCTCACCCGCTGCTAAATGCGCCCCATGCGCTTCATCGACCAGCACGGGGATATTACGTTCATGGCAAAATTCAATAATTGCCTCTAGCTCAGCAGAAGCCACGCCGTAATAACTCGGATATGTCAAAACGACCGCTTTCGCTTCCGGATATTCATCTACGGCAGCCACTATCGAAGAAAGCGCAACAGCTGCAGCGCTTTTTGATGGCTCATCCCATTCAGGCGCTACGTAAACTGGTTTTACATGGGCAAGTTCAAGCGCATGGAAGATCGATTTATGCGAGTTGCGCTGCACAATCACCAGGTCTCCTTCTCCGCAAACCGCATGGATCATCGCAAGATTTCCTGCAGTTGAACCGTTCACTAGAAAATAGCTTTTTTTCGAACCGTATGCTTCTGCCAGCAAATCTTCCGCTTCCTTGATTGCCGCATTAGGGGCATGTAAATCGTCAAGGCCCTCCAACTCTGTCATATCATACGCAAGTGCCGCTTTTAATTCTTTCGGTAAACCCGATAGCAGGCCGTTTTTATGGCCAGGAACATGAAACGAAATCGGTCGTCTTCTCTGGAATTCCAATAATGCATCCACCACTGGACGTCTTTGAGTCATAATCTTTGCATCCTCACGTTTTCATTCATAGTTTATTCCATTATACCGGACGCCACATCTTTTCGAAAAGCTGGGCTGTGTTTTTACAAAAACAATACAAAAAAGACCGCTACCGGAATAAACCGGTAACGGCCTTTCTACTTGCCCAGCGACGTCCTACTCTCACAGGGGAAACCCCAACTACCATCGGCGCAAAGAGCTTAACTTCCGTGTTCGGGATGGGAACGGGTGTGGCCTCTTTGCCATCATCACTGGACTATGTTGAGCTTGTTCGCTCAAAACTGGATAAATCGACATTGGGAAACTTGCGTTTCAGTTTGTTGGTTAAGTCCTCGATCGATTAGTATTCGTCAGCTGCACGTGTCGCCACGCTTCCACCCCGAACCTATCTACCTCATCGTCTTTGGGGATCTTACTTGCTTGCGCAATGGGAAATCTCATCTTGAGGGGGCTTCGTGCTTAGATGCTTTCAGCACTTATCCCGGCCACACATAGCTACCCAGCGATGCTCTTGGCAGAACAACTGGTACACCAGCGGTGTGTCCATCCCGGTCCTCTCGTACTAAGGACAGCTCCTCTCAAATTTCCTGCGCCCGCGACGGATAGGGACCGAACTGTCTCACGACGTTCTGAACCCAGCTCGCGTACCGCTTTAATGGGCGAACAGCCCAACCCTTGGGACCGACTACAGCCCCAGGATGCGATGAGCCGACATCGAGGTGCCAAACCTCCCCGTCGATGTGGACTCTTGGGAGATAAGCCTGTTATCCCCGGGGTAGCTTTTATCCGTTGAGCGATGGCCCTTCCATGCGGAACCACCGGATCACTAAGTCCGTCTTTCGACCCTGCTCGACCTGTCCGTCTCGCAGTCAAGCTCCTTGTGCCTTTACACTCTGCGAATGATTTCCAACCATTCTGAGGGAACCTTTGAGCGCCTCCGTTACTCTTTAGGAGGCGACCGCCCCAGTCAAACTGCCCGCCTGACACTGTCTCCCAAGCCGCTAAGGCTTGTGGGTTAAAGTTCAATACAACCAGGGTAGTATCCCACCGACGCCTCCCCGAAGCTGGCGCTCCGGGTTCTCTGGCTCCTACCTATCCTGTACAAGTTGCACCAAAATTCAATATCAGGCTACAGTAAAGCTCCACGGGGTCTTTCCGTCCTGTCGCGGGTAACCTGCATCTTCACAGGTACTATAATTTCACCGAGTCTCTCGTTGAGACAGTGCCCAGATCGTTACGCCTTTCGTGCGGGTCGGAACTTACCCGACAAGGAATTTCGCTACCTTAGGACCGTTATAGTTACGGCCGCCGTTTACTGGGGCTTCGGTTCGCACCTTCGCTTGCGCTAAGCACTCCCCTTAACCTTCCAGCACCGGGCAGGCGTCAGCCCCTATACGTCACCTTACGGTTTTGCAGAGACCTGTGTTTTGCTAAACAGTCGCCTGGGCCTATTCACTGCGGCTCTCTCGGGCTATTCACCCTACCAGAGCACCCCTTCTCCCGAAGTTACGGGGTCATTTTGCCGAGTTCCTTAACGAGAGTTCACTCGCTCACCTTAGAATTCTCTTCTCGCCTACCTGTGTCGGTTTGCGGTACGGGCACCTCCCGCCTCGCTAGAGGCTTTTCTTGGCAGTGTGAAATCAGGGACTCTGAGGTAAACCTCTTGCCATCACTGCTTGATGTTATATAGAAACAGGATTTGCCTCGTTTCTCATCTCACAACTTGGACGTGCACAACCAACGGCACGCTCACCTTATCCTTCTGCGTCCCCATTACTCAAACGGCGGGAGGTGGTACAGGAATATCAACCTGTTGTCCATCGTCTACGCCTATCGGCCTCGACTTAGGTCCCGACTAACCCTGAGCGGACGAGCCTTCCTCAGGAAACCTTAGGCATTCGGTGGACGGGATTCTCACCCGTCTTTCGTTACTCATACCGGCATTCTCACTTCTAAGCGCTCCACCAGTCCTTCCGGTCTGACTTCAACGCCCTTAGAACGCTCTCCTACCACGGACATCTACGATGTCCATCCACAGCTTCGGTAATCCGTTTAGCCCCGGTACATTTTCGGCGCAGTGTCACTCGACCAGTGAGCTATTACGCACTCTTTAAATGATGGCTGCTTCTAAGCCAACATCCTGGTTGTCTAAGCAACGCCACATCCTTTTCCACTTAACGGATATTGGGGACCTTAGCTGGTGGTCTGGGCTGTTTCCCTCTTGACTACGGATCTTATCACTCGCAGTCTGACTCCCAAGCATAAATCACTGGCATTCGGAGTTTGTCTGAATTCGGTAACCCGGGATGGGCCCCTAGTCCAAACAGTGCCTCTACCTCCAGGATTCTCTATCTTGAGGCTAGCCCTAAAGCTATTTCGGAAGAACCAGCTATCTCCAGGTTCGATTGGAATTTCTCCGCTACCCACACCTCATCCCCGCACTTTTCAACGTGCGTGGGTTCGGGCCTCCAGTAAGTGTTACCTTACCTTCACCCTGGACATGGGTAGATCACCTGGTTTCGGGTCTACAACTGCATACTCATTCGCCCTATTCAGACTCGCTTTCGCTGCGGCTCCGGCTTCTCACCTTAACCTTGCATGCAATCGTAACTCGCCGGTTCATTCTACAAAGGCACGCTATCACCCATTAACGGGCTCTAACTACTTGTAGGCACACGGTTTCAGGATCTATTTCACTCCCCTTCCGGGGTGCTTTTCACCTTTCCCTCACGGTACTGGTTCACTATCGGTCACTAGGGAGTATTTAGCCTTGGGAGATGGTCCTCCCGGATTCCGACGGAATTTCTCGTGTTCCGCCGTACTCAGGATCCATCTGACTCTGGAGGAATGAACTTTCAGCTACGGGGCTATTACCCCCTGTCTTGCGGACCGTTCCAGGTCGCTTCGCTTAATCCATTCCTTTGTAACTCCGTATAGAGTGTCCTACAACCCCAGAAGGCAAGCCTTCTGGTTTGGGCTGATCCCGTTTCGCTCGCCGCTACTTGGGGAATCGCATTTGCTTTCTCTTCCTTCAGGTACTTAGATGTTTCAGTTCCCTGAGTCTGCCTTCTCATGTGCTATGTATTCACACATGGATACTGCTCCATTACGAACAGTGGGTTTCCCCATTCGAAATCCCCGGATCACAGCTCACTTACAGCTCCCCGAGGCATATCGGTGTTAGTGCCGTCCTTCTTCGGCTCCTAGTGCCAAGGCATCCACCGTGCGCCCTTATTAACTTAACCACTGAGGGTCAATTAAAAGTTGATCGCGAAGCGATCACGCTACTTGATGCTTGTTTCTTAATCAATGTCGATCTATCCAGTTTTCAAAGAACAAGTTTGAAAGTCAATCCTTGCGGAGTGAACCTTCAAAACTGAACGCAAAACGTCAACCCGATCCGAAGATCGGTTCCGATATATTCCTTAGAAAGGAGGTGATCCAGCCGCACCTTCCGATACGGCTACCTTGTTACGACTTCACCCCAATCATCTGTCCCACCTTCGGCGGCTGGCTCCCGTAAGGGTTACCCCACCGACTTCGGGTGTTACAAACTCTCGTGGTGTGACGGGCGGTGTGTACAAGGCCCGGGAACGTATTCACCGCGGCATGCTGATCCGCGATTACTAGCGATTCCGGCTTCATGCAGGCGAGTTGCAGCCTGCAATCCGAACTGAGAACGGTTTTCTGGGATTGGCTCCCCTCGCGGGTTTGCAGCCCTTTGTACCGTCCATTGTAGCACGTGTAGCCCAGGTCATAAGGGGCATGATGATTTGACGTCATCCCCACCTTCCTCCGGTTTGTCACCGGCAGTCACCTTAGAGTGCCCAACTGAATGCTGGCAACTAAGATCAAGGGTTGCGCTCGTTGCGGGACTTAACCCAACATCTCACGACACGAGCTGACGACAACCATGCACCACCTGTCACCGCTGTCCCCGAAGGGAAAGCCTAGTCTCCTAGGCGGTCAGCGGGATGTCAAGACCTGGTAAGGTTCTTCGCGTTGCTTCGAATTAAACCACATGCTCCACCGCTTGTGCGGGCCCCGTCAATTCCTTTGAGTTTCAGCCTTGCGGCCGTACTCCCCAGGCGGAGTGCTTAATGCGTTAGCTGCAGCACTAAGGGCGGAAACCCCTAACACTTAGCACTCATCGTTTACGGCGTGGACTACCAGGGTATCTAATCCTGTTTGCTCCCCACGCTTTCGCGCCTCAGCGTCAGTTACAGACCAGAAAGTCGCCTTCGCCACTGGTGTTCCTCCACATCTCTACGCATTTCACCGCTACACGTGGAATTCCACTTTCCTCTTCTGCACTCAAGTCCCCAGTTTCCAATGACCCTCCACGGTTGAGCCGTGGGCTTTCACATCAGACTTAAAGGACCGCCTGCGCGCTTTACGCCCAATAATTCCGGACAACGCTTGCCACCTACGTATTACCGCGGCTGCTGGCACGTAGTTAGCCGTGGCTTTCTGGTGAGGTACCGTCAAGGTACCAGTAGTTACTTGGTACTTGTTCTTCCCTCACAACAGAGTTTTACGATCCGAAAACCTTCTTCACTCACGCGGCGTTGCTCCGTCAGACTTTCGTCCATTGCGGAAGATTCCCTACTGCTGCCTCCCGTAGGAGTCTGGGCCGTGTCTCAGTCCCAGTGTGGCCGATCACCCTCTCAGGTCGGCTACGCATCGTGGCCTTGGTGAGCCGTTACCTCACCAACTAGCTAATGCGCCGCGGGCCCATCCTGCAGTGACAGCCGAAACCGTCTTTCCGTGCCGCCTCATGAGAGGCCGCAAACTATTCGGTATTAGCACCGGTTTCCCGGAGTTATCCCGATCTGCAGGGCAGGTTGCCCACGTGTTACTCACCCGTCCGCCGCTAAGATCATGGAGCAAGCTCCATGATCTCCGCTCGACTTGCATGTATTAGGCACGCCGCCAGCGTTCGTCCTGAGCCAGGATCAAACTCTCCATTATAGAGTAGTATTGATTGCTCAATAGTTGCTGGCGTATCGCCGTCTAAAGACGCGCGATTCGCTTTGATCTGCATACGCTGATCAGTAATTAAGTCACGAACACCGAAGTTCGGAATGACTGATTGTCCGATCGCCCAAGGGCGACCATCGCAAAAAGCGTTCGCGCCAAGGCGCTCGTGACGTCTTTCGTTGACGTTTTGCTGTTCAGTTTTCAAGGTTCATGTTTGCTGTCGTTCCTGACGACTCTTACTATATTAAAGCACGTCCTTTAGAAAGTCAATGCTTTTGGCAAATTAAATTATATTTAAAACCTTTATCGATTTCACTATTCTTTACATACAAAAAGAAGTTGTTCAACCCTCTGAAACAGATGGATTAAACAACTTCCTTCTATATAAGCTTCTATTTGAACCGAACGGAATAATTATACAAATATCATTATTTATCAGAATATTTACCATTTATCGAGAGCTCAGGAAAGTTCGCGTCGTCCTTCGAGTGCTTTGGATAGCGTCACTTCATCCGCATACTCCAAATCGCCTCCAACCGGAAGCCCATGGGCAATGCGTGTCGTCCGGATGCCGGAAGGCCTTACCAGCCGGGAAATATACATCGCGGTCGCTTCCCCTTCGATCGTCGGGTTCGTCGCCAAAATCAGTTCTTTTACTTGCTCGTCTTGAAGACGTGTCAAAAGGGACGGTACGTTGATATCTTCCGGACCAATGCCATCCATTGGCGAGATAGCGCCTTGCAGCACGTGATAAAGTCCCGTGTAATCGCGCATCTTTTCCATCGCGATGACGTCTTTCGGATCCTGGACCACACAGATCATCGACCGGTCGCGGCTTGTGTCCTGGCAAATCTGGCACGGGTCGACATCCGTGATATGGCCGCAAACTGAACAAAAGCTCAAATTACGTTTGGCGTCGACCAATGCTTTCGCAAAATCAAGCACCGTGTCTTCTTTCATTCCGAGCACAAAAAATGCCAGCCGGGCCGCTGTTTTCGGCCCGATCCCTGGCAACTTCATGAAACTCTCCATCAATTTGGAAATAGGTTCCGGGTAGTGCATTATCGCTTACCTCCTAGAACATGCCGGGGATATTCAAGCCTTTCGTGAATTTACCCATTGTAGAATTCGCATGCTCATCCGCTTTTTTAAACGCTTCGTTTGTTGCGACGATCAATGTATCTTGCAGCATTTCCACATCTTCCGGGTCTACGACTGCCGGGTCCAATGCGATATCAAGAACTTCCTTATGGCCGGAAACTGTTACTTTAACCATTCCGCCGCCTGCTGTTCCTTCAAATTTCAATGTGCCGAGCTCTTCTTGAGCCTCCGCCATTTGTTTTTGCATTTTCTGCATTTGTTTCATCATGCCTTGCATATTTCCTCCACCACGCATAATTGGTTCCTCCTCAAATTTTGTATTCGTTAATCATCATGGACTTCGACAAAATCTTTGCCGAAGAGCCGCTCCGCCTCAGAGACGAATGGATCTTCTTCAGGGCTTGCGCCGTCACCGGAAAATGGATTCTCTTCCTGCCCTTCCGGTTCCTGCGCGTCGCCTTCATTTTTCAAGCCGCCGTTGCGGATAAACTCTTCACGGATTTTCAGCCAATTGGCGTCCGGCACATAAACCGGCGTGTAAGCCTTGCCCGTATACTGCTCAAGCAATTGACTGAACGCAGCGGCAAAAGTCTGATTTTCAGAAGCCATCTGGCAATGAATATCATACTTGAATTTTAACACAAAAGCATCTGGGGATGCCGCTACCGGCTCGGCATCGTTGAGCAATGCCGAATGCGAGCGCTGCAATTGCCCCATCACGGTCGCCCAATTGGTTTTGATCGCCTGGATATCTGGTTTCGTCGCATTCTTCAGCACTTCCTGAATGCGGCCGGTTGGGATTTTAAAGGCGCTTTGTGAACGCTGGCGCTTTTTCTGTTCGGCTTGAGGCGCCGCATTATTCGAGCCGCCGCCTTCTTTCATTTGTTGTTGCAATTCGCGCACCAATTGCTCGAGGCTCGCGACTTTCGCTTCAAGTTCAGGTAACGGCGCCCCTGCACCTATGGTTTGGACCGGTGCATCTGCTTGCACCATTTTTAGCAGCGCTGTTTCCATATAGATTTTCGTATGATTCGAGAAGCGCATCTCTTGCTGGGTCTTTGTTAAAATATCGATCCAGTTATAGAGCGTCGACGCTTCAAACTGTTCCGCCAGCTCTTCGAAACGCGGTTCGAAGGCGGCAAGCTCCAGCATATCGCGCAACCCCGGCGCCGTCTGGATCAGCAATAGGTCACGGAAGAAGGTAATGAAATCCTCCACTAAGCGCACCGGGTCTTTGCCGTCACGCACCAATTGCTCGAGCAAGGTCAACGCTTGGCCGACGTCTTTTTTCAATAGCGCTTCGGCAATGCCGTAAAACATGTCCTGGCTGATGGAGCCAGTGACTAAAAGCGCATCTTCAATGGTCATTTCATCTCCGCTGAACGATACCACCTGGTCAAGCAGGCTGAGCGCATCGCGCATGCCGCCCGCTGCTGCCTGGGCAATGATCTTCAGCACTTGTTCATTATAAGGAATCTTGGCATCTTCCAAGACGGTGATCATCCGCGCGACAATGTCCGCTTGCGTATGTGATTTAAAATCAAACCGCTGGCAGCGCGAAATAATCGTCAGCGGCAATTTATGCGGCTCTGTTGTCGCCAAAATGAAGACGACATGTTCCGGCGGTTCTTCCAATGTTTTCAATAACGCATTGAATGCGCTGTTCGATAACATATGCACTTCATCAATGATATATACTTTGAAACGGGAATTGGCTGGAGAAAAACGTACTTTCTCGATAATTTCCCGCATTTCCTCGACCCGTGAATTGGAAGCCGCATCGAATTCGATGACATCTGTATTCGAGCCTTCGTCGATGCTCCGGCAAGAAGAACATTCATTGCACGGTTCCGCTGCTGGGGCTTGTTCGCAATTCAGCGCCTTGGCGAAAATCTTCGCCGCACTTGTCTTCCCGGTTCCCCGAGGGCCTGAGAATAGATACGCGTGGGTCGTTTTATCATAAAGGAGAGCATTCTGAAGGGTTTGTTTGACATGCGTCTGGCCGGTCATTTCCGAGAAAGTCCGCGGTCTGTACACACGGTAAAAAGCTTGATACGCCACCTTGTTCTCCCCTTTTAAAAAGTCTTTGTTCCGTCCTATCATTATACCATAAAAGGGCCTTGTTCCCGAATCATTTCACCGGGCGCCACACATTCCGGACAGAAAAAAACCTGCCCGCAAACTGCGGACAGGTTTGGATCATTTAGGTTAAGCCGTGCACCTTTCTTCGACTGCTGTACACAAGCGTTACTCATGTCGTTGGCTCGATCTAGGCAACCCCGCGGCACATAGAAAGTACCACTTAATGCTGCTTCCTTCCGGACCTGACATGGTTCATGGGTTTCCATTGCGCAGGACCCAGATGTCAACACTACGTGCATGAGGCAGACCTTGCATACAAACAGCCTCAGAAAGGAATTCAGTCCTGCTAGAGCGGATTGCAGGTTACAGGACACCGCTACCTTCCCACCTAGCACGGCATTTACTAGTATACGGAGTGCTGGAGGAAAAATCAAACATAAAGTTAACGACGCCATAAAACAGGAGGCTATTATCTACCTGAAGCACCCTTTATATCGCTCTCGGTAAAAAACATAATTTTTTCTTTCAAAACTGTTGACGGGTTTTTAAATCCGTGATAAATTATATCTTGTCCAACACGGAGGAATACCCAAGTTTGGCTGAAGGGATCGGTCTTGAAAACCGACAGGGGAGTCAAATCCCGCGGGGGTTCGAATCCCTCTTCCTCCTCCATTTTTTGAATAACTACGCGCATGTAGATATGAGGTTGATTCGTTGTGTAAGCAACGAATTTTTCTTCCCATCGATATGTCTGAATATTACGATATAGCCCACAGGATCCTTCCTGTGGGTTTTTTATTGGTTTATTTCCTGGGAAATAAAAAAGGCGGAGACAATTGTCTCCGCTTTTTTAGCGTTTCAACACAGCGGTCTGCTGCATGAACTTGCCGATGCGTTCCACGATTTGCTCCGAGCAATCCGGGTCATTCATTAAGTCGTAATCGTTGATGTTGAGGCGCAGCACCGGGCAGGCATTGAATGAGTCGATCCAGCGTTCGTAGCGTTCGTGCATTTCGAGCCAGTATTCAACCGGCGTCTGCTGTTCCATCGCACGGCCGCGTTCTTGGATGCGTCCAAGAATGTCTTCAATCGACCCTTCGAGGTAAATCAACAAATCCGGATGCGGGAAATAGGGTGTCATGACCATCGCATCGAATAGGTTGGTATAGGTCTCGTAATCCACTGCATTCATTGTGCCTTTTTCCTGGTGCATTTTCGCGAAAATGCCAGTATCTTCGTAAATCGAGCGGTCTTGAATAAAGCCGCCGCCATATTCGAACATCCGCTTTTGCTCTTTGAAGCGCTCTGCAAGGAAATACACTTGCAGATGGAAGCTCCATTTCTCGAAATCATCGTAAAACAAATCAAGATACGGGTTGCCATCCACGTTTTCAAAAGAGGTACGGAATTGCAATGAGTCCGCAAGTGCTTTAGTCATTGTCGATTTGCCGACGCCGACCGTTCCTGCGATGGTGATGACAGCATCTTTTGGGATGCCATACTTGTCTCGTAAATTTTCATTCATATTGATAAGCTCCTTTTTTCAAGCGTGCCTTCCACATGAGTGAGAATCACTTCGAGGTCGGAACGGTTTTGCACAAAATCAAGTTCGTCTCCGTTAAAGCGCAGTACCGGAATTTCCGGATGCTCGCGCTCGAAACGTTCGATGAATTCATGGTAGTCTGCAGACAATTGCTCCATGTAATCAGGCGTGATCATCTGTTCGAATTCACGGCCGCGCAATTTGATGCGCTTCATCAAGGTATCCAGGCTCGCGTGCAAATAAATGACCATGTTCGGCTTCGGCATATCGGCCGTCAGGATTTTATAGATCGCTTCGTATTTGGCGTATTCTTCTTCAGGCAGCGTGCGTTTGGCGAAGATCAAGTTTTTGAAGATATGATAATCCGCAACGACCGGCTCCTGGTTGGAGATGAATTTCTTTTGGATATCGCTCAATTGCTTATAGCGATTGCATAGGAAGAACATTTCCGTCTGGAAGCTCCACTCCTCGATATCTTCGTAAAATTTATTCAAAAACGGATTTTCATCCACGATTTCCTTCAGCAGTTGAAACTGGTGTTGCTCCGAAAGTGCTTTCGTCAGCGAGGTTTTCCCCACTCCGATCGGACCTTCTACGGTGATAAATGGCACCGGCACAAGAAGTCCCCCTTCTTCGATTCAAGTAAAATGCAATGCCATTTATTTTACCATATCCCTAAAGGTAAAAGTAGAGCCAAATGGCGTTCCAAATTGTGTACGGCTTTGTAGTTCTTTGTCAGGATGAAAAGATGATACACTGAATGTCGAGGAGCGATGAATCATGAACGGAATGGAAAAAGACCATTATTTTATGGGGCTGGCGATTGAAGAAGCCCAAAAAGCAGCCCAAAAAGGCGAGGTACCGATCGGCGCCGTTATCATACAAGGCGACCGCGTCATCGCGCGTGCCCATAATTTGCGTGAAACAACGCGCAATGCGGTGACACACGCCGAATTGCTCGCAATCCAGCAAGCCTGTGAAGCACTCGACAATTGGCGCCTTGAAGACACAAAGCTTTACGTAACGTTAGAGCCTTGCCCGATGTGCGCCGGCGCCATTCTGCAATCGCGCATCCCGCATATTGTCTACGGCGCGCGCGATAGCAAGGCAGGCTGCGTCGATTCGCTGTACCGTCTGCTGAACGACGAGCGCTTCAACCACCAATGCGAAGTGACGGAAAACGTCATGGCGGATGAGTGCGGCGGCCTGCTCACCCAGTTTTTCCGCGATTTGCGCGCACGCAATAAAAATAAACGGAAAACCCAAGCGTAGGGTTTTCCGTTTTTCTATGCCAAAAATTCCTTGATCAAACGATTCACAATCTCCGGCTGCTCATGATGCACCCAATGCGTCGCCTCGCCGACCCAGACAAGTTCGGCGTTCTCACAGAACTTTAAGCTTTCAGTTGCGAGCATCGGCGACAGGAACTGGTCGCCGAGACCCCAGATGATGCGCACCGGCATACGCAGCGGGGCTTTTGGCATTTGCAGGAGGCTGCCTTTTCGGATCGCCCGGTACCAATTGAGCATGCCCGTCAAAGCGCCTGGCTGGCTCCACGCATCTTTGTACCGTTCAAGTTCTTGGTCTGTGAATGCATCCGGCCTTGCAGTCCCTTTCATCGCCTGTTTCATCGATTCAAAATCGTTTGCAGCCATCAGCTTCTCCGGCACTTCCGGGAGCTGGAAAAACGCCATGTATGAACTTTTCAGCCATTGCAGCGGGTTTTTCATGAAAACACGTGGCATGGCTGTCGGATGGGGAATGTTGATAGCGATCAGCTTTTTAACATATTCCGGCTTGCTTGCTGCCAAATGCCAGGCGACCGCCCCTCCCCAATCATGGCCGATCACAATCGCCGAAGTTTCCCCGAATGCTTCAATCAAACCGGCAATATCATCGCTTAGCTTATTAATCGTGTAGTCTTCTATTTGTTCCGGCTTATCGCTCAAATGATAGCCGCGCTGATCCGGTACGACGACTCGATAACCCGAGGCGGCCAATTCTTCCATTTGGTGATGGAAGCCATAGGAAAATTCCGGAAATCCGTGAAGCAATACCACAAGTTCCCCATCTTCCGGTCCTGCTACCGCTGCGTGCAGGCGAATGCCATTGGTTTCAATCAAGTGAAATTCCACTTCTTGCATTTGAACCGCTCCTTTCACGTTTCTTATTGTTTACCCGTTTACTGCAAAAAAAAAAGACCCGAAATCCATTCGGGTCTTTTCGTTCAGCGGATCGTCGTTTTTCCGCCCATATAAGGTTGCAAGACTTCAGGAATGGCAACAGAGCCATCTTCCTGCTGGTAGTTCTCAAGCAATGCCGCCACAGTCCGCCCGACAGCGAGTCCGCTGCCGTTTAGCGTATGGACGAATTCCGGCTTGCCTTTCGCTTCGCGGCGGAACTTGATGTTCGCGCGGCGCGCCTGGAAATCTTCAAAGTTTGAGCAAGAAGAAATTTCACGGTACGTCTCCTGCGTCGGAATCCATACTTCAATATCGTACTTCTTCGCTGCAGTAAAGCCAAGGTCTGCCGTGCACATCTTCAAGACGCGGTATGGAAGGCCCAACAGCTGCAACACTTTTTCTGCATGGCCCGTCAGTTTCTCAAGCTCGTCATAAGAATCTTCCGGTTTCACAAAGCGCACCAGCTCAACTTTATTGAATTGATGCTGACGGATCAAGCCACGCGTATCGCGTCCTGCAGAACCCGCTTCAGAGCGGAAATTCGCGCTGTAAGAAGCGAAAGCTTGCGGCAGCATATCCGCCGTTAAAATATCATCACGGTAGAAGTTCGTCACCGGCACTTCAGAAGTCGGGATGAGGAAATAATCTTCCTTCTCGATCAAGAACGCATCTTCCTCGAATTTCGGCAATTGCCCGGTGCCCGTCAAGCTTTCGCGGTTGACCATATATGGCGGCAGCATTTCCTCGTAGCCATGCTCCTCCTGGTGAAGGTCCATCATGAAATTGATGAGTGCACGCTCAAGGCGTGCGCCAAGCCCGCGGTAGAACACGAAACGGCTGCCCGTCACTTTCGCGGCACGCTCGAAATCGACGATGTTCAAATCGGTCGCGATGTCCCAATGCGGCTTCGCTTCAAAGCCAAACTCCGGCTTGTCGCCCCATGTACGGATTTCTTCATTATCGTCTTCAGAATCGCCGAACGGCACGCTGTCGTGCGGAATGTTCGGCACGCGCATCATGATGTAGTCAAGTTTTTCTTCCACTTCGCGCAGCTCATCGTCGATCGCTTTGATCTGGTCGCCGACTTCGCGTGTTTTCGCGATCGCCTCGTCCGCATTTTCCTTGTTGCGCTTCATGACAGCGATCTGCTGGGACGCTTCGTTGCGCTCCGCTTTCAATTTCTCGGTCTGGACGATCAGTTCACGACGCTTCTGGTCGAGCGCCCCGAAATCATCGAGTACGGAAATGTCTTCCCCGCGCTTTCCGAGCTTCGTTTTCACTTGTTCAAAATTTTCCCGTACAAAACGGATATCCAACATAGAAATTCCTCCTTAAGTATTCGTCAAATAAGAAAAAACAACGCAAAAATAGCCCTCATCCCTTGGTAAAGGGACGAGAGCTACCCGCGTTGCCACCCTGATTGATCGGCAAAAAAGCCAATCCTCTTCATCACATAACGGCATTAAAACCGGCACTGGCTCATCACCATGCAACTCCGGGGTGGATTCAAACGCGTTTGACGCCGGTTCACACCAACCACCGGCTCTCTTACAGAAAAACTGCGCTTTACTATTCCCATCAACGTTTCTTCTTTGAAATTATTCATATTTTACTATAGTGCGCTTCGGTTGGCAAGAGTTCCCTGTTTTCGACCATGTCCAAAAACAATTGCATCAGCCGGTGGTCTCCGGTCAGTTCCGGATGGAATGAACAGCCAAGGAACGGCCCGCTCCGCGCCAACACAATGCGCCCCTCGTATTCACACAAGACTTCCACATCCACACCAGCACGCACGATATGCGGGGCACGGATAAATACTGCCGGAAACGGCGCGTCAATTCCCACAATATCCAGATCTGCTTCAAAACTGTCCACTTGCCTGCCGAAGGAGTTGCGCGCCACGGTCATGTCCATGACGCCGAGATGCGCAGCTTCCTGCCCATCAATTTCTTTTGCCAGTAGCACGAGCCCTGCACAAGTGCCGAACATCGGCTTATCAGCCTGAGCAAATTGTTTCAATGGCTCCAGCAACTCCGCACGGTCGATCAAGCGGCGCATCGCCGTGCTTTCGCCTCCTGGCAGCACCAAGCCATCAAGTTCTTCCAACTCGGCTGCTTTCTTCACCACAACAGCCTCCGCGCCGCATGCCTGAATCGCCTGTACATGTTCACGCACCGCTCCTTGCAGTGCCAATACCCCGATTTTCATCGTTACCAGCTTCTTTCCTGCATGCGGTCCGCCGCACCGATTGTCGCCATTTCCAAGCCTTTCATTGCCGGCCCAAGATCTTTCGACAATTTCGCGATCAACGCATAATCCTGATAATGAGCCGTCGCTTCGACGATGGCACGCGCAAAACGCTCTGGCTGGTCGGACTTAAAGATGCCGGATCCGACAAAAACGCCATCCGCCCCAAGTTCCATCATGAGCGCTGCATCCGCTGGTGTCGCGATGCCCCCTGCTGCAAAGTTGACGACCGGCAAACGGCCGAGCAATTTCACTTCTTTCAGAAACTCATAAGACGCACCTAAGTCTCTCGCGGCTGTCATTAATTCGTCTTCGCCCATTGCAACGATATTGCGCACTTCGGCATTTACTTGGCGCAAATGGCGCACCGCTTCGACGATATTCCCTGTGCCAGGCTCGCCTTTCGTGCGCAGCATCGATGCCCCTTCTCCGATGCGTCGTGCCGCTTCCCCGATATTTCGGCAGCCGCAGACGAACGGCACCGTGTAATCATTTTTCAGCAAGTGAAATTCCTCATCCGCCGGTGTCAGCACTTCGCTTTCGTCGATATAGTCGACGCCCATCGCTTCTAGCACGCGCGCTTCTGTAATATGGCCGATGCGTGCTTTCGCCATGACCGGAATCGACACCGCATTCATCACTTCTTCGGTGATGCGCGGGTCCGCCATGCGGGCCACGCCACCTTCTTTGCGGATATCGGATGGGACGCGCTCGAGCGCCATAACAGCCGTCGCCCCTGCCGCTTCTGCAATTTTCGCTTGTTCTGCATTGACCACGTCCATAATGACGCCGCCTTTTTGCATTTCTGCCATACCACGCTTCACTCGATCTGTGCCTTTTTCACTCATCTGAAAATTCCTCCCTTTGTTGGTTGTTTCCAGTATAATAAACTGTGACCATATAAAAGACTCAGTTTACGTTAAATTAAAAGGTCAGTTGAGGAACCTCAATGGATATGCTCATGTTTCAATTGCAAAAACAATCAACCATCCCGCTATACAAGCAGCTTTATAGAGAAATCCGTACCGCCATCACGGCCGGAAAAATCGCGGTCGGCACCAAGCTCCCGAGCAAGCGCAAACTGGCGGATTATCTGCAGATCAGCCAGACGACTGTCGAACTCGCCTATTCCCAATTAGTCGCAGAAGGCTTTATTGAACCACGCCCGCGCAAAGGCTTTTTCACGATGCCGGTGGAAGAACTGGCTTATTTGGATCTGCCTCAAGAAGAAACAGCTATCCGCGATGTACCAAAACCCACTTATGTATATGACTTTAACCCAGCGCGCATCGATACCCGTTCATTCCCATTCCCGACATGGCGCAAAACGGCACGCGAAGTAATCGATGAAGAAAACCATGAACTCCTGCTCGCTGGCCATCCGCAGGGAGACGAGTCGCTGCGCGCTGAAATCGCCCGTTATTTATATCAATCCCGCGGTGTCGTGTGCGAACCGGAACAAATCATCGTCGGCTCCGGGACCGAACAATTGATGCCGCTGTTGATCCGTCTGTTCGATAAAAACTTGAGCTTCGGCTTTGAAAATCCGGGATACGCCTTAACCCATAGCATTTTCGAACATGATGACAGACATGCCTTTCCTATTGCCGTCGATGAAGATGGCATCGATGTGCAGGAACTCGACAAAACCGGCGTCGACATCGCCTACGTTACTCCGTCCCACCAGTTCCCGACAGGCTCGATCTTAAGCGCCACACGCCGCGCACAGCTATTGAACTGGGCAGCCACAAGTCCCGAACGCTACATCATCGAAGACGATTACGACAGCGAATTCCGCTACACGAGCCAGCCGATTCCTGCCCTGCAAAGCATGGACGTCGGCGGACGGGTCATCTATATTAGTACCTTTTCGAAATCCATCATGCCGTCATTGCGCATCGCCTATCTCGTGTTGCCGCCGAGGCTGTTGAACGCCTACCGCAAAACCTTTTTGCATTACACCTCGACCGTGCCGCGCATCGACCAGCAAATCGTCGCGACATTCATGCAGAAAGGCCATTTTTCGCGCCATTTAAACCGCATGCGCAAACTGTACCGGAAAAAGCTCGAATGCTTGACCCAAGCACTTGTCCCTTACCAACCAATAGTGACTGTTTCTGGTGAGCAAGCGGGCATGCACGTCGTTTTGACCGTCGATACCGAACGCACAGAACAAACCTTAGTTTCCTTGGCTAGCGAAGCAGGAATTCGTGTATTCGCGATGCAGAATTACGACCTGCTCAAGCAAAAATCCGCTTTGCCAAAAATTGTCCTCGGTTTCGGAGGCCTAGATGAAAGCGAAATCCAGCAGGGCATCGGCCAATTGATGACCTGCTGGAACATACCAAAAAACCAGCTCACTCCCTAAAGGATGAGCTGGTTTTTCTTAAAATAGGCCTTTAATGAAATCCACCGCGCCTTTCATGGACAGCGCAAACCAATTGGCGCGCTCGACCGTTTCTGTCGCGGCTACATCCGCAGCGGGCTTTTCATCTTTCAGATATTCTACTTCATTGCCTTCAGAATCCAAAACCCTTACCTTACCTACAAGTTGCCCTTCCTCTACAGCTGCCTCAATCGGGGCTCCTTCTGTCAATTCAAGCTCGGTCCGGTATGCCTCTTGCTGAGCAGACGGGACCATCAAACGGACCGGTTCGTTAACCGCTATCGCTACTTGCTCTTTTTCACCTTTTGCGACAGGAAGGGATTCCTGCCCCATAAATTGTTGGCCAGCTCTCATGATTTCCGTTTCTTGAAATTCAAAGCCGTGATCCAATAATGCACGCGTCGCATCAAAACGAGCCTGATAGGAACCTTCCCCTTTCGCATCGACCGCTTTCATGACTACCGCAATCAACCGGGCCCCGTCACGTTTGGCAGTCCCTGCAAAAGAATGGCCAGCAAAATCCGTCGTACCGGTCTTCAATCCATCCATTCCTTCATATTCATGGTCCATGCCAGGAAGCATCGTATTCCAATTGACCATGCGAATTTGGTCAGGCGTACCTTCGCGAAACATCAATTCCGGAATTTTAGCAGTATCAAGAATTGCTGGATAATCATCCAGCAAGGCTTTAGTCAACACAGCAACTGAACGGGCAGACATCGTATTTTCTTCGTCTTCTCCCGTCCCCTCAGGATGCATACCCAAAAGAAATGAATTATTAAGCCCTGTAGAATTGACGAAGTGCGCGTCTTCAATGCCCATTTCCTTCGCCTTATCATTCATCATCTGAACAAACTCTTTCTCAGTACCCGCAATCGTTTCTGCAATGCCAATCGTCGCCGCATTCGCCGAATAAATCGCCATTGCTTCATATAACTCCTTCATCGTATAGGAACCATCCCGGCGCAGCGGCACATTGCTCAAGCGCAAATCCTGCGAAATCCGGTGGCTATAATCCGTCACTTCATATTCATCGTCCCAGCTGACGACACCTTCCTCGATCGCTTCAAACAAGAGGTATTCACTCATCATTTTGCTCATAGAAGCGATACCAAGGACGGCTTCATCATTTTGCCCGTATAAAATTTGTCCGGTCTCTGCATCTACAACAATCGCCGCATCCGCCAATACAGGAACAGTTTCTTCCGCCTGCACGCGATTCGGCATCACGATCATGAGAGTCACAGCCATTATCGTTAATACTTGAACCCATTTCACAATACTTTTCACTCGCTTGTCCTCCATCATTTCATTCCTTTTGCTATTTTATCATATTCTTTGGAAGCGAAACGAAAAAACACCTCCCCAGGAATCCCCAGGGAGGTGTCTCATCTTACATCGAGTAATTCGGTGATTCTTTTGTAATTTGTACGTCATGCGGATGGCTCTCGATCAACCCAGCACCCGTCATGCGGATAAATTGTGCGTCTTCACGAAGTGACCGCAAATCTTTTGTTCCGCAATAACCCATACCTGCACGGATGCCTCCAAGCAATTGGTGGATCGTATCTGTAAGAGGCCCTTTATAAGGCAAACGCCCTTCAATTCCTTCCGGCACCAATTTTTTCGCTTCATCTTGGAAATAACGGTCTTTCGATCCTTTTTCCATTGAAGCAATTGATCCCATGCCGCGGTATGTCTTAAAGCGGCGCCCTTGGAAGATTTCTGTGTCTCCTGGGCTTTCTGTTGTTCCTGCGAGCAAGCTGCCCAGCATAACAACATGTCCGCCTGCAGCCAGCGCTTTGATAATATCGCCTGAGAACTTAATGCCGCCATCTGCGATAATCGCCTTGCCATGTTTGCGGGCTTCAGTAGCACAATCGTAAACAGCCGTAATTTGTGGAACTCCTACACCGGCAACAACGCGTGTTGTACAAATAGAGCCTGGTCCGATACCAACTTTAACGATGTCAGCACCTGCTTCAATCAAAGCTTTCGTTCCGCTCGCTGTGGCCACGTTCCCTGCCACAATGGTCAGTTCAGGATACGCCTCGCGGATCTGGCTGACCATGTTCAATACGCCTGCTGAATGACCGTGAGCTGTATCGATGACCACAACATCAACATGGGCTTTTACCAATTGTTCGACGCGTTTCATCGTATCCGACGTAACGCCAACAGCAGCACCAGCAAGTAAACGTCCCTGCTCGTCTTTTGCAGCAATCGGGAACTCGATCACTTTCTCGATGTCCTTGATGGTAATAAGGCCTTTTAGCATGCCATTCTGATCCACAATCGGCAACTTCTCAATTTTGTATTGCTGAAGAATTTTTTCAGCATCTTCTAGAGTCGTCCCGACCGGAGCCGTTACCAACTTCTCTTTCGTCATGACATCTTTAATCTCCAAAGAGTAGTCCTGGATAAAGCGGAGGTCGCGGTTAGTGATGATACCTACTAAAGTAAGATCTTCTTCACTTTGAACAATCGGTACGCCCGAAATACGGTATTTGCCCATCAAATGTTCAGCATCGTAAACCTGGTGCTGAGGAGTCAGGTAGAAAGGATCTGTAATAACGCCATTTTCCGAACGTTTGACAGTCACTACTTGTTCAGCCTGCTCTTCGATGCTCATGTTTTTATGAATGACCCCAAGACCGCCTTGGCGCGCCATTGAAATAGCCATTTTTGCTTCCGTCACCGTGTCCATTCCGGCACTGATAATTGGAATGTTCAACTTGATTTTCGGCGTCAGCTCCACTGACAAATCAATATCCTTCGGCAACACTTCTGAATGAGCTGGCACTAGCAATACATCATCGAAGGTTAACCCTTCTTTAAGAAATTTCGATTCCCACATAATTGACACGCCTCCTGCTTCCTTTTGAATATTATTGTAAGGTTATCAGCGGTTTCAGGGGGTGTCAAGAAACTGATAAAAGTAAAACTATTCCGACTAATGGATCATAAAATTTTCTGTATATCTTTCTCCATTTGCTCCGGCTCAACCTGTGGTTCGTAACGTTGAACAATATTTCCTTGGCGATCAATAAGAAACTTAGTAAAGTTCCATTTAATCTCTCCACTTACTTCGCTTGTGCCCCAAGAAGTCAAATACTTAAAAAGTGGATCAGCGAACTCACCATTTACGTCTATTTTAGAAAAAACGGGAAAGCTCACTCCGTAATTCTTACGACAAAACTCCAGTGTTTCCTCTTGTGTGTGGAATTCCTGATCGTTGAATTGCCCGCTGGGGAACCCGAGAATTTCTAAGCCTTGATCTTTATATTTTTCATACAAATGTTGTAAGCCTTCAAATTGCGGAGTTAGTCCACATTTGCTTGCTGTATTGACAATCACCAATGGTTTTCCTTTAAAATTTTCTAGCTGTTCCATGTTGCCATCTGCTTGCTTTACTTCGTAAGTATATAAGTTACTCATCTTCATTCCACCTTTCCTTTTCTTCAGCCTACCTTTGAAAAACTATCTTCACAAGAAATAAGAAATATTTTCATACAAAAAAAGACCTCTACCGGAATGAACCGGTAACGGCCTTTCTACTTGCCCAGCGACGTCCTACTCTCACAGGGGAAACCCCAACTACCATCGGCGCAAAAGAGCTTAACTTCCGTGTTCGGGATGGGAACGGGTGTGGCCTCTTTGCCATCATCACTGGACTCTGTTGAGCTTGTTCACTCAAAACTGGATAAATCGACATTGGGGAAACGTGCGTTTCAGTTTGTTGGTTAAGTCCTCGATCGATTAGTATTCGTCAGCTGCACGTGTCGCCACGCTTCCACCCCGAACCTATCTACCTCATCGTCTTTGAGGGATCTTACTTGCTTGCGCAATGGGAAATCTCATCTTGAGGGGGCTTCGTGCTTAGATGCTTTCAGCACTTATCCCGGCCACACATAGCTACCCAGCGATGCTCTTGGCAGAACAACTGGTACACCAGCGGTGTGTCCATCCCGGTCCTCTCGTACTAAGGACAGCTCCTCTCAAATTTCCTGCGCCCGCGACGGATAGGGACCGAACTGTCTCACGACGTTCTGAACCCAGCTCGCGTACCGCTTTAATGGGCGAACAGCCCAACCCTTGGGACCGACTACAGCCCCAGGATGCGATGAGCCGACATCGAGGTGCCAAACCTCCCCGTCGATGTGGACTCTTGGGGAGATAAGCCTGTTATCCCCGGGGTAGCTTTTATCCGTTGAGCGATGGCCCTTCCATGCGGAACCACCGGATCACTAAGTCCGTCTTTCGACCCTGCTCGACCTGTCCGTCTCGCAGTCAAGCTCCCTTGTGCCTTTACACTCTGCGAATGATTTCCAACCATTCTGAGGGAACCTTTGAGCGCCTCCGTTACTCTTTAGGAGGCGACCGCCCCAGTCAAACTGCCCGCCTGACACTGTCTCCCAAGCCGCTAAGGCTTGTGGGTTAAAGTTCAATACAACCAGGGTAGTATCCCACCGACGCCTCCCCGAAGCTGGCGCCCGGGTTCTCTGGCTCCTACCTATCCTGTACAAGTTGCACCAAAATTCAATATCAGGCTACAGTAAAGCTCCACGGGGTCTTTCCGTCCTGTCGCGGGTAACCTGCATCTTCACAGGTACTATAATTTCACCGAGTCTCTCGTTGAGACAGTGCCCAGATCGTTACGCCTTTCGTGCGGGTCGGAACTTACCCGACAAGGAATTTCCTGCCACCTTAGGACCGTTATAGTTACGGCCGCCGTTTACTGGGGCTTCGGTTCGCACCTTCGCTTGCGCTAAGCACTCCCCTTAACCTTCCAGCACCGGGCAGGCGTCAGCCCCATACGTCACCTTACGGTTTTGCAGAGACCTGTGTTTTGCTAAACAGTCGCCTGGGCCTATTCACTGCGGCTCTCTCGGGCTATTCACCCTACCAGAGCACCCCTTCTCCCGAAGTTACGGGGTCATTTTGCCGAGTTCCTTAACGAGAGTTCACTCGCTCACCTTAGAATTCTCTTCTCGCCTACCTGTGTCGGTTTGCGGTATGGGCACCTCCCGCCTCGCTAGAGGCTTTTCTTGGCAGTGTGAAATCAGGGACTCTGAGGTAAACCTCTTGCCATCACTGCT
>NZ_CP025135.1:0-7500 GCF_002833405.1 Planococcus sp. MB-3u-03 | reverse complement strand
ATGGCATCAATATGATCTAATGCGATGCGCAAGCCTTCAAGGATATGCGCACGGTCTTCCGCTTTTTGCAGATCGAATTCTGTGCGGCGGCGGATAATGACTTTCTGGTGCTCCAGGTAATGATAAAGGACGTCTTTCAAGCCAAGAACTTTCGGCTGGCCATCGACGAGCGCAAGCATATTGATGCCGAAGCTTGTCTGCATCGCTGTCTGTTTGTACAAATTGTTCAATAGGACATTGGCGCTTGCGTCTCTGCGCACTTCAATCACGACGCGCATGCCGTTGCGGTCGGATTCGTCGCGCAAATCGGTGATGCCGTCGATTTTTTTGTCGCGCACCAATTCTGCGATTTTCTCGATCAGACGCGCTTTATTGACTTGATAAGGAAGTTCGTGGATGAGGATTACTTCTTTGCCATTCGGTTTTGTTTCGATTTCAACGACCGCACGGATCAACACCGAACCTTTACCGGTTTCGTAGGCGCGGCGGATGCCGCTCCGTCCGAGGATGATGCCTCCGGTCGGGAAATCGGGCCCTGGAAGAAAGTCGAGCAATTCTTCAGTCGTGATGGCCGGGTTTTCGGCTAAGGCCAGAACTGCATCGATCGTCTCCCCTAGATTATGAGGCGGGATATTGGTAGCCATTCCGACTGCGATTCCGGAAGTTCCGTTGACAAGCAAGTTCGGAAATCTACTTGGGAGGACAACCGGTTCTTTTTCCTGACCATCATAGTTTTCCTTATAATCAACTGTGTTTTTATTTAAATCACGCAAAAGTTCCATGGAAATTTTTGACATCTTGGATTCTGTGTAGCGCATTGCTGCTGCTGCGTCACCATCTACAGAACCGAAGTTCCCGTGGCCGTCGACGAGCATATAGCGATAGCTGAAATCCTGAGCCATCCGTACCATCGTTTCATAAACCGCGCTATCACCGTGCGGGTGATATTTACCGATTACGTCACCGACAATACGTGCCGACTTTTTATAGCCTTTATCCGCTGTGATTCCGAGGTCATGCATGGCATATAAAATGCGCCGATGCACCGGCTTCAAGCCGTCCCGGACATCTGGCAACGCACGTGAAACGATGACACTCATTGCATAGTCAAGGAATGATGTGCGCATCTCCGTGCTGATATTTATTTCTTCTACTCCGCTGCCTGGCCGTTCCGCCATATCCGCAGCCTCCTCTCAACTCTTGTTGCGTTATACATCCAAGTTCTTCACATAACTGGCGTTTTCTTCAATGAAATTGCGGCGCGGTTCGACGTCATCTCCCATTAACATATGGAAAGTCTCATCCGCTGTCATCGCATCTTCGAGCGTGACTTGCAGCAAGGTACGGAAATCAGGATCCATCGTGGTATCCCATAATTGAGTGGCATTCATCTCGCCGAGTCCTTTATAGCGCTGGACATGCGGCTTAGGTGATCCCGGAAGTTTTGCTAATGCTTCTTTCAGCTGTGCATCCGAATAAACATAATCGACATGCTTGCCTTGTTTGATCTGGAACAATGGCGGCTGTGCAATATAAATATAGCCTGCTTCGATCAATGGGCGCATATAGCGGAATAGGAACGTCAACAGCAAGGTCCGGATGTGGGCGCCGTCGACATCGGCATCGGTCATGATGACGACTTTATGGTAACGCGCTTTATCAAGATTGAACTCTTCACCGATGCCGGTTCCAAGTGCAGTAATGATATTACGGATTTCTGCGTTTACAAGAATTTTATCCAGACGCGCTTTTTCTACGTTAAGGATTTTTCCGCGCAAGGGCAGAATCGCCTGGAAGTGGCGATCTCGGCCGGATTTTGCGGATCCGCCCGCTGAATCTCCCTCTACGATGTAAATTTCGCTGATTTTCGGATCACGTGAAGAGCAGTCTGCAAGTTTCCCTGGCAGGCTTGATACTTCAAGGACCGATTTGCGGCGCGTGAATTCGCGTGCTTTTTTGGCAGCCATTCGGGCGTGGGAAGCCATGATGCCCTTTTCGATGATTTTCTTTGCCGTTGATGGATTTTCCAGCAAGAAGCGTTCAAATCCATTGGAGAACAAATTATTGACGATGGTCGATACTTCAGTGTTGCCGAGCTTTGTCTTGGTCTGGCCTTCGAATTGAGGGTCCGGATGCTTAACGGAAATGATCGCCGTCAACCCTTCCCTTACGTCTTCACCAGTCAAGTTCGCTTCAGCATCTTTTAACAAGCCATTCTTGCGGCCGTAATCGTTGATGACGCGCGTCAACGCCGTTTTAAAGCCGGATTCGTGCGTTCCGCCTTCATGGGTGCTGATATTGTTCGCGAATGAAAAGATATTCGCCGCAAATCCGCCGTTGTATTGCATCGCGACTTCGACATTGATGCCGTCGCGCTCCGACTCAACGAAAATCGCTTCTTCGTGAAGCGGGTCTTTCGATTTGTTCAAATGCTCGACGTAGGATTTGATACCGCCTTCATAGTGGTATTTCTTTTCCTGCTCCAAGCCTTCCCGTTCATCTGCAATCACGATTTTCAAGCCGCGGTTCAAATAAGCGAGCTCGCGGAGGCGGTGATCCAGGATATCGAATTCGTAAACCGTTGTTTCTTTAAAGATTTCCCCGTCCGCTTTAAAGCGGATCGTTGTGCCGGTCTTGTCGGCTTCGCCGATGACGCCAAGTTCTTTTTTGACTGCGCCACGCTCAAATTGAATAAAATGGCGCTTGCCGTCCCGGTGCACATAAACTTCCGTCGTTTCGGATAAAGCATTGACGACAGATGCGCCGACGCCGTGGAGGCCGCCGGATACTTTATAGCCGCCGCCGCCGAATTTACCGCCGGCGTGAAGGACCGTCATGATGACTTCAACAGCCGGACGGCCCATTTTTTCTTGCATATCGACTGGAATCCCGCGGCCATTATCTTCGACCCGGATCCAATTGTCTTTTTCGATTGTGACGCGGATTTCATCGCAATAGCCGGCAAGGGCTTCATCGATACTGTTATCCACGATTTCCCATACTAAATGGTGCAGTCCTCTCGATCCCGTAGAACCGATATACATACCTGGCCGTTTCCGGACCGCTTCTAAGCCTTCCAATACTTGAATCTGATTGGCGCCATAAGATTGCTCAAGATTCGTATCTTCCATAGCCATTCCGTTCACCTGCTCTTTCTTGACAACTCATTATTTCCATTGACCGGTTATAACCTGTTTTGCTGAATTTTATTTAACAATGCCTGGGGCCGATAAGGTGACCCGTAGACGAAATCATCGGTGACGACATAGGATTTCACTGCTTCAGGCGGGACTAAAAGCCGCGTAAAAGCGGAGTGGACATAGTGTTCATGATGGACCACCGCAAGGATTTCCGTGACGGCAATCAATTGGGAGGCTCCGATCTGGACATACATATATGCTCACTCCTTGACCGTTCCTTTCGATACTTCGAAAAGGCGGGCGCTTTGAATGGTCTCGTGCTGGATGCCTTCGACACTGGTGGTTGTGACAAAAGTCTGCACGGATCCGCGGATGGTGTTGAGTAAATGCGACTGGCGGTAATCGTCCAGTTCGGAAAGTACGTCATCCAGCAAGAGAACCGGCGCTTCGCCGACTTCCTGCTTGATCAGTTCAATTTCCGCGAGTTTCAAGGACAGGGCTGTCGTGCGCTGCTGTCCTTGGGAGCCGTAAGTCTGGACGTCGTAGCCATTGACCATGAACTGCAGATCGTCGCGATGCGGGCCGACCAGTGTTACGCCACGGTCGAGCTCACGCTTTTTCACTTCCTGGAGCTTTTGCTCTAAAAAGGACGCCATTTCAGCAGGCGTCCATTCGGGCTTCAACCCACTAATCGGCTGGTAGCGGATTTCCAGTTTTTCAAGCCCACGGGAAATGCCATGATGAATCGGCTCTGCCCATTTTTGCAGCAATTCCATGAACTGGAATCTTTTTTGTATAATTTTTACAGCAGCTTCAATGAATTGTTCGGTGTACACCTCGAACATGACGTCATTGATCGCCTGTTTGCCGTAATGCTGCTTCAATATATGGTTGCGCTGTTTCAACAGCTTCTGGTAATTGACGAGATCGTGGAGATAGACCGGTGAAATCTGGCCGATTTCCATATCGATGAAGCGGCGCCTTACTTGCGGGCTGCCTTTGACTAAATGCAAGTCTTCAGGAGCGAACATGACGACGTTCAATTGGCCGATATAATCGCTCAGCCGCCTCTGCTCCAGGTGGTTCACTTTCGCTTTTTTGCCTTTTTTGGAAAAGCTGATTTCAAGCGGCAGTTTGCCATATTTCCGGAGCACATCAGCTTTAATTTTACCATATTCCGCGTCCCAGCGTATCAATTCTTTGTCATTGCTTGTCCGGTGGGATTTCGCCATCGATAAAACATAGAGCGATTCCATGATATTGGTTTTGCCTTGCGCGTTCTCGCCGATAAAGACGTTGATCTCCGGCGAGAAATCGAGCTTGAGCGTTTCATAGTTGCGGTAATTGACTAACTCGAGGTTGTCAATCCGCATCGAAGCTCATGCCTTCGGCGACAACGATGCGGAATTCCCCCGTCCCCGGTATGTTCACAGTATCTTCCGGACGCAATTTGCGCCCTCTGCGGTCTTCCGCTTCTCCGTTCACGAATACTTCATGTTCACTCAAAAACCATTTGGCCATGCCACCTGAACTAATCGTGTCCGTCATTTTCAGCAACTGCCCAAGTGTAATAAATTCTGTTTCAATACCGATTTCCTTCAAAATGCACTCATCCTTCGATTCGTAGTCTATCCCTTTATTTTACCCTATTTGCACCCATAAGTAAAAAGGATAGCCTTTATGGGCTATCCTGAGGGTTTTGGTTCCAATTAATATGTCCGGACAGGAAGAATCAGCTGAAGAATCGAGTCATCCAAGGCTGATTTCAAAATGAACGGGCGCATCGCTCCAGTAAATTGGATGACGACGTCTTGTCCATCGATCGCTTTCAAAGCATCCATCATGAACTTCGCACTGAAGGAAATCTTCAGCTCTTCACCGTCAACGCTTTGTGCCTGCAATTGCTCTTCGACTTTCCCGACTTCCGGGGAATTCGAGGAGACTTCCACTTCGCTTCCTTCATTGGTAGAAAAGCGTACGACATTATTGCGTTCTTCACGCGCCAATAGTGATGCACGGTCGATTGCCTGAAGCAATGAACGGCCGTTTACCGTTACCGTCGTTTTGTATTCAGACGGAATGAGGCGTGATGTATCTGGGTAGTTCCCTTCCAATAGACGGGAGAAGAACAAGATGTGCTTCGATTTGAACAACACTTGCTGGTTGGTCATGACGATTTCAACCGGATCGGATGTGTCATCGAGGATTTTGTTCAATTCATTCAAGCTTTTCCCTGGAATGACGACACTATACTCCCCTTCCGGTAAAGTTTCGAGTTTCGTTTTGCGGCGTGCCAAACGGTGGCTGTCGGTCGCAACACAAACCAGCTCTCCATCTTTTACTTCCCAATGAACGCCAGTAAGCACCGGGCGCGTTTCAGAACTGGACACAGCAAATACCGTTTCTCTATTGATTGTTTTCAACAGATCCGCTGGAATCGTGAAAATGCGGTCATCTTGGATATCCGGCAATTGTGGATAATCCATCGCGTCAAGCCCGATCAAGTGGAATTCGGATTTTCCTGAACGGATATGCGTCTGGAAATTGCCGTTAATTTCGATTTCGACTTCATTAGTCGGCAATTTGCGGACTATTTCCCCGAATACTTTTGCCTGAAGGACGATGCTTCCGCCTTCAGTGACATCGATCAATTGTTTTCCATCCTCTTCTGCAGGAATAAAGGTTTGGATCGTGATATCTGAATCACTTCCTGTTAACCGCATTCCTTCTGTAGAGACATCCATCTTGATCCCAGTCAAAATCGGAATCGTTGTTTTTGAACTGACTGCTTTCATTACATCGTTTAAACCTTCAACTAATCGCTCACGTTTTATCTCGAATTTCATTCTCGAACCTCGCTTATATATATATTTTAGTTATTAGTACTTAAAGACAGTAATAGTAGTAGGGGCTGTGAATATGTGGATAAGCCCGATATGAGCAATAAAGGCAGCTTATCCACATGTAGACAAACTGTGCATAAACTGCTTAAGAAAATCGGGGGTTATCCACAGTCTTATTTCCCGAGTGCAGATCGAATTTCTTTAATATCCTGCTGAAGCTGCTGGTTCTCTTTCAGCATCGTGTTGATTTTTTCATGTGCATGGATGACCGTTGTGTGATCGCGGCCGCCGAATTCCTCGCCGATTTTCGGCAATGAAAAATCCGTCATTTCACGTGACAAATACATCGCGATTTGACGTGGATACGCAATATCCTTCGTGCGGCGCTTCGTTTTGAAATCATCTAATTTGACGTTGAACTGTTCGCCGACTGCGTTTTGGATGTCCAAGATGGTGATCACTTTCGGCTTGGAGTTCGGCATGATGTCTTTCAATGCTTCTGCAGCAAGCTCTGCGCTCATGTCCCGGTTGATCAGGGAGGAATAAGCGACGACGCGAATCAAGGCGCCTTCGAGCTCGCGGATGTTGGAATCGATTGAATTGGCGATATAGGTCATGACATCGTTCGGGATGTCCAGGCCGTCCGCTTTGGCTTTTTTGCGCAAAATGGCAATCCGCGTTTCCAAGTCCGGCGGCGTGATATCGGTGATCAATCCCCATTCAAAGCGCGATCTCAAGCGGTCTTCAAGTGTCGGGATCTCTTTTGGCGGCCGGTCGCTGGAGATGATGATCTGTTTGGATTCTTCGTGCAGCGTATTGAATGTATGGAAGAATTCTTCCTGCGTCTGCTCTTTTCCCGCTAAAAATTGAATATCGTCAATGAGCAAAATATCGACATTGCGGTATTTATTGCGGAAATCGACGGTTTGGTTGTCACGGATCGAGTTGATGAACTCGTTGGTGAATTTTTCCGACGACAAATAAACCACTTTGGCGTCTGGGTTGTGTTCAATGACATAATGTCCGATTGCGTGCATAAGGTGGGTCTTGCCAAGTCCTACGCCTCCATAGATGAAAAGCGGGTTATAAGCTTTTGCCGGTGCTTCGGCGACAGCCAGTGATGCAGCATGTGCAAAGCGGTTGCCGGAGCCGATGACGAACGTGTCAAAGGTATATTTCGGGTTGAGCATACCCGGCAAAAACTCTTGCTGCTCCGCCTGCCCCGGTTTGACACGGGGAGCGGGAAGCTGGAAATCATCCATATCCTGATCTTTTGGCACCACAAATTTAATAAGCGCTTCGTCCCCTGTAAGGTCTGTCAAAATGCCGGTGATCAAGTGCACGTAATGGTTTTCGAGCCAGTCGCGCGCAAATGAATTCGGGGCTGAAATGGTGACAGTATCTTCTTTATAGGACAAGAGCTTGGTAGATTTGAGCCAAGTTTCAAAACTGGGCTTGGAGATTCTTTTCTCGACTTGGGCTAAGACACTCGACCAAATTTCGTCTAAGTGTTCCAA
>NZ_CP025134.1 GCF_002833405.1 Planococcus sp. MB-3u-03 | reverse complement strand
CAAGAATTATCACAAAACTTAGTAGATATAATGGAGAAAAGTGATGAAATATAATAGCAAGTAGGAACAAAAATGGAAAATCTATATAAAATTGAGATTAGAGAATATAAAATGGATAAAAAGAAGGAAAAGGATAAAGAAAAAATGGTGATTGATGAATTTTCATTTTTTAATGCAAAAAGCGATAAAATAACTGAGTATTTGTCAGATTTCGTCAATGGTGGACTTCGTATAATTATTATTTCGCAAAGCATCGATTCGCCGGTACGTACTGAACTAGGAGAACACTTTAATTTACATTTAGAGAGAAATGAAGTTGGGACTTCTACAAGTGTTGACCATTTCGCCGAAGAAAAAGGCCAACTATTTAGCAAACAGCTACTGAAGGTAAATTTATAAATCTAAAAAAACCAGGAGCTCATGCACCTGGTTTTTTTCTATCATTTACTTCATTAGTCCAGTTCTTAATGCGGAATATAAGCTAATAAAATTTCCGCTTGAAAGAGATGATATTTTATAATTTCCGATATTTAAATCTTGCACCTTCTTTTTGGACGGTAAATAAACATCGCAATAATGGTTATGGTATTTAGCTACCCAACTATATTTGCTCTCGATTTTTGGGTCATCAGAGTACTTTTCAAGCGCGGCTTCAATTTTCTCTTTATGTGTCATGACCATATCAAGATATTTAGCTACAGGTAAGCCATCATAAAAAAGGTCTTCTATATAATAAAGGTAATTTATAAAATAGATATTATCTTCTAAGTCCAAGAGTAATTGTTCTGATTGTGGGGCATGACTTCCTCCATAAAACTGTTTTATGTATACGCCCATTAAAGCAGCCACCGTGTTGCTTATAGCAATGCGTGGATGAATCGCGTAAATACTTTCTAAGTCATGAGCCTCTAAAAGCGCTGGGCCAAAGGCGAAAGTATCATCACCGTAATAATCACCTAATGATGTTCCTCCTCGCACAAAATACCCATTCAGAGTCATGTTGAGTTGAAATTCACTTATACTGGTTATGATATTTCCGAGCTGCCCTTCCCCGTCTTCATAACGAGGGTAAGCTAGCACAATATTATCGGTAAAAGCTTTAAAGTTTGCTGATGCATTTAGTTTCTTGATTTCTGTATAACAATCACTAAGCTGGGAATGCAAATCTAAAAGGACTTGTGCCTGCTCTTCTTTTGGCGTACTTCTTATATATTCAGAAAAACCTA
>NZ_CP025133.1 GCF_002833405.1 Planococcus sp. MB-3u-03 | reverse complement strand
AAGGGGGAAATGCATGAATAGGTTAGATTTGTATAAGAAATCCACTTTATTACGTACTTTTATTACAATGAATGGCGAGAACACTGACGAAGAATATGAAAGGTATTCATCTACAAAAAAAGACGTTGAAATAAATATAGAGAAATATGAAAAGGATTCTGAGTTTTACAAGATTGTTAAAGAAATGATTTTTGACGTAGATCAAGATGACAAACCGCTACTTCACATTATTTGTTATACATTTAATAGCTCCTATAACAGTCTTGAGATGGTAGCATTATTGCAAACATCTGTTGAAGCGTCGCAAGATGAATTAGACAAAGCAATACTTCATGAATTGGCTATGTCAGTTATTTACAATATACCTGTTTTCCTAAATCACGATAAATTGGAAGAGAGCCTTAGCGGCTATTATAACCAGTTATATGAACATGGTTTCGAGTTAATAGATGAAAATAATGAAGTAAAAAAATACAAACTTGCAGATACTTTAGTTCCAGATTTTGAAAAACAAAAAGGTGAATTGACAGTAGCGAAAATACCCAGAATTTATTCATTCGGTGAAGTAAATTATTATAAGAATAAATTAATGGAAAAACTAAAAAAACTGGATAGTGCTCAATTTGTAATTAATAATTTAAAAGATGGAATTAATGAATTGTCAGTAGGATTAAATAATATCTCGAGAAATGAGAATAGACTACAAGAAATATTAACGACTTATCCAATTTTATTTGGAACAGAATATATTGAGGTATTAGATAAGCATAGGTTTGGTTCGGAATACGAAGCTGACTATGTTTTGAAAAGATATAATGGACTTTATGATGTTGTTGAAATTGAAGCTAGTACTTTAAATGTTTATACCAAACAAGGCAATCCAGCCAGTGCGTTGGTACATGCAGAACAACAAATAATGGACTGGTTAGAGTGGATTGAACATAATAACTCATATGCACGTGAAAAAATTCAAGAATTGTATTCACCAAAAGGCTATGTGGTAATTGGAAGATCTAATACTCTGACACTAGAAACAAAAGAGAAGCTTAGAAGAAGAAATTTAGTTTTTAGAGATAAAATCGAGGTAATTACCTATGATGATTTATTAGAAAATGCTAAATCATTATTAACGTTATTAACTGGTAGTAAGTTAGAGGCGGATTAAATTTTATTACTATCAAATTTCAATGCAACTAGATAAATCGGATTAATACAGGTAACTCGAAAATATCTTGCTAATCCAAAAATTTTCTTGGGATATGCCCCCACTTTTCGGTCACCTCTGATACAGCTAGAGAGGTCTGAATCAATAAAGGCAGCCTTCTTAAG
>NZ_CP025132.1 GCF_002833405.1 Planococcus sp. MB-3u-03 | reverse complement strand
AAGACGCGACAACTTTGTCGGTGCTCGAAGAAAACGCCGCGTACATCGAACGTTTCTGCAATCCGGAGACTTTGACGATTGGCCACAACATCGAAGCACCAGAGAAATCGATGTCAGCAGTCGTGTCCGGAGCGGAATTGTTCATGCCGCTTGAAGGCTTGATCGATATCGAAGAAGAATTGAAACGCCTGCAAAAAGAACTCGACAAATGGGCGAAAGAAGTCAAGCTCGTTCAAGGCAAATTGTCGAACGAACGCTTCGTGTCGAAAGCACCGGAAGCGGTAGTGGCAGAAGAACGCAAGAAAGAAGCGGATTACCTCGAGAAGCACGCAACCGTTGAAAAACGCATGGAAGAATTAAAGAACTTGTAATAGGAAAAAGCGATTCCCTTTAAATGGGAATCGCTTTTTTTTTAGGTGTTGAGAAACTTCTGCAGTCTTTCAGGTTCCGTTACAGCCGGACGCTTTCCGCGGGCACGGCCTCAGCCGCTTCGTCGCTGACGCTCCTGCAGGGTCTTCGGCTCGCGCTGGTCCCGAAGGAGTCGCCGGCTTGCACTCCACTAGCGTCGAATAATTATTTATTCAACTCGCTTTTATTTTTCATTAGAATTAACTAGGATATTAAATAATTTGTAAATGAAAAGCTATGACTTCCTTAACACCTCTAAAAAACCAGCGCAGGGGCGCTGGTTTTTAATCTTGTTGTTTGGTGGCAAGTGACCGGATATGGGCTTGCTTGACTTGCGCCAATAACGCGTGTTCAGTCAGCAAACGGTAACCTGTTTGCGCCAATGCTTTGGCGCCTTTGATCAAGGCTTCATCGCCTGCTTTCGAACGGGCGGCTTCCCGGAATTCTTCGGTATGGGCAATGAGGCTTTCGGGTCCGATTTTGATATAGCCGTGGGCAGTCGGCACTTCATAGCTGATATTGCCGGCATCGGTCGAACCGAGCCCGGAAATGCGCGAAGCGGCTACTGTGTCGCCTAGTGTTTCAAGTTCGGCTTTTAGGATTTCATCGAGCTCAGGCGTGACAACAAGATCCTTCACTTCATTCTGGAAACGTTCGATTTCGACACGGGCACCTGTTGCAAGGGCAGCGCCTTCAGCGATGGCACGCACTTTTTTCGCCGTCTCGGCGGTCTTTTTCCAAGAATCTCCGCGGATGTAGAAGCGGGCAGAGGCGTATTCCGGAATGATATTCGGCGCGTCGCCTCCGTGCGTGATGATGCCATGCACCCGTGCATCATCCGGTAATTGTTGGCGAAGGGCATTGATGCCGTTGAACAATTGAAGCACGGCATCGAGTGCATTGATGCCTTTTTCAGGAGACCCGGCAGCATGGGCCGGCTTGCCGTAGAAATGAAAACTCAGCGGGTCGACGGCGAGCGAAGGGCCTGTAACCGCCGAGTTTCCAGACGGGTGAAGCATCAATGCGGCATCGATTTTTTCGAGAAGTCCGTGTTTGACGAAACTTCCTTTCGCGCTGCCATTCGGCCCGCCTTCTTCAGCGGGGGTGCCGAGGACGACGACGCGCCCGCCGGTCAATTCCAAGGTTTTACTGAGCGCA
>NZ_CP025131.1 GCF_002833405.1 Planococcus sp. MB-3u-03 | reverse complement strand
TACGCCTAAACCATTAATAAAAATAGGTGATGTTCCAATTATTATTCACATTATGAATCATTTTTCCCGTTATGGGTTTAATGATTTTCTGTTATGCGCAGGATACAAAAAGGAATTATTCTACGATTATTTCGAGAAAAATCCAAATAAAAAGTGGAATGTTAAAGTATTGGATACAGGTGAAGATTCTGAAACGGCTAGTAGAGTTTTAACAATTTCGTCTCACTTAGGAGAACGTTTTTTTCTTACTTACGGAGATGGAATTAGTAACGTAAACCTCAATGAACTTTTAAAATATCATGAAGAAAAAAAAGTATTGACCACAATTACCGGTATAAATCCTATTTCACAATATGGTGTGATTGAAGTGGAAAATGGATTAGCCATAAAATTTAACGAAAAGCCTAAAATGGATGAAATAATAAATGGTGGTTACATGGTGATGGAAAAGAAAGTGATTGAATACTTTAGAAGTAACGAATCGATAGAAGAAGGCCCACTTAATCGATTAGTGAATCAAAAAGAATTAGCTGTATTTAAACATGAAGATTTTTGGAAGGGTATAGACACAGAAAAGGATGTCGAAACACTAAATGATATTTGGAACCAAGGAGAAATCCCTTGGATCACTAATAGTAGGAGATGACAAAATGTGGAAAAAAAGAAATGTATTGGTTACAGGTAGTAATGGATTTGTAGGATCTCATTTATGTGAGAGATTAATTCATTTAGAAGCAAAAGTAGTAGGTTTATATAGAGAATTAAAAGAAGATTCTGTTTTAGTAAAGTCAGGTAGTACTTTATCAATGACCATGATTAAAGGTGATTTAACAGACTTATTTTTATTAAAAGAAGTTATAGAAACCTATGAGATTGAAACTATCTTTCATCTTGGGGCACAAACAGATGTTAAAGTTGGCTCTGAAAATCCAATAGAAACGTTTGAAAGTAATATTAGAGGCACATGGAATGTATTAGAGGCATCAAAAAGATCGGATAAGGTTAAACAAATAATAGTCGCTTCAAGTGATAAAGCATATGGTACTACATTAAAATTGCCTTATTCTGAGGAAAATCATCTTAACGGTATTTTTCCTTATGATGTTTCAAAAAGTGCCACTGATATGTTATCGTCGACTTATTTTCACACATTTAACTCTCCTGTATGTATCACTAGGTGTGGAAATATATATGGGGAGGGGGACCTTAATTTAACTAGAATAGTTCCTAGTAGTATTATGTCTATTATAAAAGGAGAGATACCTTTAATTCGTGGAAATGGTCAATCTACACGCGATTATTTGTATATACTTGATGCTGTAGAGGCATATCTTAACCTTGCAGAAAATATGGAGAGAAATCCAAGTATACTTGGAGAAGCTTTTAATTTTAGTAATGAAGATCCTATTACTGTTATTGAACTAGTAAATAAAATAATCAAAATTAGTGGAAAAGAGGGAATAACTCCTACTGTATTAAATGTAGCTAAACATGAAATTGATCATCAATTTTTGAACTCACTGAAAGCAACAGAGATTTTAAATTGGAAACCCAAATTTTCATTAGATACAGGAATTTTGAATACTATAAAATGGTAC
>NZ_CP025130.1 GCF_002833405.1 Planococcus sp. MB-3u-03 | reverse complement strand
TTTCAAATACGATAACTTATGAACAGTATAACCTAAAAAGGGGCTCTGAAACACCCGAATAGGCATCATAACAGCGTAAATGAGCATATAGCCGGATATCTGATTGCAAAGCCTGACGGCGGGAATCGGTAGCGTAAGGGGTCGCCTCTGGCGGGGGTTCCCTTGGGCTGTCGATTCCCGTCTTTTGCTTCCAACCGGAAACACGGAAAAAGGGTAATATTTAAATTGACATGAGCACAATTTGAGTTATAATTGAGTTACAACTTAATAGGGAAGGGGCAACCACCACCGGTTGCCTTTTTCTATATCAAAAAGGAGTGGTAAAGATGGCGGTAAAACGATTGAATGCCCATATTTCAGAAGAGATGCACGCTTGGTTGAAATCAGAAGCTGAAAAACGTGGATTAACAATGAATGCGATAGTGATATTTGCATTAGAGACATACTATAACCAAACAACGGTGATGCCTAATATCCCAAAGATGATGGAAGCACTCGAAAAGCTCGAACAGCTTGAAAAAGATTTGAAATAGGAGATGCTGCCAGTGAGAAGGAGAGCGAAGCGTCCATTTACGTTGAGCAGGGCTGTGATAGGCTTACCGTGCCTTAGCCGGCAGGATCTTTTACCTGGCGGGTTAGGCCCGGTTAGAGAATCACTGCCCGAAAGGCTCAATGTCAATGGCGACTGGAAACGGTGGCTTCGGATACACCCTAGAACGATAAAACTTGGACTTACATAGTGAACTTGTTTTTAATTAAACAAGTCGAGAAAAAGAGGTGAGACATACGATGACCAAAAACGATGAGAAAACGGTAGATATTCAGGAGAACCATTATGTAACCGTAACGGACATGGGTCACTTGATTGAAATTCAGCATATGAAAAAACGGAATTCAGCGGTACATATTAAGAAACTCGATGCGTACACGTACCTCAATTTGGAAACTGGCGAAATATGCGAATACAACAAATCAGAAAATCGTTCCGAAAACGAAAATTCACTCCGGCAAACATTCAAAAATATGCGGTATTTGATAAATCACAATTTTAAAGGCAAATCGAACGAGTTATTTGTTACCCTCACGTTCGCCAAAGAATCATTTGATGAAAAGATGGTATCTGACGACATAGAGAAATTTATCAAGCGGCTTAGGTATCGTTATAAGGCTGTGAGTGCGATTGATTACCTCAACGTAGTAGAGCCTCACCAAAGCGGTCAATTTCATGCACACGTGCTTTTCAGGTTCAATGATGTGAGGAAAATTTATATTCCAGTGCTGGAGTTAAAAGAGTTATGGTCGCATGGTCGAGTGGATATAAAAACACTTAAAAACGTGGATAATATCGGGGCTTATTTATCGGCTTACATGGCTGATATAGAACTAACGGAAGAAAATTTAATCCAAGCCATGAAAAACGGAGAACAAGTGGTGGTTAAAGATGTAGAAGGGCAGAAAAAGAAGTTTATCAAGGGTGGGAGGTTGAAATATTACCCTCCTGGAATGAGGATATTTAGGAAATCGGCAGGCATAAAATATCCTGAAAGAGTGGAAATGACGTATAAAAACGCAAAAAAAATAGTAGGGTCGGCACAACCCCACTACAAGAAAAGCTATGAAATCCAAAACGAGGATT
>NZ_CP025129.1 GCF_002833405.1 Planococcus sp. MB-3u-03 | reverse complement strand
CGGTGAATGAATGCTGGTTGCGAAGCGCGATAGGAGAGATGTCCGCAGGGACGACGACGCCATTGCTGAGCGATACCAAACTGCCACGCCCGCTGTCATCCGCAGCAATCAAATCGATGGCATCGAAATTGAACCAGATGGAATCCTTGTTTTTCGGAGAGTGGGTAGGAAAGAAAATCAACGGATTGCCGTAATACTCGCCGACGATGATCGGCGGCTTGTGTTTTACGCCAATCGCTTTTTGTGCGTAGAGTGTGGCGCTGGCGAGGGAGCCGCGATAGAAAGAGCACGATTTCGCCACAATTTTATAGACCGATTCCTCCACCAGGAATTCGCTGCGGTCTTCAATGACCCGTGTCAAGAGCCGGTGGCCGTCCATATACGGAAGCAGCGCATACGTATTGCTGCAAATTGTATAAGAGACAGGATATTGATTCTTCTTGCCCATGAATATTTACCCCCTAAATTTACTTTACATACATCATTATAATAAAAAATGGAAAATACACAATAATTATTTTTCGAAAAAATTATTTTTTCAATCTCGTTGTAATTTTCAAAAAACTCTTGCTTCTTTCTTGCGCTTTCGTGTATACTAATGAAAAGCATTCGGGGTGAAGAAGAATGGAAAACTATTATTCTTATGCTGACTTCATGAAAGCGATGGCTCAAACGAAAAAGATCACGGAAGCGGAAAAGCTGCTGAATGAGATCTATCTGGATCTGTTCTTGAAGCATGTTCACCGCGAACAGCAGGAAACGCAATTGCTGGCACTTATCGACGAAGCCCTGGATCATAACGACCGCAAATCTTTTGACACATATACTGCGCAGCTGCAAGAGCTGAAGCGGGAAGAAGAATAACAGAACCGCCCGGAGTTTCTCCGGGCGGTTTTTTTATGCCTTGATTAGGGCAGCTGTGCTTCAATGGAATGCAAAATCTGTCCTGTAAACAGGCAATCAGTTGAATATACTTGAGTAAAAACATACGTTCGCTTTTTGTTAGGTGAATTTTAGTGCATATGTTAAAGTAGAAGTAGTGTAAAATACTTGATGACATATCCATGATACAGGAATTTAACCTGCAAGCCCCTTATGAACCGGCGGGCGACCAACCGGAAGCCATCGCCCAATTAACCAAAGGCATCATCGACGGCAAAAGGTTCCAGACCTTGCTCGGTGCGACCGGTACGGGGAAAACCTATACGATGTCGAATGTCATTCAACAAGTGAAAAAGCCGACATTGGTCATGGCACATAACAAGACATTGGCAGGGCAGCTCTATAGCGAGTTCAAGGAATTTTTTCCTGACAATGCCGTAGAATACTTCGTCAGCTATTACGATTATTATCAGCCTGAGGCATACGTGCCGCAGTCCGATACATTCATAGAAAAAGATGCGAGCATCAATGATGAAATCGACAAATTGCGCCACTCAGCTACCAGTTCCTTGTTCGAGCGCGATGATGTCATCGTCATCGCCTCCGTTTCCTGCATCTATGGCCTCGGTTCCCCGAAAGAATACCGGGAACTCGTCGTCTCACTGCGCAAAGGGATGGAGATCGAACGCAACCAGCTGCTGCGCAAATTGGTCGATGTGCAATATGAGCGCAACGACATCAATTTCATCCGCGGGACATTCCGCGTACGTGGCGATGTGGTCGAAATCTTCCCGGCTTCGCGCGATGAGCGCTGCTTGCGCGTGGAGTTTTTTGGCGATGAAATCGACCGCATACGGGAAGTTGATGCCCTGACAGGGGAAATTATCGGCGACCGCGAACACGTCGCTATTTTCCCGGCATCCCACTTTGTTACGCGGGAAGACAAGATGGTCAGAGCCATCGAAAATATCGAAGCGGAACTGGAAGAACGCCTGAAGGAAATGCGCGCGGAAGATAAATTGCTCGAAGCGCAGCGGCTCGAGCAGCGTACGCGCTACGATTTGGAAATGATGCGCGAGATGGGCTTCTGCTCAGGCATCGAAAACTATTCGCGCCATTTGACGTTGCGTCCGGCAGGCGCACAACCATATACATTGATTGATTATTTCCCGGATGATTTCCTGCTGGTCGTCGACGAAAGTCACGTCACCTTGCCGCAAGTCCGCGGGATGTTCAATGGTGACCAAGCGCGTAAAAAAGTGCTCGTTGACCACGGCTTCCGTTTG
>NZ_CP025128.1 GCF_002833405.1 Planococcus sp. MB-3u-03 | reverse complement strand
TGACTATATCACCAAATAACTCGCTGCTTTATAAATCAAGTTACCATACAGGTTTTCAAAAGAAGATGATATGTAAAGCTCATGAAGAAGTGAGCTTTACTCAGCTTTTTTTATTGCATTTAATTAACTGAACCCACCTTTTTTTGCTCGAAACAAAACATAGCATCAAGTTTTTCGAAATACATTTTTCATAGGAGGAAAATTGATATGATGGAGTTGTTTAAAGGTCTAGATCCAGTTGTTCAAGCATTTATTGGTACATTATTCACATGGGGCATGACGGCACTGGGCGCAGCGTTAGTATTTACTACAAAAGGCGTCAATCAACGTTTCCTGGATAGTATGCTTGGATTTGCTGGAGGGGTAATGATTGCAGCAAGTTATTGGTCGCTTCTTGCTCCTGCCATTGATATGGGAGAAGGTGGCTCTTTACCAGCTTGGATGCCTGCGGCCATCGGCTTTTTACTGGGCGGCATATTTTTATGGTCAGTAGATAAAATCCTCCCTCACCTTCATCCAAATGCATCCTTAGAAAAGTCTGAGGGATTCCACTCAGCTAAAAGAAAGAAGAGCTCTTTGCTTGTTTTCGCCATTACACTACACAACATTCCCGAAGGGCTAGCAATCGGCGTGGCATTCGGAGCTGTGGCTGCTGGATTTCCGTCGGCCTCTCTAGCAGGTGCAATTGCTTTGGCAATCGGCATCGGTATCCAGAACTTCCCGGAAGGCCTAGCTGTCTCCATGCCTCTTCGACGCGATGGATTTTCGCGGCGAAAAAGCTTTCTTTACGGTCAATTCTCTGGGATGGTTGAACCGGTCGCCGCCATCATCGGTGCGCTGGCAGTGGTGTTTATAGAACCCTTACTGCCTTATGCATTGAGCTTTGCAGCAGGTGCAATGATTTTTGTAGTCGTTGAAGAAGTAATTCCAAGTTCCCAAGAAAAAGGGAATTCAGACTTGGCTTCGATGAGTTTAATGGTTGGGTTTACAATCATGATGATTCTTGATGTCGCCCTCGGCTAATTTCAAGTAAGCTCCGAACCTAGGCCTGTGAAACGGATATTATATTTAGCTTTCTCCTATACTTGCTCTCCTTAGAGAAAGCAACAACTGGGAAACGAGTGCTAGAATGGGCAATTCGATCAACGGGCCGATAACCAAGGCCAAGGCGATTAGAGGCTGGTCCGGAAAGGCGACAACTGCAATGGCCAGTGAGACAGGCGAATTACGTGCGATAGTCGTCAGGCTTAAGCTCACCGTATCTTCATAGGAAAACTTCAGGGCTTTCCCTGCTGTTTGCACCAAAATAAAATTAATAATAAAGAACAATAAAACAGGCAGCAGCAAGATGGAAATGATTTCAAGATTATTAAGTAGGTACTTCCCTTGAGAAGCAAATATCGCCATAATCGCCAAAGATAAAAAGAAAATCTGTGCGGTAGCGAAAAAAGAGACGAGTTTCTCATTCAAGAAGGCTTTTCTCTTCCGCAAGGCATAACGCGTCAAATGTGCTAGCGCAAACGGAATAGCCAGTACGAGGACAATGCTTTTGCCGATAGTCGACAATGGAATCGGCTCAATTGTGCCAGCGAAAATGAATAGGTAAACCGGCAACAGCACGACCTGCAGAATCAAATTAATCGGCAAAACGGACGTGGACAAGGGCACATTCCCTTTGGCAATGGAAGTGAACATGAGGTACCAGTCTGTACAAGGCGTTACCATCAGCATGATAAATCCAATCCACAGGGCTGGATGATCTGCAAGGAAGATCGCCCCAAGTCCCCAGGCCACTAAAGGTGTCCAGACAAAATTGATAAGCATACTGACAGTGAAAAACTTGCGATTTTCAAAAGCATCCTTCAGGTACTGCAATGGAATGGTTAAAAATAATCCATAGAGCATCAGCAATAAAAATGGCACGATGAAGGATTCGGCGTATTGCTCAAAAAAGTGGATCTGGCCAAATAAAAGGCCGAGTCCAACTGCGCTTAGAATAATGACGGTTTGAAATTTCTCTAATATGTTCATAACGACACTCCTTCTATAAAAGAGAGAAAGTGTGCGCGACTTACTCTTCTCTATCAGGGTAACGGAAGTGGTATCCGATTGCTTTGTTAATTTTGATTGTGAATCCGAACGGAGGAGAAAACCCTGAAAAGCTATTGGTGGCAATTAAATTCTAGCAATAACAAAGGGTATGACGCAGAATTCTATTACGCCCTCTCTACAACCAAAACTATATTCCGACCCTCTTGTCCTTCCCGTACCTCAACCCCTAAAACGTGTCGATCTTTTCCACAGTGGCAGAGGTCATTCCTCAAGAGCGAACTGATCTAATAGTGTAAACACAGTTTCTTCTATCCTAAATTAGCTGTTTCACATCATTCATAAAAGACAAATTCTCAAAATAAAGGGAAAGAAGAATGCAGTTAGCAACCTCTTCTTTCCCTTTCTATTAATGTAGCTACCGATAATCCGGCATTATGTAAACGTATGGATATTAAAAATTTTTTAACTTCCTATTTTTGGTGAAACGGATATTTTCAATCATTTTGTTTTATTATGGTTAGTAACAATATTAAACAAGACTATTCAATAGAATCTAAGGAGGTTACTTGATGCACATATGGGCTAAGGAAGTCGAGGATGATTATAAGTTACCAAAAACTTCAGAAGTAGAGATTGAAAAAACAGAAAAACAACTAGATATGGAATTGCCAGCTTCTTATAAAGAGATTCTTTTAGAACAAAATGGCGGTGCTATACAGTACAATTCAGTGAAGAAGAAAAGTCATCTTGAAACCAATGCGTACATTGAGATTAATCACATATATGGTTGTGGTCAAGGTGGTATTTTAGATTCAGATTATCTCATTAATGAATGGGATCTTCCGAAAAATATTCTTATTTTCAGCGGAGATGGGAATAGCTTTTTTGCTCTTGATTACAGAAAGGATTCAGTAAACCCTTCGGTGATTTATTTGGAACCAGAAACTGAAGAAATTATTGAAGTAGCCCATACATTTGATAATTTCTTAAATAACCTTTCAAAAGAAGAAGTGTTTTTCGAAAATGACGAAGACGACGAAGATTGGGGCACTTCTGAAGAAGCAGCTGAAACTATCTTTTCGGGAAATGATATTCTATTAATCGAAGAGACTTTATTAAATCTTCAATATCCAGAAAACCATAAATGGTATTTCGAACAGCTCTTGAAATGCGCTACTCATTCAGAGGTACTAATTAGGGAAACTGTTACTAATATCTTAAATAACAATCTTGAAATTTACATTATTGAGTCGGATAAAAACTTACATTTTTTACTTGAAGAAATAATCGAGAAATTAATCGCAGACAAGAACGAAAGCATAAGCTCAGAAGCCAGGGAAATAAGAAAAAGAATAAAGTATAAAGTATAAAGTATAAACACTTTTGAGAAAAAGGTATCCTATTTCCAATGTGTACTCCTTCTCTCAAGGATTCTCAGTGCTTGTAGGAGAATGTCCGGTAAATTTGCTAAGTAGTAGGAGATTAAATGAATACTACACTAAAAAAAGACTTCTTCTAAACAGAGGAAGTCTTTTTTAAATATTCTTCAATACCGCAAAAGGACAACCTCTAGTTTAGCTTCTCCACTTCCGATAAGGGGTCATATGTAAACTGGATAAGTGTTGACGTTATCAATACTTAAATTAAAGTCCCCAGCTTTCTTTTAGCAGCCGAATTCCCTCTTCGATTTCAAGTTCGGATAACCCGCCAAAACCCAGCAGCACTTCCGGTTCCGTTCTTTCCCTTTCGCCTCCGTAATACACCGAAGTCGGATAGACTTTCACCCCGTTCCGGCTGGCGCTTGCGATCAACTCGTTTTCGGACATGCCATTCTGGACGTTCAGGATGATATGCAACCCTGACTTCTCGCCGATGATTGTTACGCATTCGCCCAAATCTTCCTGTATTGCTGCCAGCAGCCGAGCCTGCTTTTTCCGGTATAAGGTCCGCATTTTATTCAAATGTGTGGCCCAATGTCCGTTGCTCATGAAGCGGAACAGCGTGTCTTGATGAAGACGGGATACCGTTTGCTTATACAAGGAAAAATTCGTGCGGTATTTCTCAAGTAAGCTTGACGGCAAAACAAGGTAGCTGATTCGAATCGAGGGGATCAACGATTTCGAGAACGTGCCCATGTAAATGACACGGCCATTGGAATCAAGCCCGTGCAGCGATGGAATCGGTTTTCCTTTGTAGCGATATTCACTGTCGTAATCATCTTCGACAATATAGTTATGTTGTTCTCCAGCCCAGTTTAACAATTCCATCCGGCGAGAAATCGGCATAACCATGCCATAAGGAAATTGATGGGACGGTGTGACAAAGACTACTTCGGCTTTACTGCTCGCCAACTCTTTCACTGATAGGCCCTCTTCTTCAACCGGAATCAACTCGACATCAACGCCTTGATCTTGTAAAGCGACCCTAGTCCGGTGGAACCCTGGAGACTCCAGCGCATATGTCTTCTCTCTTCCGATGACCATACACAACAAGCCAGTCAGCACTTGCGTACCGGCTCCGAGCAGAATTTGATCTGCAGAACACCGAACCCCTCTTGATTGGAACAGATACTGGGCGATTTGTTCCCGGAGACACGGCTCCCCTTGGGGATTTCCGTTGTAAAAAAGTTCACTTCCGTCCAAATAAAGACTCTTCACCGACAATTTTCGCCAGACTGAATAAGGGAACTGCTGCAAGTCTACGTGGCCGGAATTGAAATCAATTTTGTATTGTAGGTTCTTCTCTTTCTTAGCGGTTTGAGAAGAAGGCACAGAATCGCCAATCAGCTCTTCTACCTCCTGTACGTAAAAGCCTTTCCGCTGTTCACTTCGGACATAGCCTTCTGCCACTAATTGGTTGAAGGCAGCTTGGATCGTGTTTACACTCACTCCTAGATGAATCGCCAAGTTTCTTTTAGAAGGCAGCTTTTCTCCAGCCGGTATGTTGCCTGCACCCATCTCCTGTTTTAAGAAAGACGCTAATTGGAGGTATAAAGGATTCTCTTTTTCACTTTTGAAATCAAGGGTAATTTCAAGCATGCATATGCCTCCAATATATTCTGGT
>NZ_CP025127.1 GCF_002833405.1 Planococcus sp. MB-3u-03 | reverse complement strand
CTGAATGTAACTTAATTAGACATAAGTTACATTCAGATTTAAATTTTAACAACAAAAAATGCCTCTCAAAAAAGGCATTTTTCAGCGATATTTATGACCATTTTTCTTCATCGTCTACCCATTGTTTATTCTTTAAGTCATACGATGTGCCTTCGTCGTGGAAAACAAAGTATGATGGCAAATCCAATGAAGCCCCACCTGCGGTTTCCCAGCATTGACGGAACCAATCTGCAAATACCTGTTGTTCTTGTGGAACTAACGTTTCCTCATTCTGCTCGTAAAAGTCAAAAAATGCCTCCAGCTGATCATCATTTACCTGATAATATTCTACTTCTGGCAGGACCTCTTCACTTCCAGCAAAAACTGTTTGGTCATTTCCTTCGTTGAAAACTTCGTTGGCGTCTTTATCCATGGAGAACATGGTTATGGATAGTTCGAACCTGGTAGGTTCAATAGATGGGGTGAAATCTAAAAGGTCTATGTCAGAAGAAAAATTGTATGTAAAAATTCTTTTCATATTTGAAACCACTAAAGGAGATTCTTTCTCCAAGTTGGCTTTGATAGAACTGATATACTCATCGACCGAAAACATAAATAAACCTCCTTAAAATTGTTTAAAAGCATTGATTATGACATTGATTTACCGATTTAAACTACTAAATATCATAACACCAATAATTGGAACTTAACTACTTATTTTATAAATATTTCAACTCTTTTAAAGGTATTAATCTCCGATAAATGAATGTAACTTAATTGCTATTAAGTTACATTCACATTTGTATTTAAGGCTCCGATATACCATGTCCAAGCAAGAGCAAGTAGATAAAAGCTGACAGCATCACAAAGAATGCGCCATTAGCTAGCACACTAAAAATAATAATGGGCATCTTTTTGGTTCTAATCCCTAACAACATTGCTATTAAGAAACCAATATCAATTAATAAATACAAGCTCATGCTGATCCAGAAATTCACATTAGGAAATTGCCGGAAAATTAGTAAAACCATTAATGCAGCAATAGGCAAAATCATGGTTAGAATAATTGGTTTTGCTTCTTTCTGACCTTCTTGAACTTGGGTTCTCATGTTTTCATCTCCGATTCATTTCTTTTTGCAGAAAACACTCTGTGAATGTAACTTAACTGCACATAAGTTACATTCGTTTTCGCTAAAATAGAGTCTCTTATTTGTTCCAGATCCTTGCCCATAAACCTCGGGTGTCTTTTTTAGGCATGACCGTTTCTGGTTCGCTTTCTGGCTCCTGTGAGAACGATTCTGCGCTCTCTATCTTTGGTTGATCGGACGAAGGGGCATCCAGTGGCTGCAAACTCCCTTTCAGCATTTTCACTTCCTTTAAAATCTGCCCATTTTGCTCTTCTTGCTTTTGAATACTTTGCGCCATCTGATCAATGGTTTGTTGCTGATGCTGAATCAGTCGCAGCAGCCGTTCCTCAATCGTCAGTTCATTTACGGTAGCTTCATGGCGTTTCGTGTCGTCTTGTATCGCTGTAGATAGCGTAGCTTGGCGCGCTATGCTTTCCGTTTTAGACCACAAGAAAACCGCTTCAGCACTGTCTTCTAAAGTCATTCCACCGCTATCCTTGAGCGTTATGAACTTTCGTAACGCCATGAGATCCGTATCGCTGTACCACCGATGACCTTGAGCATTCTTTTTGAAGCTGTAGCCACTTTGTTCCAGCAATAACGAATACTTGCGAAGCGTTGATGGTTTGATATTGAGAACCATTGCAATATCTTCTGGTGCGTGAAAGGCCATCTTTAATCGCCTCCTTTTTCTTTCATCGTAAATGACCTACTCGAATTTGGACAGCTTAATTTTCTTAATGAATATTCTACAGAATGAAAATAAAAAAGAGATGGAAGCCGGTTCAGCGTTCCAACTCCTGATCTCTTTTTCTAGCCATGGTTTTTTGTTTTTCTTACTTACGCTGTTTCTGCCGTTCTTTGAATTTATCAAAGTTTACTTACTGGAAGCTTATCGACTTCTTAAAAGCTATCGGAAAGTCCCCTTCACTTTTTTCGCTAAGAGGATTCGGCTGCAATCAAATCGTCGCCTCTTTAAATTCTCTCACTACGCTACGATTCATTCAATTTGTTTTACTGTTCACAGTCGCTCGTCATTATTTTTCTTTCAAGCTATTAAATAAAATATGGGTAGGTAAAACCATCCTTATTTTATTTTTTTGCGATTGAGTCAATAATAACTCCAAATATTCCTCCGACTACTACTCCAAAAATAAGAATTGCACTCCAATTATCGAATGAAAAATAACCAACCACTGTCATAGTAATGACTGTTAAAAAAACAATATAATATTTTCCCATCAAATGCCCCCATCCAATCTTAGCTAATCATTCATTCACTTTTTTTTCAAGCGAGGCATTTTTTAATCTTCTTTAACTCATTTTTCCAATCGAGTAGCTTTGTTATTCTGGTGTAATAGACCATTCCAAACTAAGTTTAGCAATCGTACGACTTTTCTAGCTTGCAGGATAGTTCCAATTCTGTACAAATTTAATTTCTTCGGTAGTTACCATGTTTATTAACTAAAAAAAAAGACTAGACACTGAAAATTAGCGCTCCAGTTCTTGGTCTCTTTTTCTAGCCAAGATTTTTTGTTTTTCTTGCTCACGCTCTTTTTGCCATTCCTTGAATTTATTCAAGTGCATTTTTGCAAATTCCACCAAAAGATTCAACTTGCTTCTCAAGGTTTTATTTTCTTTTCGCAACTCCTGATTTTCTTGTTTCAACTGGCTATTTTCTTTCTGCAGCCGTTCGGTCTTGGATTTCTCTTGATCCAGTTTCCGATCGCTGGAGACAACCGCATCGAACATGTCATCAAATCGCTTCTCATGCGTCGCGATGGTGCTTTCAATGGCTTCGGTCGCTTTGGCTCTTGCTTTGAGGGCTTCAAAATCCTCTACCGGCAATTTCACGTGGTTCCGGTCAAATAGCGTGGGTTTGCTGACTTGCAGCTCATCGACCTTCTTAGAAGCCGTCAGGGCGTTTCTCAGGGCTTCGGTTTCCTTCTCCAGGGTTTTAATCTCCTCATTGAGCGTCAACGCTTTAAAACGGCTCATTTCGATGTGTTTCCGGTCCGAAGCAATGCCCCGTTCCACATCAAAGCCCAAGGTTTGCATGTGTTTCGGAAACTCCTCTTGCATCCACTGCAATTCCTGGCGATTAAAGACGTTCTTGCCCTGGAGTTTGCCGTCCCGCATCGGAACGACCCCTAAATGCATGTGAGGCGTTTTCTCGTCATTGTGAATGGTCGCATACGCGATATTTTGTTTCCCGTAGCGTTCGGAGAATAAGTTATAGCTTTCCTCGAAAAATCGTTTCTGTTCCGCCGGATCTAATCCCTCAAAAAACTTCCGGTCCGAAGTCACCAGCAGCTCATTCACGAGCACGGCATCTTTTCGGGTTTTTCGCTCGCTTACTTTTTGGCTCTCGATGATGTCTTTTACTTGTTTGTTGTAATCAATTTTTTCTTGATGCAGCAAATCATAATTCAAGTGCTCACGGTCCGGATCGATGTCTGGATTCGTCCGACTTTCCCGTTCTCGCTGGTTGTGAAATTGCATGCCCTTTAAATCCGGACTCTTCATTTTCTGCATCCGTACCACAGCAAAACTCACCAGCATACACCCCCATAATTCGGTCAACTTCCATGTAAAGTATAGCACACTATACTTTATTGCATAAAGGTGTGCTCTCCGAGGGTAAGACCGAAGGTCAAAAGCAAGGGGCTGCCTCAATAGTGAGGCGCCCCCTAAAGTCAAAAGCATGGGGCCGATCGTCCTCAATGGACGGTCATTCCCCAGTAGTTCAACAGCAAGAAAAGACAGCCGGCTTCGGCTATCTTTTCCGTAGATCAACAGCAAAAAAGAATGGTCCGATTACTCGGCCATCCTTTTCCTCAAATACAAACCATCATGATTTAGCATGTTCCATATATCTCGAAACATAAAACAGCAATATCCCAGAAACAACAATCGCTGCTAAGCTTAAGAGCTTAACGAACCAAACGCTGAAGCCAAAAATCAAAGCACCTACAAAATATGCTATCCAAACAATTATGGTTAAAAACAACAAACCTGGACGCCTCTTGTTCAAAAAAATCGACTCCCTCTGCTTTTCAACGAAAATGTTTTTACTTATCCTTTTCTTCAGTTTCTATCTTCTAACCAATTATAAAATTCTACTTTCTTTACTGATCCAGGAGATAAAGCTTTATGGTTTTTTTGAAGTAAGCCATTTAATTGCCTAAAATTCCATACAGTTTTTTGAATCAGTTCATTGGCTCGCTCACTCGTAATCGAGATCGGTTCGTCTAAAAACTGTTTCATATTCTCAATTTCAATAATTAAATCTCTCGCTCGTAATCGATCGTTCTCACTATCAAGGTTCATGTATTCAAACATATCCTCAGAAACAATGTCCACGATGCTTTGAATCTCTTTAATTTGTTTCTTTGTGGCACTTGTTAGCTTTTGTCCATTGGACCAAATTAGATCAAATCTAGCAATTGAACGACCTTCTTTTTCAACTTTATACCACACTTCTAATTCGGTATATTCATTAATTTCTTTAATAGCTATATCAAGCACGCCACGTTTAAATTGAGCCGTATTTCCAGCATACGTTTTTGTCGATTCTACACCGAATAATTTCATCAATTCTTCTCTTGATATTACTTTGTGCCAATAACCATAATGAGCTTTTATGTAATCGTATAACGTCCATGAAAAACTACTTTTAAAGTTCGAAGCAATAGTCAAATCTGTCGTGATGTAATAAGCATCTTTTAATTCTAAAATATGAGGTAACATTTTAGGATTCCATTCGAAGCTAAATTGCCCTTTATCATAGCCCATTCCAATAAAAGCATTCCAAAATTTAAACTTTTCATTTTCCATATCTATCGTACTGAACTTTATACTTGTAATCTTATCCGAATCTTTCATAGCGTCTTCTGTTCGGTACTGGGTTACACCAAATTTCTTTTCAAAGTCACTTTTTCGAAATTCTGTTAACCCATTCTGTTGAGTAGAAAAAATTGAAAATGCTAGTAATTGCATTTGATTTAGAGTAAGTCCTTGATAGAGTTTTGCCATAGATAATTCTTTACTCTTTTTGATTGAATTCTCATAGGATACTAATTGTTTTTTAGCGTTTACTCTTGCCACAATTTCTTGCCCCTCTCCGACTATGTAAAATACTCCCGAAAAAATGTGTATTCAACTAAACATAATACACTAAAAAAATTTAAATGTATATTTGATTTTTATAATACACATTTAAAAAGGAGTATTTTACACATTAAACAGGAGTATTTTACACATTAAACAGGAGTATTTTACACATTAAAACTTTCAAACCCTTGGCGCTCTAAGGCTCAAAGGTACCCCTAAATATAACTAATATAATTAATCTTTTAAAAGATAATATATATAAGCAAAATTTCATTTTGAAAAAATGAAAAGAAACAAGAAAAGAACAAAATCCAGATCAAGTTCGTTGCTAGAAAAAATAGCAAACAAAAAACTCCGCAGAAACATACTGGGAGTTTTACAGACGAAACGTTTTTAAATTGCTCTCAATCTGCTCATCGGTGATGCCGATGTAACGCAACGTGATCTGCGGATGCGCATGATTGAGGATATTCTGCAGCTCGGCAATGTCTTTAAACTGCTTGTAATGCCAATAGCCAAACGTTTTTCGTAAGGTGTGCGTACCGATCCCCACCGAAATATCGACCATCTGTGCGGCCTTCTGAAGCTGCCTGTACGCTTGAATGCGCGTAATCGGTCCATTTCCCTTCCGACTGGGAAACAGCCACTCAGCGCCCTCTAGCGTGCGAATATAAGCATCCAGTTCGTCGTAAATGTTGCCGAGGTGAATAGTACGGCGTTTTCCAGTCTTTCCTTCACGCAGCGACACTACTTGCTTGCCCTGAATCTCGCTGGTTTTAATCTTTAACAGATCCCCGACACGCAAGCCGGAATTGATGCCCAGGAGAAACAGTATGTAATCTCGTTCGCTGCACCATTTCTTTAAGCTCCATTTCATGTCCTCAATCTTTTCCAGTGACCGGATCGGTTGGACATCTTTCATCTCTTGCTGCTTATTTTGCATGATTTGCACCTCTTTCAAACCTTCTCACTTATCAAAAGGCAGGCGTTGGCCTTCGTCTTGGTAAATAGAATACATGGTTCCAGTGCTTTCCATGGTCGAACAAACCGCATCCGCACAAGTAAAAAGATGAGTTTGTTTATCCGTGTATACATTTACGGAAAAGTAGTAAGGAAAGGCACCACCTTTTAACTTCTCGACGAAGCCATTGATCGCAATAACCTTCTCATTACTGGCAATCATTTCGTAGTCGGGGCTTTCCACCGTTTTCTGGACCATTTCACTTAACGCGATCTCTTCTTCCTCTGTAGGGGTAAATAGCAGCCAATTCCCTAACAGAATTAAATTAATAACTAAACTAATAATTAATAATCCGAGTAAAAGCTTCTTTTTCATCATCATGCTCCCTTTTGACGCTTAAATAACAATAAGTTTTTATTGAGCATACATTTTTTGGGAACGTTTTGTCTTTATAAATTTATTTCCCTATGTAACCGATTATTTAAGGTAACTCCGTAAAAAGAAAAAAGAGCGCTGCCAAGGAAAAGCAAGCCCAGTAGAATCAACGATTTGAATGTATCTTTTTTTCTCGGAATTTTAGTTTCGTCTGTTTTTTCAGTGAAGTCAATGGAATCAGGGTT
>NZ_CP025126.1 GCF_002833405.1 Planococcus sp. MB-3u-03 | reverse complement strand
GTCGCGACCATGGTCATCGCCAGGACGAAACCGCCAAGCTCACGACCACCGAGAAAATAATCACTGATGAAATTCGAAGAGCCGGCCAGTTTTCTGCTCGACCAATAGCCGATGAAAAAGATGATGATCAAAAAGACGATCATGGGAATAAGGACTGAATAGTTCATCGGCTTTCCTCCTGTTCTTCGTCAAATGGCACATCGACAAAGAAAAACTTGACGACGACCGTGACGAGCACGACCATGACCAGGAAGCCGACGATGCAGCTATAGAAAAACCAATCGGGCAAGCCGAATATGTACGTGTATTCTTCGACCGGGCGATTGCCGAGCCCGTAGGCAAAAGCGAACCACCAGACGAAGTTGAAGAGCGCAAGGCCGAGGCCGATCCAGGCTTCCCGATGCGCGACGCGGAAGCGCCAATCTGTTTCTTTCATGGATATCCCACTCCGATCAATGGCTGTAATGTGTTGTGTCTATCGTACACCAATGGCGGCCGTAAATTAAGCGCAAGTTTCCATGGCGTTTTCGATGCGTCCATTTACACAGCAACCCCATATGCTTTCACTGGTTGATTTCCATAAAAAAACCTCCGGAAATTCCCGGAGGTTTTGCTTAGCGTGCCAATAAATATTCGACATAGGCTCGCCATTCTGTATTCTTCGCATAGTTAAAGTCCGGCGTGCGGCTCGGGAACGGCATGAAGAGCTTCGGCCTTCCCGGATAATCGTGAAGCTGCTCTTCATTGATGGTGATATCCCCTGCTTCCATGCCGCTTGCGAGAACAACGCGGCCTTGTTGGGTGAAGGCGATTTCGACAGGGACGGCATTCGGGCGGCCGTCAATGTTCAAGGTATAGGCAGTGCCCGTCGTATCGTCGTCATCGTAAACCCAAGCATCGCGCAAGGCGATTGCATCTTGTGCTTCATCCAAGGTGATTTCTGCGTTGACATTGCTGCCATAAGGCATCGTGTCCTGCAAGGGTGTTTCAGGGGCGATGCGCACTTCGTAAAAGGCGATCGGGTTGTTTTGTTCGATGCGGCCGAGATCCCGGTACGCTTCGAACCACTTGGATTCTTCTGCCGGAATTTCAGAAACGCTGCGGACCGTTCCAGGAATCGCGCCTTCAATGCCTGGCGCCTGGATGAATACGCGATCGGCCTGTTCCACTTCGTGCCATTCGTCTTCCAATAGATACGTCACGAATTCGCGTTCATTATTGTAAATCTCGATGCTGAGCGGAGCGGTGTCGCGGTTGATGCTCGCGACCGTCCCTTCGACCGGGCTGATGAGCGCCGGATTTTCCTGGCTTTGTGCGAGCTGCGCTTCCACGACCGCAAGTTCAGAATCAATGGCCGCCAGACGCTGCTGGGCTTGCGCGATGCCTGAAGCATACGAGCCGTCTTCCGGCACTTCCACGCCAACTGAGACGTTGACATCCATACGCAATTCCTGTTCCATGTCTTCGCCAAACCCTGGATAGCTGGAGCTGTTATTGGAGTCTTCAGATACACTGCTGTCTTGCGATGCGCGCGCCTGCGTCAATTCCTGCAATGTGGACTGAACTTCACTGCGTTCTGTTTGAAGCGCACTTTGTTCCGACTGCCAGATCGCTCGCTGGTCTTCTGACTCACTTTCGTTCAAGCGTGCCAGTTCAGCACCTGCCGTTACGGCATCGCCTTCTTTGACGAGCCATTGCTCAAGCGCTTCATCGTCCTGGACGTAGATTTCCATCGTATCCTGCGGTGCCGTCAATGCTTCTTTCGGCAAAGTTTCGGTGTATGTATGGGTATACGCCTGTTCATATTCGCTGACATACAGTTGTTTTGAAATGATGCTCTTCTCACCGAACAGCAACAGGAAGTTCGAAGTCAAAAAAGCGACGATGGCAATGGATAAGCCGATAAAGAAAAAGCGGTTCATAGGATCGGCCCCCCTTGCATAAAGTCACGCAGCATTTCGTCGACGGGAATCTGGCTGAACAACGCGACGAACAATGCCGAAAGCAGATGGATGATGATTAGTGAAAGCAAAATGATCTTCGGTGATACACGCGAAAAACTTTTGATGAAACGGTATTGAATCGCGATAATCAATGACGTAAACAAGGTCAATTGATTAAAGAAATAAATCAGGTAGCTGTTCTCCAGGAACGTCGCGGCGATCGGCCCGAATGAAAACGGTGAAAAGGCCATCGTGTAGCCATTCCAGGCGAACATCCCAAAAATCAAGCCTTTTTCCAGCACCAACAATGCCGTAACGTAAGCTTGCATGACGATCATCGCCTTCCACGGGATGCCGATGATCCGGCCGTACAGATACGCGGCTATGTACAAATGGAAGCTCAAATACAAGCCGCCCCACAGCAAGGTGCCGACAAGCGAGGTCCAACGCGCGAGTGTATAGCCGTCAAACATGCCTGCCGCGAGCAGCGGCGTCAACGACCCGGTGTTCATGCCCCAAATTTCAGGCAAGGCAAACACGATCAAGCCGAGCACAAGAATAACGGCCAGCCGCTTATTGATTTGCCTCATTTCGGTGTGTCGCAAATTATGTATGAGTTGGCCTTGGTTCAGGAAGAAATGCCAAAATTTAAAATCAGATATCATGCGTCTAAGTCCTTTCAGGCAAATGGCGTTCTGCTTAGTTTTACTTTACCAAAAAAACATATGCTTTGAAACGAATTCCCTGCCACAATTTTCAATATTTGGTGGCTTTGAGACGAATGGCATAGGATTGTGGTGAATTTCAAATTAGTAAAGGGTGAAGTGGAGTGGAAGTAGGAGATGTTTAATGAAGAAAAGTGATGTGAAAGAAGTAAGTAGAAAAAGCTTACGCTTTTCGACTGCGCTCCAATGGCTGCTTGGGGCTCGCAGGATGCGAGTCATGCAGCTGATGCGACAGGACGTCGCGCTTTCAGCTGCCCGGGTGTGGGGCGGGTGTTGAGCCAACGTGCCAAAGAGCGCGGCACGATTGTCTCGCCAGCCCGCGCGGTCCCACAGGCGTCAGCCCCCTTCTACTCCGTCTCTAGTTTTAAAGTGGAAGATCGTTTCTTCAGTTCATTTAAAGTAAAGTGTGGAAATGCATTATGTTTTTAGCTCATATTATTTGGATCAAAGAGAGGGTGAATGTCAATTTGCCGCATCTCGGGAAGTGATTCCCCAACTAGCCGGCAACTAGTTACAGAAGCAGATTCAACTAATCACACCTCTCTCAATGAAATCTCTCAGCCGCCGGCGCCAAGGGTGAGCCGACGCAGTAAGACAGGTGTTCTTCCTGGCTTATTGCCAAAGGCCAACCCAAAGCAAGGCAGCGAATATTAACATGAAGAACAAATAGAACAACGCAACAATTCCACAAACAAATCCTCGCTATCTTCCCAAAACTTGTCCCGGGAAGCGATTTCCCCACTAGCCGGCAACTAATTATAGAAGCAGATCTGATGAAACTCACCCGAGTCAACGAAATCTCTCAGCCGGCTAGCGCCAAGGGTGAGCCGACGCAGTAAGACAGGTGCTCTTCCTGGCTTATTGCCAAAGGCCAACCCAAAGCTAGGTGGTGAATACTAAGATGAAACTTAAATCAATGTTCAATAACATTTCCGCAAGAAAACTCTCACTATCTATTCCAAACTTATCCAGGAAGCGAGTTCCCCGCTAGCCGGCAACTGAATAAAGAAGCTAATCTGCTTAAACCGTCTTCATACAATGAAATCTCTTAGCCGCCGAGCGTAAAGGGGTGAGCCGACGCAATAAGACAGACGTTCTTTCTGGCTTATTGCCAAAGGCCAACCCAAAGCCGGGCGGCGACTATGAAGGGAAACTGTACTTCAATATTCAGTAACATTTCCACAAGAAAACTCCCGCTATCTTTGATTCTGTCTACTTTAAGAAGTGAGTCCTCATTTGCTCTTTCAACTTCATTCCATAGAAAAAAGCCCATTGCTTAAGCAATGGGACTTTGGGTTTGATAAGAAGCAGCGAACTCGGCTGCGTTTTTTCCTGCCACGTGCCCGGTAACAAGGGCGGAAGTGATATTATAGCCGCCGGTGTAGCCGTGGATGTCGAGGATTTCGCCACAGAAGAACAAGCCGGGTTTTTTCTTCGAATGCATCGTTTTCGGTTCGATTTCCTTGATCGATACGCCGCCGCCTGTAACAAACGCTTTTTCGATCGGCTGTGTTCCGGAGACGGTCATCGTGAATGCCGTCATTTCAGCAGCGAGCGCACGGACTTTATCTGCCGGCAATTCTGCGCCGGTCAATTGCGGGTCGATGCCTGCACGGTCCAACAGGAACAATAGCCAGCGTTCCTGAGCCAAACCTTTCCAGACATTTTTCAACGCTTTTTTCGGTTCGTCTTTCATCAATTTATGAAGCAGCTGGAAAGCCGATTCCGCATTGTCATCCGGCATGGAATTGATGCGGACGGTGACAGCTTGGCCACCGTTTTTCTTCATTTCCTTGACGACGTATTGGCTGCAGCGCAGGATGGCAGGCCCGCTCAAGCCGAAATGGGTGAACAGCATATCCATCTGGTGCGTGACGAGCGCTTTGCCTTTTTTATTGAGCACCGTGACGGCGACATCGCGCAGGGCAAGCCCTTGCAGGTCGCGTGATTTGATGAACGGTTCATTCGACAACAAAGGAACTTCCGTCGGATAGAGGTCGGTGACTGTGTGTCCCGCTTTTTCTGCCCAAGGATAGCCGTCTCCGGTCGATCCGGTTTGCGGCACCGCTTTGCCGCCGACTGCGACCACCACTGCGTGCGATTCGAATTCCTCGCCAGAGTGCAGGCGGATGCCGGTCACTTTTTCGTCGTTCATCAATAAGCTTTTGACGGGGGAATCGAGTTTTCGCTCAACGCCGAGCCGGTCCATCTCGCCAAACATCGCATCAGCAACGTCTTGTGCGCGGTTTGACACAGGGAACATGCGGCCGTGGTCTTCTTCTTTCAAGGCAACGCCGAGATTTTCGAAGAACTGGATGATGTCCTCGTTATTGAATACCGAAAACGGGCTGTACATGAAGCGGCCATTTCCAGGAATGTGGCGGACGATTTCTTCCAAAGGCAGGCGGTTGGTCACATTGCAGCGCCCGCCGCCGGAGATGATCAATTTCTTGCCGAGCTTTTTGCCTTTTTCGACGAGCAGCACGCGCTTGCCGTTCGATGCGGCAGCGATGGAAGCCATTAAACCGGATGGGCCTCCGCCGATGATGATGATGTCATACATATAATAAAAACTCACTTTCGTTTTTCTTTTCAGTATACACGATGAGGCAAAACACGTTGAGTAATTTTGTCTATAGGTGTAAACTATCGTGTAGATTGCTTTTTATTTTGAACAAAGTCAGGGAGTGCAAAATGTCCTCATTAATTAAAGGTACCGCCATTTTAACTTTAGGTTTATTTCTGTCGAAAGTGCTCGGCGTCATCTACATCATCCCGTTTTACAGTATGGTCGGGGAAGATAATATCGGACTTTACCAGTATGCATACATACCGTACAACTTGATGCTTGCACTGGCGATATCCGGTGCACCGATCGCTTTTTCCAAGTTCACGGCTAAATACAATTCACTCGGTGATTACGAAACCGGGAGGCGATTATTGAGTTCAGGTTTGTTGACGATGATGGTTACCGGCATCTTATCGTTTTTGGCACTTTATCTGCTGGCTGAGCCACTCGCACGCATCACCATTTCGGAAGATGAGCTCATCTACTCGGTAGATGATATCGCAGATGCGATCCGCTGGGTCAGCTTCGCCTTGATCGTCGTTCCGTTCATGAGTCTTTGGCGCGGCTTTTTCCAAGGCTATAACTACATGATGCCGACCGCTGTTTCGCAATTGATCGAGCAGATTGTCCGCATCATCTTCCTGCTCGGCGGCGCGTTCGCTGTCATTTATCTTTTTGATGGCACGCCGAAGACCGCTATCCAGTTCGCCGTTTTGTCGGCTGCAGTCGGGGCGCTTGGCGGGCTTGTCACCTTGTATTATTTCTGGCGCAAAAAGAAGCCGGAATACAATCACTTACTTGCAACATCCGTTGAATCCTATGATGTGCGGTTGCGTGATATGTACCGCGAAATCCTACTATATGCCGTACCGGTCATTTTCCTCGGCATCGCCAACCCGTTGTTCCAGTTCGTCGATTTGATGACCTTCAACCGGGCAATGGCAGCCGGCAATAATATCATGGAGACGGACCTTCTCGGTATCTTGAATTTGACTGCCCATAAACTGGTCATGATTCCAGTTATGCTTGCGACAGGCTTTTCGATGGCGCTCATTCCGCTCATCACGAAGCATTTCACGCGCAATGAACACTTGCAAGTGACCAAAACATTGGATCAGTCGTTCCAGTTGATCTTGTTCTTGACCTTGCCTGCAGTCATCGGCATGACGATGCTGTCGGATGAGCTGTATCACGTCTTCTACAAAGTCAGTGATGTCGGTTCTGAGATTTTGGCGCATTATCTGCCGGTCGCGATCCTGTTTGCCGCATTCCCTGTGACAGCATCGATCTTGCAAGGCATCAACAAACAAAAATGGATCATCATCAACTTGCTGATTGGCCTCGGGCTTAAGGCCTTGCTGAATACGCCGCTGATTATGTGGTTCGAGACGGACGGCGCGATCGCTGCGACAATCATCGGCTATGTCGTCGCAATTACGATGAATATGATCGTCATTTCGAAGACGATGAATTATCGCTCGAAAATGGTGTTCCGCCGCATTTTACTCATTCTCATCTTGAATGCCGTCATGGCGTTCGCTGTGTATTTTGCAATGAATGGCCTCGATTATATTATCGGCATGGACAATAAATTCTTGTCGATGATCCGCATCGTCTTGATCGGCGGAGTGGGCGCTATTGTCTACGGATACCTCAGCTTGAAGACAGGGCTTGCCCAGAAGCTGCTCGGCGCGAGAATTACGCGCATTACAAGACGCTTCGGCTTCTAGGAGGAACTAATATGAGAATCGATAAACTATTGTCGAATTCAGGATTCGGCTCAAGAAAAGAAGTGAAAATCTTACTTAAATC
>NZ_CP025125.1 GCF_002833405.1 Planococcus sp. MB-3u-03 | reverse complement strand
GAAAAAGAAAAGAAAAGCTACTAAAAAGTTAGAGAGTTTCAAAATCCAGAAGATTTATCCTCCTGCTATGTAGAGGTTAAGGCAACTTTTAGAAAATATAGCAAAAATCTTGTCAGTTGATGAAAAGATATAGAAGGATATAGACTGTTCTTAAATTCTGACGGTACATTTGATATTGTAAATGTACATAATTTTCTCTACACTAAAGGAATTATTAAAACGTCCCAATTTCATATCTTAAATACAGATTACATTAACTTAAAAAGCTTATTTACCTTTACGAAAAGCTTCAGGAAAGAGAAGCTAACTAATCCAAATATTTTACCTGCCAAAAACTTAGCTAAAGCTGAAGCTAGAGTCGTAATGAAAAACACTTAGATATATTAATTGAATTTCTAATATCAAATAATTTCAATGGAAGCACATATCTTGATGAAAATTTGCCAGATATGCTCTATACAAAATTACGTTTTGATGCAGACGGTAAAGAATTTGAAGCTAAAAGTGACTTGAAAATGGCATTCCACGAATGTTTAACAACTGGAACAGAAAGATTTGAACAAAAACTGCTGTAAAATTGTTGGATGAAATTCGTTTTATTAGAAAAGAAGAAGTAGGAAGTGGAAATATTCCGCCTCATTGTGGATCGGAGCTAGTTGATTTTTATGTTCTCTAGTATGTTCTGAAACTAGAGTCTCATATTTAACTAAAATAGGGGTAATATCTCAAGAAGATTTCCCGAAAGGAAAATACTCAACGTTAATTTTGAAGAAGAGGAATTAGAAGATATTTCATTCGAAGATATTATTGAGGATAAACTTTTTGAAAACTATGATTGATTATAGTGAAATTTAGACAAAAACTCGCCAGATCTCATCCGCGAGGCTCGATATAGCAGAAAGCATTCCCTATATCTGTTTCTTATTATAAGAGTCATTTCAAAATATGCAACTAACTTTCATTAATTTTTCTTAAAAATTATAAGAAGCATTTTGAATGTAACTTAATACATATTAAGTTACATTCAAAACCCTATTTTATTGACTTTCCAAGAAAAACGAACAAAAACTGAACTTACGCGAAAAATGATACATTCAAAACCTCTATTTTATTGATTTGATTTTAGTAATCTGATTCTAAATAAGATTTATTAGAAAAAGACCGAGTAGGTGACTACCGCGAATTCGTCTTCTTACTGCTGCACTATAAAAAAAGGGCCCTCCGTCCAAGGGTCCCTTTTTATTTCTCTATCTAATTTTTTTCCTTGCGTGGGTTGGCCCAAAAACAGAAAACTTTACTGCCTTTCGGATAAATCCGAACTCCATTCTTAGTGATGTAAGGGGTACAGATCCAGACTTTCCCTTCATCGTTTGTATCACCAATTTTATGTTTTTCCATGCTATCGACCTCCTAATATAGTGCTTGCAAGTGGTCGAAGCTAGTGATACTTTAAATATACCTATTATATTTTGAACGGGACGGATTTCGGATCGTTCTATATCACTTAGCTGTAGACCCCCTGCAAGAGGAGAGTCTGCAGCTCTTTTTTTGTTTTCTCAAGATTAATCACACAACCTTTCTCAATTAAACTTTTATAAGATTTATTATAATCGACTTCTAACTTAACTCGCACATTTGATAATTTTGGATCGTGGTATGTAACACTTATAATTAATTTAACGATATCCAAAGCACTTGTCAAGTCTTTTTATTCAAAAAAGATGAAAAAATTGTCTTAAATGTGAATAAGAAGAAAACAACACTATATATAGTCTCAACCATTGTACCATTTACCATATATGCTGTATTGTATATTCACGCAAAAACTCGAAGGTTGGTACTAAGGTATTATTAAAGAACCTTTTAAGCAGGTAAAAATCATGTCAAAAGTAAATTATTGACTTAGTCTAAATTTTCATTAAAAGCTTAGACCTTAATTATTATTAGAACCTTCAGTAATGGTCTGCTTAATTTAAGTGAGGAGTGAGAAGTTGGTTACTAAAAAAGGAGAACTTAAAGATGTACAACCTATTCGGTCGCTAGAAAAGATCGAGGACATGAAATGGAGTTTGAAAAAGTGGTGCAGCGAACGAGATTATATTTTATTCCTCCTGGGCATCAATTCTGGCTTGCGGGTAGGGGATCTATTAACTATCCAGACAAGCGAAATCCAAGGAAAACAAGTTGTGTCGTTGCGTGAAGGGAAAACCGGAAAACGACGGACGATCCACCTCGGCAACATTTATGAGGAACTGGATGCTTATATTCGCAAGTTAGAAGGCACTAAGTGGCTTTTCCCAAGTCGGAAGGGAAATGGACCAATTACACGTGTTCAAGCGTACAGACAACTTCAGAAGGCCGCACAGATGGTCGATATCTCGTTGGGCATCGGCACGCATACCTTGCGCAAAACATTTGGCTATTGGCATTACAAGCAGTTTAAAGACATTGCTGAGCTGCAGAATATCTTGAACCATGCCCATCCGCAAATCACCTTGCGCTATATCGGCATCACAGATGAGCAAATTGAGAGCAATTTAAAAGCATTTCGCCTGTAAAACTCCGAGTATATTTCTGCGGAGTTTTTTGTTTGTCAAAAAACGGCTTATACAGCGGTTCTAATCGATTTAAAGGACGCATCCTTACTTCTATTCGGTTTTGGTCTTAAAAGCGTTTTAAGAGTATTCTATGCGTTTTATAGATGCACCAAAGAGTCGATTGACTTTGTCTTTTGTAAAATCAATGATTTTAAAGAAAAAGTCATGGTGATCCGAGAAAGAGTTTTTGAAATGTTACATTTTTAGTCCCAATTATTTCCTCACCACCGCCAGCTCGCGCGCATACGCGTGTTGTTGGTGTTTTTAATTACTTTGTTTTAATTGTTTTAACTGTTTTAGGACGTCTGAAACCCTTGGTATGACTGAGCTGAAAGAGTTTAACTATTACCTTTTCGATTCGAACTATTACCTTTTCGATTCGAACTATTACCTTTTCGATTCGAAACTATTACCTTTTCGATTCGAACTATTACCTTTTCGATTCGAACTATGAAAATTTTTAAAATAAGTAATAAAAACTTTTACATATGAATTTATTGATGATATTATCAGTTTAAACATTACTTTTTTTAATTAAGTAATATTAATTCGAGGGATGTGACTTGATGAATCAAAATTATGTGGTAACTCAGGGAAATAATTTGATTGAAGCTAGACATAAAAAGCCGTTAACTGCACGAGAACAAAAAATTATCCTTACCATGGTTAGCATGATTGAGCCTACAGATGGGGATTTTAAAGACTACATAATTTCTGTTCGCGATTTTCATGAAATGCTAGGACTGGAGGGGAGAGAACACTACACAGAAATTAAAAGGGTGGTAGAAAGTTTAATGACAAAGGTGGTAGAGATTCCTTTAGAAGATAAAGGATGGTTAATGACTCACTGGGTATCTACCGCAAGATATGTAGATGGTTCTGGAGTGATACAGCTTCGTTTTGCCCCTGAGTTAAAACCTTATTTATTACAACTCAAAGATACTTTTACTTCGTACAAGCTGAATAATATTTTGTCGCTTAAAAGCGTGTATGCTATTCGGCTCTACGAATTAATGAAAAAGTGGCAAACTGTTACTGAATGGAAATGTTCAATAGACTCATTAAGAGGAAAATTGGGCGCTTCCAATAAGTCATATAATCTCTACGGCAACTTTAAAAATAAGATATTACTTCCTGCAATTAAAGAATTAAACGAGCAAACAGATCTATTAATTCAGTACAAAGAAATCAAAAAAGGTAGAAAAGTCGATGCTATTGAATTTACTATTCGTCATGTCCCTGAAAAGAAAATTAAAGTCCCTCATCTTGAAAATATTTCTGCATCCGTTGAAGAACTGAGCGAAATGGATAAGCTACGTATCCGAGTGAACGAACTCGCAGAAGGCTATCAATTCGATACTGCCTTTTTTGCACAGCTGCATCAAGGCGCATCCCTAATCTGGCAAGACGATGCCGAACAGGAATTGGAATTCTTGATTCGCTACGTCAACGAAGAAAAGAGCGTGAAGAATCCACTTGGGTTTATCAAATCCAAAATCACTTCCGCATGGGAGATCCATGAGACTGGCGGACGGATTACGTTTGCGGATCTGCAGCCGGTGAAAGAACGCTGGGCCGGACGAGAAGAAAAACTTCCGGACTGGTTCACCTCCAAAGATGAACCGGCTGAACCATCGGAATCGAATCCAGAACTCGATAAAGAAAAAGAGAAGCTGCTAAAAAAGTTGGCCGAAAAAAAGAAACGTGCAAAGAAAGATGCCTCCACTTCTTAAACAGAAAAGCCAAAAGCCCGGTCTGATTTCCTTTCGTTGGAATATTAGACCGGGCTTTTTTGGAACTTATCTTTTATTCTTTTTTCTTTCTTTTTTAATATCCGAAGGCGACAAGTAAAACCCCGTCACCACACCGATTTGGGGGTGGTGTATAACTGGGCACTGTCGGATTTTTTTACGTAGCAATCCCCTGGATCTGCCGGGCTTTTTTTCTAGCCAATTGTTTTTCGAGATCCTCTTCAGTAATCAAAGAGAAAAAGTTCAGTGAGAGTGCCCATTTATACGCACCGATTTTTTCTGCAAAAAAGTCACTACCTTTCTCTGGGTTTCCTGCTGGGGCTAATGAACAGCAAAACAGTCGTAAAGGTGAAAAAAGAGAGAAAGAGCATAAGGGAAACGTGTCCCCATTTTCCATGTGGAACTAGGCAGAGCCTAGTGTTTAGTTGGGTACATCAAATTTCGGTTTTGACACAGTTTTGTTCCACTTTTTTTACGGATTGGCACAAGTTTGTGCCAGCTTTTTTTGCGTTTGGTACAGTTTTGTACCAACTTTTTTTCATCGATTTTACTTGTTTCCGTTCTTTTTGAAGCCAATTTGAGTTTGAAAAAGCAGTTGAATTCAGGATTGTTTTTAGAAAAAAAACAACCAATCATTTTTCCAAAATGCACTTTTTTTACTGGCACAAACTGTGTCAGTGGAGCAAAAAAAGATGGCACAGTTTGTGCCAAACCTCTATTTTGCTGCAAGCAAGTAAACCCCTGGCTCTGCCAGGGCTGGCAATGGAATTGCAAGCATGTTTTCCTTATGCTCTTTTCTCTCTTTTTTATTTGTGATGGGTTAATTTATGAACGATTGGTATGATTTTTTATATCAAAAGAAGAGGTGAGACTTGATGGAGACGTTAGTTTTGATGGGGTTGGTTCTGAATCCAATTTTGGCCGTTGTTTTTTGTTTGAACTTGATTTCCATTATCAAGAAAGCCAATCAAGAGAAGAAAGTAAGTACACAAAAGAATACGGTATGGGTCACGATCTCATTTGCTTATATTATTTTTTCTTTAACCTGGAGCTTCGCTATGATTCCGTATTAGGGGTTAGGAACATCACAAGTGCCCATCTATACACCCTGTAGAAATCAGGTGTATTATGGGCAGCTTCCAGCTGCAAATAATGCTGCACATTGGACGAGCAACGGCTAAATAAAAACAAAAAAGAGCAAAGAAGATCCGAGAGCGAAAAGCTAGAGTGCCCAGTTATACACCACCCAAAATTAGGATGGTTCTTGGAACTTCTATGTCGCCTCCGGATATGTGAAAAAAGAGTGCGGAAAGGACAAACTCTTGAAAGGAAAAGGTGGTGAGCGATTGATAATGATCAAGGGTTACCAGTTTTATAGACAAAAATAAAACCTCGCCAATGGCAAGGTAGCTTAAATTATTTTTTGACGATTTTATAGTTTGATATAAGGTGCCAAATGCTGTTGGCGATAAGAATTGCACAGATAGGTAAAAGTAATTGGATAAATAGTTCCTCGACTCCCATAGAGCTTCCCCCTTCCTAAAAAATACTCATAATAAAAAATAAGTATTTGACAGGTCTCCTGGCTCGCGCATCATCCTCTACTATCTCTTTTCCATCTGCTAAATAATGGGGTTTGAGAGTTCGTCAGCGCTTACAGTTGCGGGTACAGCTCCGGAGTTCACCGGATTCCCTATTAAGCCTTAATAGGCATCAAAAACATAGTTGTTTCTATTAAGTTTTAATAACTTAAAATATACCATGCTTTCTTTAATTCAGAAACTATTTCAATTTTTTCTAGCAACCCTCACAGAAAGTAATTCAACAGAAGCTCTAGAAATTAGATTGGAGAAGTTGTCACGTTGTCTTTATTTTATGAAAATCCCTTTAAAACGGTATATTTTAGCTTAAAATAAGTATAAAATAAAGCTAGATTTAAGATAGATTAAAGCTAATTTTAAGGGGTGAAAACATGCGAATTCCAATCAGCAAGTTGGTAAAAGAGCTAAACCTTGAAGCCCATCAACTTCGAGAATGGGAAAAACGGGGCTGGCTTGGCGAAGTGGTGAAAGACCCTTGGCAGAATCAACAACGGGTTTATACAGAAGAACAAGTGGAACGGATTCAATCAATTGCCGATATCATTCAATCGCAGCGAGAAAAGGGAATTAAGCGAACAGACTTAGCGGAAGTTGAAGCTAAATTATTGGAACGGTTCGGGGGCGAAGTAAAGCGAATCGATACAGATTTGGTAGTGCCTCCGCAGTCTCTTAATCAGATTGTCGAATTGCTGATGGGACAGAATCAGAAAATCAACGAGGTGCAACAACTAATGCACCAGCAGTCGAAAAAACAATTGCCGGATCCGGTGGATCATACGGAAGTTCTTACTGACTTGAAAAACCAATTGAAAAAGAGCCAGGAACGAGAAGAACAGCTTTTGGCCATTGTCCAGCAGCTACAAAGTGATATGGATGAATTGAAAAAAGCCCCTGCAAAATCCAAATGGAAGTTTTGGGGCAAAGAATAGAATTGAAAGCAGCTTAATTTAGGAGGATATTATGATTAAACAAAATACTTTGTTTTACACTTATTTAGATGAATGCAAAAAGAATTTTTTCACTACAGAATTTGAACGCAAGGACAGCAAACACGAAGCTTACAACTTCTATTCCTTATCAAGTGTGTCCTTTGAATCCGATTATTATCTTCAACAATTTGAAGATAAATGGGCTGTCTTTAAAAAAGAATTTAATATTCCAGATAAAACTTGCTTACACTTTGCGGAATATAAGAAATTATTATCAAGCGATCATGTAAAGAATATAAAAATAGCTATCAGACAAAAAGAAGCTATTTTCTCTTCCGAATCCTCGATAAATTTTAGCGAGTTTGAAAATGTAATTAATAGTTCTGACGGATTTGAA
>NZ_CP025124.1 GCF_002833405.1 Planococcus sp. MB-3u-03 | reverse complement strand
GGCGTTTTGAAGGAGGAGGACGTGTTCTTGGAGGTGGCTGAAGAACAAGGCATTGATCCGGTGTTAATGGCTGCGATTGCGCTGCACGAAACCGGTCATGGGACCTCGTCGGCTGTGGTGGAAAAGAACAATCCCGGAGGCTTGATGGGGCAGGCGGGCTGTTTGTCTTTGATTCCTTGGAAGAAGGGATTGCCTCAATGGGCAAGACCTTGCACAACCGCATCATCCAGGACGGACTCGGCACGATCGCCGACCTCGGTTCCGTTTATGCACCGATAGGAGCTAGTAATGACCCGACCAACCTGAACAGTCATTGGGTTCCGAATGTCACGAAAGTGGTTAGCTCGTTAGGTGGATTAACGATGAACTGCGAAACGCCGACCGGAGAATTTGTTCAGCCGATTCCGGATGTGGTCATCAATTCGAATTTCGGCATCCGAGTCCATCCGGTGACCGGCATCGTCACGCCACATGAAGGGGTGGACTTGAATTGCAGTCGGCCAGATCCGATCTTTGCAGCGAAAGAAGGGAAAGTGGTCTTTGCTCAATACCCGTCCGGTGTTTTAGAGACCTACGGCAATGTCGTCGTCATTGAACACGCGAATCAGCTCTACAGCCTGTATGCTCATCTCAGCAAGATTGACGTCGAAGTGGGCGATCAGATTAGTCAGATGGAGCAACTCGGCCAGTGTGGAACGACCGGACGCTCAACGGGCGACCATCTGCATTTTGAAATCCATACGGATCGCATGTTTGGCAATCGGGTCAATCCGATGCCGTATCTCGAAGGAGAGAAGGGGGTGGACGAATGAAACAGATGAATGGACAGACGATTCTACTGGGGGCGCTCGTCTTGGTCTTATCTCTTGTCAGCTTCAACCTCTACTTCAGCAAACAAGACGTTAAACAGGAAAACGAACGTCTAACAGATCAAGTCGAGCATCTGTCGGCAAAAGAAAAGCAAAGCGAGGCACTCTACACACAAACGGAAGCGTTTATCGAAGCGACTTTTGAAGGCGATTCTCTTCGTTATTTTACCAAATCTTACCGTTCGGAAGTGGAGGACGAAGTCACAGAAGCTGAAACGATGCACGGGCATAGCCGAAGCAACACAGAGGATTTAGAGATCTTCAATATCTCCGTTCGTCCGAGAGAAGAAGGATTTCAAGTCTATGCCGTTTACCGGATTACCTTAACGGGTGTAGACGGAGAATTAGAGTCGCCTGGGAGTCAGCGCGTGATGTATCTGATGTCTCAAATGAATTGGGTCGAGGAACAAGGTGAATTGAAAGTCGATGCGCACGATTTGGAACCGTTAACGTCCGGAGAAGAGTTTGAGGAAGCGATAAACAACGGATAATGGAAGGAAAGGGTGATCGAGATGAAGGAAAAACTCCACCAGGTGCTCGTCTTCCAGGAACGTGTCCAAAAACAGATGGATGGATTGATTGATCGGCTTTCTCGAACAGCCATTGACCAGGAGGAACGCAAGTTTGAGTTGATGTATGACAAGCCTTTAAATGAAAAAGAAATATTAGATATAAAGAAAACTGTGGTAATGAAGTATTCGTTATCCATTGTCATTCCTTTGTTGATTCTGATCTTAACTATTATGAATCGGGGAGTGATGTAAAGATGAAAAGAGTTTCTTTGTTTGCTGCACTAAGCCTTGTAATTCTTTTTTTACTTCCTGTTCAAGCCTTTGCTGAAGAAGGGAAGTTTTTAGAAGAAACAGTTGAGGATTACAGAAATGCCGGAAATGTAACGCCTCAACAAGCAGAAAATGTTGAGTCTTATATGAAAAATGTTTTGTACCTTGAGAAATATGATTACGAAACAAATCAATTTGACTGTAAATGGCATGAAATTGGCTGTCATACAAATAGTTTTCTTTTCACTACTGTGAGTGGCTTTGTTTTTGGGGCTATTGATAGCTTTAGCAAGTTTCAGATAAGTTCAGAGTTTATTACGGGAAATGCAGTTTATGAAGGGTATATGTTGAATTTCAAATCACTGGCTTGGACGATTGCAGCGATATTTATTCTATGGCAGACGCTTAAAATCGTTATTTTATATAGCGGAAACGGTGAAGAGGGGATGAATTCCCTTTATGAAAAATTAGTGGCTGTTGTAACAGGAGGTATTTTATTAGGAGTATATTCGCAGTTCTTTGAATGGATTCTTGAATTAACACACCTTTTAACTGAAACGATGCTTACATCACCTGTTACTCATTACGATATCTTGCAAGTAATGGCTGTAAACTCAGTAGGATATGGCTTGATACTTATGATAGTAGTATCTGCTATTTTATTTGTCTTTTTCCTTTCAATTCTATACCGAACAGTATTGTTTGTTATTCTTTACATTACGGGAGTTCTAGCAATTCCTACTATCGTAAACGACCAATACAATTTCTTTAACTTATGGATGAAAACAGTTGTTAGCAATATCTTAACGCTTACGATTCAATTACTTTGCTTTGTGCTCGGAATTAAAACATTAGTTGATCTTGAAGGTGGAAATATGGTCGTTGGAATGATCTTTTTCATCGTAGGACTTTCAATCCCAACATTATTGAATCAATTCGGAGCATCAACTGGAACGGCAAAGTCAGTTGGCTCATCTGTAAAATATGTCGCTCGTTATGCGAAAAGATAAGGGAGTGTTTAGATGAAAAAGTGGTTATTAATAAGCTTTATCCTCTTAATGGGAGTTATTGTCGTCGGATGTACGAGTGGTGAGGAAAAAAAAGAAGCATCTAAAGAAAATAATGAAGTGTTTACTCAAGAGGACTTTGAAGAGGCAGAAGAAATGACAATGTTCCTTGATGAAAAGATGAATGATTTTGAGAAAGAAGCTAACCAATTAATTGAGAATGGAACGATCGATACAGGCAATAATGATAATTTCTCCGAAGCAATTAAAGACCTCGGACAAGAAATCGTTATTGCGCCATTTCTAGAGCGCTATCCAGATAGTTTAATAGCAGGAGATGCTTCGACCATTCCACTCACTTTCGAATCTTCCAGTACAGAGCCTTGCGGCTTTGGAAACTGTGCTTATGACAAAGTGGAAGTCTTAGACGTTGAGTACAATTTTGAATCGAGAGATGTCTATACTTCAGAAGAATTCGAGTATAGTCAACTGATCTATAGCGATATTCAAATGAAATACAAAGAACAACCGGAAGAAGAGAAGCAATCAGCAGTATTGAGCTTTGTGAAAACTGCAGATGGCCATTTGATTTTCTCGCAGGTACCCTTTCTTCATGTCGAAACTCTAAATTTAAAAAAAGCTGATGAAGAGTATGCTGAAATTCAATCAAGTGTGCCAGAAAGTGAAGTAGAGACTGAACAAGAAGCCTATCGCAACGATGTGGAAGAAACCTTAGCTCAATATCCAGAGCTTCAATAGTCAGATAAAGGTGGTGAAAGTTACATGGTTATTCGCACAATCGCCAATCGGGTCGGAACCATCGAAATCGATCAGAACGCGTTTTATTTCTTGCAACCACTAACCGCATTTAAAACAGAGGAAATGGAACAAATCGAACGGGCTTATGAGAAACAGATGCAACAGGTCACAGGAGATCCGACCTTCTTATCAGCTCAAGAAATTTCTTTTCAATCGGGCCAGGTCCGGTTCGAATACGACTTAACGGATTTGCATAGTTTTAACGTATTGAAAGCGATGGCATTTGAAGACAAGCTGACATATTACTTATCGCTCGTCCAACTGGCTCGGCAGTCTGAAATCAATGTCTTGTGGCAAAAAGAGAATGTCGTGCTCAACAAAGAGGAATCTCTCCTTCACGTCATGATCACTGAAAATGACGTGATGCCACTAAGCCAGGAGAAAGACCGACTGATGGCTGTGAAAGAGCTCATCATCATTTCTCTGACACGATTAAATCAAGTGTACGGAAGACCAAGAAGAACCGATTTTTTAGAACAAAGCGACGAAGTCATCCGATTTGCCGAAACGATTTATTTGCGCCTGCAGTCGTTGGAAGAAATGGAATCCTATATTTCAGATGTGTTCAATCAAGTAGAAGAAAAGCAAAAAGCGAAGCAACAGGAACTGGAGTTGGCCAAGCAAAAGAAAACGAAGTGGTCCGTCACGATGGCATCGCTTCGTGAGAGTCTTCAACGACTCCCTGCCTTCAACAGACGGCCTAAAGAAAACCGTACAAAACCGGCAGCTGGTGGGAATAAAAAGTTATTCGTCGGTGTAGTTGCAGTCCTTCTGGCAGCATTCGGCCTGAACGTCGTCCTTACGCAAGCCACAGAGAACGCTCAGGAAACGGAATTAGAGGAAGGGACTGATGGCGAAATAAATCTGACCGACGTTTATCGAGATGGGCTTTTGGGAGATACAGAGAGTGTCTTGGAAAGTTTAGAATCCGTAGACTACAGTGAGTTGCAGCCTGCTGATCAAAACGTGCTCACTCACTTATACATCGAGCAAGGTGAGTATGAAAAAGCCCTTCATCATCAACCCAAGTTACTTGGAACCATCGCAGAGCAACTGAGTCGCGATGGAGACGTGGAAGGACTTGAGAACCTTCAAGAGATGACCGGCGAATCTTCCGAAGTCATTGAGTTTGAACTAGCTGCTGTGGAAGAAGAGTGGACGCGAATTATCGAACTGAGAAACCAAGTCGAGTTAACCGGTCGGCGTGCTGAAACCATTTTATCAGCATTTATTACAGAAAAGGATTTCCAAGGTGCGAAAGGGTTTCTCGAAAAACACAATTTAACCGATGAAAAGTTCATGAACTCAGTGTTAGAAGCTGAAAAAGAGGCGATTCAGTTAGAGGAATTGCAGGCAGAGAAACAGAAACTAAAAGAAACGATTGAAAAAGAGAACGATAAAAAAGTCTCGAAGAAAGCCGAAGGGCGATTGAAGGAAATTAATCAGGAGATAGAAGAGATTACGCAGCAAGAGTAAGGGGGAAGCGTGTGCATACAAAAAGGATTAACAATTTAGGGCGTATTGTGATTCCAAAAGAGATTTTAGAGATGTTTGAGCTGCACGAAGGTGACTTAGTTGATATTACGCATAACGATCGGCAAATTATCGTCGAGCCTCATCGACAACGCTATGTCTGTGCCGTGACAGGCAAAGTGACGGAAGAAGCCATTCGGATTGGCGAAGCCTGGATTAGCAAAGAGGGCCTAAAGCAAATTGTGAAATACATGAGTGACGAATAAAAACGTACCCGGCAATGAGTGAATAGCCGGGTACGTTTTTTGAATGGTCTATTATTTCTTCGTAACGTTCTGTAATTCTTCAAGGAGAATGGCTGCGCCTTTTGGACTCAGATGCAATCCCTTCGCGTATTCAAAGTTATCGTCTAAGATTTCTCCTGTAATCGCACACGTTTTCTCCGTCTTATATTTTCGCAAAATGATTCGATCATCTTCCATAAAGATTTCCATCGGATCCCCAACAGAGACACCAAGTGCTCTTCTTAATTCAATAGGCGTGACAATGCGCCCTAATTGGTCTACTTTTCGTACGATTCCTGTACTTTTCATATCCTATCTCCTTTAACTCAAACTATCATTATTGTATCGAATTTAAACTAGGGATGGAAATAACTTCACAGCATAAGAGGTTGGTTCTTTCTGCCTCAAGTGGTTCTGTTTTTGTCCGAAGTGATTCTAAAATTGGCACAGCTGATTCTAATAGGAGACTGTTTAAATAGGGTTAAGATTTCGGCTAAATAGTAGTATGTTAGTTATAGCAAGAGATGATGGGAATAATCATTTACATCAGGTGAAGGGCCTTACACCGCATCTATAAAGCAGTTCGAGTAGGTTTGAATGGGTAGCGAATAGACTGTAGAATTCTCTCTAGGTTAAGTAACAGCACATTCCTAATAGAATTCAACAATGACAAGACACTACAGAGAGAAAGGAGTATGAAATGACTTCATTTGTTAGACAATTTAAGTCATTTTAGTTATAATACATATGACAGAAATCTATTTTTCCAAAACAATCGATAAGCAGCAGCAAGTATTGCCTTTCATTGAGAAGCTGGCAAATAAGGATTCAGAACTTGGTATATTGATCTATCAAGGATTCACGGATCTCGAGGAAGCGCCGGAATCTATGTATCCACTCGGCGAAACAAAGCCTTATCGGGTAAAACGAACGTTTCGTGGTCGCGAGGTAGATATGGAGTTGGTCAAGCGTCTTTCAGAGCCGAGGATCTTTGAAATGAAGGCCGATGATGGGGCTGAATTTCATCGATTCATTTACTTTCCATATTATTACAAGGGTGAGCCGTGTTATGTGTTTGTTTACGGATTTACGAAAGTCCATGGAAAACCTGACATGACGAACTTTTATATGGCGAGAGCCAAACAACTATATGAGTATGTAAGAAGGACAAAGCGAGAAAAAGACTTTTTTGAGGGGTGAGAGTAATGGCAACTTTGAATGACTTGAGAAACCGCCTGATGCAGAATGAGGAGATAAAAGAAGCGTTCGAAAGCGTTGAATATAACCGGAGTCGAAACATTTTCAAAAGACGGATGGAGTTAGGGCTTTCCCAAAGAGATCTTGCTGATAAGGCTAGTGTTACGCAGAAAACCATCAGCCGGATTGAAGGTGGAGACCCAGGGATACGCCAAACCACGCTTATTAAGGTGTACACAGCCTTAGATCTAAAAGAGGATGGAACTCCTCGTGAAAAAGAATATGTCGTACATCAGTAAGTAAGAAATCCCTTATTAACCTCTTTTCCATAAACCAGTTTTTGGACCTTTAATCAAGTCGTAATTCAGATGATGACCGGCTTCTCGAATGTCCGGATTTGTCTCGCTCTTTTTTTGTTGGAATACGATAAGGTATGATATGGAAAAAGGCGTGAGGGGGATTAAATTATGCCACAGCATTTGGGTTTATATCTTCGAGAAAAATCCGGTGGATTAAAACTGACAAGAGAAAATTATATAAGAGTCAATAGTAAAAGCTCATTTGGTGATGATGTCATCTACCCTGAAAAATTTATAGAGTCTCATACAAAGAACTGCTTTGATAACTTTGACCTGAATATGGAGTATTATCGTTCATTGTCTAAACAAGAATTTAACGAAGAGCTTACGAGTTTCCTCAGCAAAACTAAAGTGTTTGAAGAATTTACCGATCTTTCTCTTTTAAAGGGTGTTTCTGGATACTACGTTATGGTCCTAGATGGATATTCCCAAGTGTATATCGGTATAAGTGGAGACATAACGAAACGTCTTCGAGTACATTGGAGTGCCCAAAAGCAATTCGACCGTTTACTATTCGGAGAAGTAGACAACTCCATTTTATCAATAGACAGTTTTAGGGCTTATGATACTACTAGATTATTTGCATATGTATGTGACGAATTTCAAAGTTACGAAAATGAGTTCATCAACCATTTTGATGCTAAGTATGTCTTGAACAGGACTGTCGGAGGAACCTTAAATGGTTTAACCGAAGCTATACTTCATAGCAAATGAAGAAAACTCCTGTAAGTAGTTTCTGACTTACAGGAGTTTTCTTGTGGGTTTATATCGTATCAGTTTCCAAAATTAAATACTTTCTTTTTTTGCTATCTTTCTTTCTTAATTCACTAATATTTATGCTATGCAGCTTTCCCATCACTGTAAGTGATATTTTACAAATTATTAAAGAGTTATTTAGCATGTAAGATAGAAAACATCATCATTATCACTATCAGTATTAGAGGATTATCTAAATCTTATTGTGTTTCAATTCCATCCTACCTTTATATCTAGCGAATAAGTATGTTAAGTCTGAAAATTACTCCTTACTTTAGAAAAATTATTATTGACTCATCATATGAATTTGAATTGGCAACAAATAAAGTGGTTTTTCTCTATTTGATAATTCATAGACAAAATCAAAATTTTTCTTTATTTTTAAAGCTTTTGGTTTAGTTAAAATTGGATTATTATCAGTGCTTATTTTATTTTCCTTGATAGATTCTTCAAAATATAGTTCATTAAGAATATCAGACAAATCAAGCATAACTGCGGGTTTTCCATTTAAAAGAGATTCGCAATGGTATTCGCAACAAAATTAGAAATTAAGAAAAGCGCCTGATTATACTTACAATCATAACAGTATTTTTAGTAGGAATTGATTCAACTTCAAGAATTGATTACCTAAAAGAATAGAATGGTTAATATCATAGTTAAATACGGAAGGAAATTATATGATTTCAAGTTCTTCTTTCCATTCTCTTTAAATAGTATTGCTAGTTCTCTATATTGGCTTGAGGATTAAATTTGAGGTTATTTTTAAATAATTAGAAACGTATTTTTGGTTCTAAGTGAACTATTGACAAGATGCTTTTGTAAATATGATTCATTTCCTGATTGATTTGTGAAATTAACAAAATAAACGCAGAAATATGGGAAGAATCCACGCTTCTGATTTATATAAAAGAAGTAGCCAAATCATCAAGAGCATGAATATAGCAAATGATGCTTTGATAACTAAATTTTGTCGAATAGTTGATAACCTCTGATTATATTGTTTTTTGTAGTAATCGTTGAAAAACATCAGTCATTTTATTTCTCCTTTATATATGCTATTAATTTGTATACGTTTTGCACCTATAAATAGCTTCATTTATTTAAGTAACTTCTTTCAAAAATGAATAACTATTAATTGAAAATGTGTTTGTTTCTCATGTAGGTAAAATGGTATAATTTTGAAAAGGGTTTTGTTATGAAAAAGCTTTTATGCTTACGCAGGACATAAAAAGATTTATTAGAGGATATAAATGAAGCAGTCAAAAGATAAACGAATCTAAACAATTAACTATTACTACTTGGGAGAACTTATCTATTTCGGGTAAGTATATTATCGATGGCATACATAAAAGTATTGAAGAATGTGATTTATTTATATGTGATTTAACATATTTAAATTTTAATGTTTTGTATGAGTTAGGGTACGCAATTTCAAAGAAAAGAAAATTTGATTACATTAAATACATCCCACCCTAATGCGGCTTCTAATTATAAAACTTTTCGTTCTTTAACGACAATTGATATGCAGGTTACGAAAACCCTCAAGAATTAGTATCAAAGTTCTTTCTGAATTGCCTCATGAATCTGTAAATCAAATAGATATAAAGTTTAATCAAGCAGAAATTACAAAGAACCTTATCTATTTAAAATCAGAAAAATACTAGTGCGTCAAATAAGATCTCGACTTTAATTGACAATTCACAAATACCTAAAAATAGATGATCCTTATGAAGGAAATCAACCTTTGAATTGGTACTTAACCGAATTGCCAAATTCACTTGGAGTTATAATTCATTTTCATACTAGGCAGAGTGAAGAAGAAAATCAATGATTACAGCAAGAAAAGCCTTGGTAGCAGGACTTTCTATTGGATTGGATATACCGACTTCATATTAGCGCATGATCCATTTCAAGCGCCATTAGACTATCAAGACATATTACAGGTTCATTCAAATTCAGAAGAGGGAGAAACATATTTTAATAATTGGTTCTTCCAATATTGGAAGAGTATAAAAGCCGAAAATCCGATTTTGTAGAGTATAAATCCGAACAGAAATCTTTAGGTAAATTATCAAACTTAATAATTGGGGATTATGTTGCTGAAAATGAAAACCATAATTTAATTGAATACTTCTTAGAAACCGCAGAATATAAAGAAGCTTTAAATACCCAACAGGTTTTATTTGTTGGAAGAAAAGGAACTGGAAAGACTGCTAATTTGATAAAGATAAAAAATGAACTTTCATCGGATAAAAGAAATTTTGTAATCCCTATTCAGCCTCAAGGCTATGAGTTCGAAGGTGTTTTAAAAGTATTGACCAATTTAAAGAACGACTCAGAACAAGGACACTTGATAGAGAGTATATGGAAGTATCTCATATATACAGAAATGGCAAAACAATACTATGAGTTTTTAGATAATTCGCCTTTGCATCGCCAAAAAACCGATGAAGAACAAGATTTTTTCGAATATGTTAAAAAGAACGAAAGATATATTAATGCAGATTTTTCTTTGCGTCTTGAGAATATAATATCTAATCTAAGTAATTTAAAAGAAAAGGATTCTCTAGAAGAACAAAGACTGAAAGTAAGTGAATATTTACACGGCACAACAATAAAAGAGCTTAGAAATTATTTAGGTGAAATTCTTCAAACTAAAGAAAAAGTCACTATTTTAATAGATAATCTTGATAAGAGTTGGCATGATAATGCTGAACTTGAAAAGTTGAGTGAATTCCTATTTGGACTATTAAACGTTACACATAAGATTACAGAAGAATTTCAAAAAAAATCTTATAAACATCAAAAAATAAACATCTCTTTGATAGTTTTCATTCGAAGTGATATTTTCGCAAGGGTTATGAGTCATGCCCCTGAAAGAGATAAAGTGCCAACGAAACATTTGTCTTGGTCAGAACCACAATTACTTTTTAGAGTAATCGAAAATCGAATCCAATATAGTAAGAACGGCGTCACAAGTCCAGAGGATTTATGGAAACAGTATTTCTGTACTACAGTAGATGAAATTCCATTGAAGAAATATATTAGCGATTTGATACTGCCGAGACCTCGTGACATTATTTATCTATTTAAAACAGCACTTCAGGAAGCTGTAAATAGGGGGCATACGAAAGTAAAAGAGGAAGACTTTAAATCCGCTGAGTATTCATATTCAGAGTATGCTTTGCAATCTATATTTCCTGAAAATGGTGGGAGAATTGGTGATTTAGAATCTGTCTTTTATGAGTTTGCTGGAGAAGAGGCTATAATTTCTGAGGAACATTTAAAGGCATGTTTAGCGCAAAGTAGTAATCACGATATCAATGAGTTGATAACTATTTTATGTGAAATTACTTTTATTGGTAAGGAGATACAAGAAGATAAATTTGAATATTATGGTGAAAAAGACCTCAAAAGCTTACCAATAGACTAGCTGAACGATTTGCTGAAAGAAAAGGTAGATCTGTAAGATATCAAATAAATCCTGCATTCCATGCATACCTTGGAATTGAAAAATAATTGCAGATAATGTCAAAGGGTTAACGTATGTAGTAGATTGGCTAGTATAAAAAGAAACTGTTGTATTAAGCCTTTCAGTTTTGAATCGAAAAGCTAAAAGACTATCCAAATAATGCATATTTAGATATGGTTTAGAACATTAATTGACACCTAAATTCGACAGGTTTATCAGACCTTCGTTTTAGGTGTTTTATAAGTTTTAATGCATTTGGATTTTTGAAAATTTGTTAAATACCTTTAAATTAGATAGGGGAAAATACAATGCGAGCACATGATTTATCAGATTCATACGATGTCGACCATTGGAGGAGCTTTGGTCCAGGAATGACTCAATATAAGATTTTCTGAAAACCAAGCTCATTTACTTTTAGCTGGCCATAAAACTGAAGATATTTATAGACAATATAAAATGGCTAGAGCTTCGTTGATCTATTTAGAGATAGATGACTATGGGCAATTAATTGGAAAAAAATGATGACACGCACTTCACTTTTATTCGATCTAAGTTTTGTTTGATGCATTGGCACTTTACAATTACTGTATTGATTTGTCATGGCAAATGGTATATCTCTATCATGGTGATGCACATTTGGAGCTGTTCAGCATAAAGAATACTATATGAGCATCCAAGGATTGTGACTATGAGAGTTTAAAAGGTCGTTTAGTGAAAGTAAATAAAGAGATGAATTATTTGACCACATAGATAAATTTTTGACGCCAAGCTTACCAATGAAATAAGACAAGCGTACAATTACATAAAACATAGAGGACTTTTCATATTGAAGGATTAGATTGAATGAAAATAGTGTCCCCATAGGTTTGGTGGGACACCAACTCAAATGTTAAGTAGAGAGTCAATTGATATAGGAGAGTGGAAAGAAAAGCTAATTCAATTCGATATTACTTTCTATAGTTATTTCGAGGATATTCTAAAGACTTTGATGCCAAAAGAGTATTTGGATAATAGCTTGGATTTTGAAGAGTTAATTAATACTGCTTTGAGTCTAGAAGAGTGGATAAAGGCTCAAAATAAAGTTTATGAAAGATTTGAAAGTATATCAAAAACGATGGTTTTGATAGAGTCTGAAGGGGATGAAAATCTCCTGTTACTTCTACTGATATTTTGCGATGATTTTAACCGTTATTTTGCACATATAAAATGAAAGAAGGCTCAACTGTTACCGCAAGATAATTTGAGCCTTCTTTCTTTGTATTATCGGAGAATATATTAAACCAGTTTGTTAATCTCATTATATAGAATATCAAGCCACTCATTTTGAGGCGAAATAATTTGAGGTAAGTTTCTAACGGAGACCAAAATAGTTTAAAAGTGTGATTGTCTGTCTCTATTTCCCATTCATCAAGGTGACTGTTTGATTGTAGATGATAAAATTGCCTTGATACTTTTGATGCTACCTTCTGACTGTTTCGGTCCAACCAGTTATCTGATAGGTAATGTAATTGGGATCTGGAAATTTATCTCCTTCCTTATAAGTTACTTGTACAAATTCTCCTTGAGTTCGCTCATATAGAACAGTGATACCTCTTCTTATTTCCGCCCATTGAAAACTAGCGATGTCTGGTCTTGAAAATATTTTGCTTTATCAAAAGTGATATAACTGCCTTTAAACTTTTTCTTGATGCCCAATATTCTTACATGAAATAAAATCGTTAAGACCTGTTTCTTCCCGGGCTTCTCTGATAGCAGCTTGATAATAGTCCTCATCTATTTCTACAGTACCTGCAGGTATTTGAATACCTGCATTTGGATGCTGAATTAAAAGAAGTTCTTGCTGATTATCTTTTCTCTTGTAATAAAACATGTAACTTTTCCTAATACGTTTCCATAATAACCTCAAGAAATATTTAGTAGACCAATTTGTGAAAACCTTAAATCCTTATGCTAGTTGTCAATCTTCTTTAATTGAACTATTACGTTAATATTCATATTAACATAAATATCAATTAAATTATTCAGTAATTTACAGTTATCTTTTGGAGTGGACATGTAACAAAACTCGTCCTTTTCTGGACACGGTGCTGGCCGATTTAAAAGGATCTTTTTATATGTTTGGTGTAATAAAACTCTGTACATTATTCTATGTTCACTAACCATTCAATTTTATCTTATGGTACAATCAATTCATAGAAAAGACGAAAAGAGTGATTGGATGTTAATTGGATATGCACGAGTTTCAACCGGATTACAAAATTTGGATTTACAGATGGATGCGTTAACAGCTTACGGCTGCGACAAAACATTTTACGATAAAATGAGTGGAACGAAAAGCAACGTCCGGGTTTAGAGGAAGCCATTAACTATGCACGAAGGAGATACGATTGTCGTTTGGCGATTGGATCGCTTAGGAAGAAACATGCAGGATTTGATTCAACTTGTAAATGCCTTAAATGAACGGGGGTTGCCTTCCACAGTTTGCAGGAAAACTTGACGATGGATAAACGCAATGCAACCGGACAATTGATGTTCCACTTGTTTGCGGCATTTGCGAATTCGAACGGGAACTTGATTGAGGAACGTTCGGCTGCAGGACGGACAGCTGCCAGAGCAAGAGGCGTCTTGGTGGACGACCGGAAAGTTTGGAACAAAAGACATTGAAATGATGCGTTCTTTGATTCAAAACGGTACACCAATCAAAGATGTGGCTGAAAATGGAATGTTTCCCCGACCACCATTTATCGCTATTTGGAAAAACAGTAAATCGGAAGGTTGCTGCTTATGCCAGAACGTACCACCTCCTTTAACTGGCTCTTCAGAGAACAACGACAAACAGCCATGGCCAAGTATCAAATCATTGCACCTATCTGCAATCCGAGAAAACACTGACAGAAGTATTGCAAAGAAACAGGCATCGCCAAAAAGAACGTTGCATTATTGGGTTCAAGGTTACGACCAGTTCGGATTGAAAGGGTTAATCCGAAAACGAGAAGCGATTCAGGTTCTCTGCAGGTCAGTCCCGAAATTGTCTCAGCGATTGAACGATTGATTTTGAAGTACAGAAGAAGTTCATTGACCTCCATTCATCAGATGATCTGTGTGCAATGCCAGGAAAAGGCTGGCAACAACCAAGTTATTATCAAGTGGACAAAATTTCAAAGTCGCTCTCGGAAAGTTTGAAAGTATTACCCATCAAGATCAAAAGCATATGAAAACCAGTTTGATCTAATCCACCGCAGAGAAGCCAGCTACCCCAAATCGAAATCTGGCAAACCGACCATACACTTCTCGATATTCTAATGGAATGAAAAGGAAAGCCAGAGCGACCTTGGTTAACCGTTATTTTAGACGAGTTTAGTCGCGCTGGCCGGTTTTATGTAACTTCCAAGCACCTTCAGCTATTCAAACGGCACTTACACTGCATCAGGCAATCTGGCGTAAACAAAACAAAGACTGGTCCATCTGTAGATTCCCGAACAATTTTATACGGACCATGGCAGTGACTTTATCGAATCACTTAGAGCAAGTAACAATCGACTTGAAAATATACCTTGTGTTCTCGGCCATTGGAAAACCAAGAGGACGAGGAAAATCGAGCGCTTCTTTTAAGCATCAACCAGTTGCTGTTGCAAGATTTACCGGGTTATTTGGGGATGGGATTCAAGCGAAATTGCTGACGTTAAATGAGCTTGAAGAAAAGTCGGCGAGTTCATTGTTTACAATTATCATCAGCGTATCCACAGTACAACAAAAAGAACCCATTCTATGTGGAATGCTGATGGATTTTGCCGAATATGCCTGAGAGCTTAGAAAGCCTTGATTTACTTCTGTTGCATGTTGCCAAAGCGAGAAAGTTCACTCAGACGGGATTCACTTTCAAGCTTTGCGCTTCATCGATCCCAATCTTGCTGTATGTCGGTGAATCGGTTGTGATTCGTTACGATCCACGTGACCTAGCTGAAATCCGAGTCTTTCATGAGGATCGCTATTTATGTACAGCCATCTGTCCGGAAATTGCTGGTTATACAGTCAACCTAAAAGAAATTGTAGCTGCCGAAATCAACGGAGACGTATGTTGAAAGGGCAGCTTAAGCCGGAGACCACTGTCATTGAAGAGATAGTTCAGTCTAAACAAACAGTAGAAGATACTGGAAAACCTGCCCCACTCAAGTCAACCTTGAAGAGTATTTCTAATGAATAATACATCGCTATTTATCGAAACGAATGAATATAAGCGCTTTGCTGAATTCTGTGATGCCTGTATCAAATATCGCTACATGGGCGTTTGTTATGGTTTACCTGGGGTGGGAAAGACCCTCTCTTCTCGCTATTATGCGCATTGGGATTATTTAGAGAAACAAATCAGCTATCGGCACAGCGATTCCATTGGCATCCATGCAGATGAAAAATTTTCGATTGCCATACGCTTTTATACTGCACCTGCAGTCAGTGCTTCTAGAATGACAAGGGAGATTGGTTTAATAGATAGCAAATTAAATATGGTGAAGTCTGTCTATCAATCTATGGTTACTGAAGAGCCACAATTTACGGTCAATTCATTTGAGGACATTGACTTACTTATAGTAGATGAAATCGATCGTTTAAAATTGCAAAACTTAGAACAACTTCGGGATATTTACGATCAAAACGACATAGCGATCATATTTATCGGCATGCCAGGCATCGAAAACGATTGTCCCGTTATCCTCAACTGTACTCAGAATTGGATTCATCATGAATTTGACCGATTAAGTAAAGATGAAACACACCATTTGTTGACCTATAAATGGCAAGAACTCAACTTACCTATTAAGCTGGAGGACTTCTCAGATTATGAAGCCTTAGCCAGTATAATCAAAATTACAAACGGAATTTCCGTCTTATTCAACGGCTATTTTCACAAATTGAAAGAATCCTTAAAATTAATCAACTTACTTCAATTACAACAGAAGTAGTCGAAGCTGCGCGTGACAGCCTGGTTATCGGTATTAAATAACCAAAAAGCTATCTTCCCATAACAGGAGGAAGATAGCTTTTATACAAAAAAACGCGTAAATAAGTTTCAAACAGTCCTTGTAGTGCCAACTACCAGTAGTTTTATAATTTTAAAGAAAATCACTTCATTTAAGTTTTTAAATTATTTCGACTTCACTTACATCTTCAGGTACAATAAAAGAACATATGTTTCTATATGATGAAAATATTAGGAGGAAATTTTATTGAATAACGAAGCTTATTTAGAAAATTGGAATTTAGACAGCATATTTGAAGGTGGCTCCGATTCCCTGTACTTATTAAATTAATCGGACAGACGAAAATCGAAATAAAAGAGGTTGTTCGTAAGGTAGATGCCCTTCAAGTATCAAAAGAACCGCTAGGTGAGAAAATGCTAGGTAGCCTTTTAGAGGATATGGAAAATTCAAACAGCACTGTCACAAATGACGTCATTTGCTGCCTGTTTGCTCATGGAGCACCCTGATAACAAAAAGTGGTCTTCCTCCAAGGGCAGACTTCGGTTGTGAACAACGAATACATAGCTGTTCTGCAGCGTTTCCAGAAATTACTTTCACAACTAGATCAAAAGCTTTGGACTAACCTGCTGGAAACAGAAAGCTTAAAGGAGTATCGTTTTATCTTAAATGAGTGGCGACAAAAGCCGATTCAAAACTATCAATGAAGCTGAAAAGCTGATTTCTGATTTGATGTATGATGGGTACCATGGGTGGAACGATTTGTATCGTTCTATCCTGAATAATCTCAAAGTATCCATAGATATGAACGGAACCAAGAAGGAACTTTCTGTTGGCCAAACCAATAATTTGCGTTCCCATGTAGACCAACAGGTGCGTGAAGAAGCTTTCAAGGCGTTGGAACAGTTGTGGACAGCGCAGGAAGACATCATGGCAAGGATATTAAATCATATAACCGATTCCGGATACAGGTAGATCAAAAGCGAGGAACCTTAAACTGCTTGGAACAACCGCTAAAAGACAACCGAATGAAAGAAGAAACATTACAGACGATGTGGCAAGTTGTCACGAGACACAAGCAATCGTTTGCTAATTACTTAAACCACAAAGCGAAATTGTCCGGGAATAAAGAAATGCCCTCTTATGATTTGGGCACCGTTTAAGGCAAGTAAAACATCAATCCGTTATCCCGAAGCTGTTGATTTTATTCTGCAACAGTTTCAGCAATTTGGACCCGAATTGGAGAACTTTGCCCGTACGGCATTCGAAAGGGATGGGTCGAAGCTGAAAGCAGACCTGGGAAATCGGCTATTGCTATTTGTGCCGGTTTTCCTCTTACGGGTGAATCGAGAGTCTTTTAACCTATGAAGGGACCATGACAAATCTTTTGACGCTGACGCACGAACTAGGACACGCCTTTCATAACCATGCCATGAAACCAGTAAATCCACTTAACCGGAAATATGGCATGACAACAGCTGAAACGGCTTCTACTTTTGCTGAAATGATCGTATTGGATGCAGCAATTGATCAGACAGAAAACACAGAAGAGAAACTCTTTCTTTGGACGAAAAATCAAGCGCAGTGCCATGAACTTTATGAATCTTCATGCTCGATTTCTCTTTGAAGAAAGACTATATGAGGAGCGAAAAATGGGATGGTAGCTGCAGAACGTTTAAATGAAATGATGCGTGATGCCTTGGCCGAAGGATATGGCGGTTCCATGAGCCATCTGCCTATCCATACCTGGATTTCAACACCGCATTTCTATATTACCTCTTCTCCGTTCTATAACTTTCCGTATACATTTGGCTATCTGTTTTCAGTCAGTATTTATGCCAAAGCGAAAGAAGAAGGAAAAGGATTTGAACAGAGCTATTTGTCACTGCTTCGAGATAGCGGAAGTATGACAGTTGAAGAATTGGCGATGAAACATCTAGGAGAAGATATTACACAAGAGAGTTTTTGGGAAAAGGAATGGCGCTTTGCGTCAAAGATGTAGAAGAATTCATTAGACTTTCTTCGGTTGATCTAGTCAATCAAATCAATTAATAGGTACAGAGAATTTAGATAAATTTAGTTTGAGGTCTTGTACAAAGGCATTTATAACTAGTTAATGACTAGAAGAGGAGAAGCGCTTCCATGAGGCTTCTCCTCTTCTTAATTTTTATCTTTTCTTTTCATAATCAATTTTAATACGTCATGTAATCGACGAAATATTAAGCGCAAGATAACGCTTAAAATCACTGCAAAATATCAGTGAAAGTTACAATCTCCTTCATTTTATATTCTTTTATGTCAAAACTTATATCAAAAACTACGTTTCTTAAACGAGTGTATTTGATATAATTAATCTGATAATAGAAGCGAGAAGAGGGATTTTATGATTATTGGATATGCTCGAGTCAGTACAATTGATCAATCTTTGAATTTACAGTTAGACGCTCTAAAAGAATTTGGCTGCGAAGAAATTTTCCAGGAGAAACTATCAGGAGCAAAAGACGATCGGCCAGAATTGTTGCAAGCGATTAAGATGTCTCGGGCCGGAGATAAATTCGTAGTTTACAAGTTAGACCGACTAGCAAGATCTACAAAGCGATTAATTGAAATTGCAGAACTGCTTCGAGAAAAGGAGTCGAGTTTTGTCAGTATTCAAGATAATATTGATACAGGTACAGCTGCCGGTAAAGCCATGTTTGGAATGCTATCAGTACTAGCTGAGTTCGAACGGGATATTATTCGAGAACGGACAATGGCCGGACTAAAGGCGGCCCGAGCGAGAGGAAGAAAAGGAGGACGGCCAAAAGTGAATCAGCAAAAGTTGAATCAGGCACTGGCTCTTTATCATTCTCAAAGAATGAGCGTTAAAGAGATACAAGAAGCTACAGGGATTTCTGCTGCCACTTTATATAGAAATGTAAAATAGAAAAACTACTTAAAGAATTTTAAGTAGTTTTGATAAAATAATGAAGCGATTAAATTGATTAAGGATTTTTAAGAGATATCATAAAAACAATGTTTTTACTTGATGGAATTTCCACTTCATCACTGAATATAATCAACTCGGAAGTCTTCTTTTAGTAGATAAACTGTAGTTCAAAGAATAATTGTAGTTTTTAAACTACTATACATGTCTTGAATCTCAACACAGTCATCATAAGTAACTATCCATTTATGATTAGAGTAACTTTTATAATGCTCGATAAATTAAGGTGGTCTTCATAATCATAAAAGTTTGTATAAAGACCTGGTCCCTTTTTAAAATACGGAGGATCAAAGAATGTAAAATAATCTTCTGCTGCTTCTTTTTTTGAGAAGTAAATTTCAATAAGTTCAAGAGCGTCTAAATTGTGAAGTTTAATACGGTCTTTCTCTGATGAAATAATATTCACCTTTTTCATAAGATTTTCTTTGTTGAATCTACAGTCTAATTTATATTTTCCTGTTTGATTTTTTCCACCAATAGGTCCTGCTTTAATAATTCCGGATCTGTTTGTTCGGTTTAAATAAAAAGTAGAAAACCCAATTTCAAATTCAGTATGTCTAGAAGGATTTTGCTGAATTTCTTGTTGGCGATACCATTCATCTATATCTAGCTTAGAATTTGTAATTTTATAGTTAAAATCATCGGTAAAATATAAAAGTGAATGCCACATAAGGTATATAGCAGGATCATAATCATTGATAACTATTTTTTGTGCTTTATTTTTTAGTAGTAATGAAAGTGCTATACCAGCACCTCCAGCAAAAGGCTCGATATACATAGGAGTGTGGTTAAAATTAGTATCAATGATATCATTTATATACTTGGCTAACTGAGTTTTTCCACCGGGATATCTGAGAGGACTCTTGGTTGCTGGCATTTTCTCACTCCTTCTTAGCCAAAAGGCGGCATTCCGTTTTTCAATGCAATAAAATTTAGAGATTTTATTAGGTCTAATTTAAATGTATCGACTTTATCTGAATTTACTCGTGCCCAATGTCTAAAAGGGTTGTTTTTAACCTTTTTCCACCGTTTTTGTTCTTCTTTAAACCACAACTTCCAAACTTCTCTTTCTTTCCTTTTATAATAAGGACTACCACTCACTTGACTTAAACCATCATCTGTTAAAAATACTCCGTCTAATATTTCACGAACGCCTCGATTATATTTATTTGAAAGTAAAATTTCTCGGGTGTAAGAAGCTTCACAATCATTCCAAAAATTACAGGCAGAATCCAATAAATATTTATAAATCATTTTCTCAGGAGGGTCATATTCAGATGATGGCAACATGATAAAGTTTTTAAACCATTAATTTTTCTTCTTCTTGATCACCATCTAATACGATACAAGACATATACATGAACTCTGGTATTTTTCTTATTTAGTTCTATATTTATCGCATCCAAGAGAGACGTCGACTTTATTTATTCGGGAAGTAAAAGGTTTTCCTTACTATAGAATTGAAGAAAACTCTGCTTCTTTATCTTCAAAATATACTCTTATCTTCTTTCTTTAGTCTCGCTTATCATTTCTTCATGCAAATCTTGCCACAAAGTATTTTCTATCTACATTTTTATAACGTTAACAGATTCATTTTGTTTTTAACATTAATACTTCGATATCTCCAGGGTAAATTCCGTCTTCCCCGTTCAAGGATAGTGCATGTTCAATTAAAACATAGAGTGTGATGTCATGAATAATTGTAAATTAGAAGCTCGTGCTTCTTCCATCAAAACGTTTAAAAGCTGGATTTGAGCACCTGGATATAGAGTGGCGTCTAGTTCGTCAATAAGTAATATTCCGCCTGAGTAATTTTATAAGTTTTTAAGCGCTTAAAAGAAAGTAAAGCTTCCAAAATTTGTCCTACATTATCTTCGCCTGAAGATATCATATGAATACTCATATCTTCTTTTAAGAAAGACAAGGATGTTTTATTACGTACATCTATTCCAGAAAGATTATCGGGATATTGATTAAGTAATATTTGATCGTAAAGTCTTTTAGATATTGTTCTTCATCAGATGTTATTTTAATTTTATTTCTTGGTGTTTTGCTTCAACGATTGGAAAGACCCTTTTAAGCTTAAGTAGATTACTGGAAGTATTTTATTCGAAGAACGTGTATCCTTTTCTCCTGGACCAGGCGCTGGTAGTTTTTCTAGTAACAAGACGAGGAACTTTTCTATCTTCATAATCATTACTTTCTACTTCAATTATAAGATCTTTATTTACAGGTTTATCAAATAAGACTATTTCTGCATGGCGAGATCCTTTTACGTCTATTTCACTTAACTTAAAATGATTTGATACAAGTGATTCAAAAACTGACCTTGGACTCTACTGATGTTTTCAATTTCTTTTCCATATCAGCAACAGTATTTTCATCTTCTATTAATGCCATTGATGTTTTGGTATAGTTTTCTCCTAACAAAATTTTCGGGTTAAAGGAGAATGGGTGTGCAATCATTCCTAAGACAGTTGATTTAGCAGTCCCATTTTTCCTGTGATTAATGTAAGTTTCCGTCCAGGTTCAAACTCTATTTCTTTTACGGCTCTGAAATTTTCTACTTTTACTTTTTATGTATGAGTGCTTCATTCATTCTACCCCTTTACAAATACATCATAAACTATGAAAATCTTTACCAACATGGTTAAGAAAGAAAGTGTTAAAAGAGATCGATTTTATTATTTATATTATGGATTAGTTTAACACGAAGACCTTTTCATAATAGAAAAGATTTCCTTTTATTCCATGTTGTTATGTTCATTAAAGTCCAAAATTATACGAACGTTCGTAAAGTGTTTTGAGACGTTTGCGGACGCTCTTTTAGCCGTTTTCAAGCCTTTTTGAAGTGTTCGTAAAAGTGTACTTTTACGAACGCTTTATTTTTAATAAACGACTATTTTAAATCTAGTTTTAATAACTTGAAATTTTATATATAGAAAGAAAGTATTGAAGTGTAGATGTTTGACCATGTACCTAAGTACATGGTTTATACTTTTTCTGAGGTGAAGAAAATTGAGCTATCGAATCAGTGAACTTGCAACCTTATGTGAAGTGAATAAGGAAACCATCCGATACTATGAACAAAAAGAGCTATTGCAAGAACCGGCCCGGAATAATTCGGGGTATCGGATTTATTCGAAGGAAACGGTCAAACGGGTAGGCTTTATCCGGCGGCTGCAGGAGTTGGGATTTTCATTGAATGAAATTTATAAATTATTGGGTGTTGTGGACAAAGACAATGTGCGCTGTGAAGATATGTTCGATTTTGTTTCCAGAAAAGAAGTGGAAGTCCGAAAGCAGATTGAGGATCTAAAGCGTGCGGAACGGATGCTGAGTGAGTTGAAAGACCGGTGTCCGGATAAAAAAGAGCTGCATGAATGCCCGATTATTGATGTATTGATGGAGGAGGAGTAGAACATGAAAAAGTATCGAGTGGATGTCCAAGGGATGACCTGCACAGGATGCGAAGAACACATTGCAGTCGCGCTTGAAGCGATTGGCGCAAAAGCGATTCAAGCTGATTTTCGAAAAGGAGAAGCCCTATTTGAACTGCCGGAAAACATGGAGGTTGAAAAGGCAAAAAAAGCAATTGCTGAAGCCAAGTATCAGCCAGGGGAAGCAGAAGAAGTCCGAGCCCAAGAAGCACTCCGCCCGGATGAAGAAGGCGAATTTGACTACATCATCATCGGTTCCGGGGGAGCCGCCTTTTCTTCCGCCATCGAAGCTGTGAAACACGGGGCGAAAGTGGCGATGATCGAACGGGGAACGGTAGGCGGTACCTGTGTGAACATTGGCTGTGTTCCTTCCAAAACCTTATTACGGGCGGGAGAAATCAATCACTTGGCCAGGAACAACCCGTTTATCGGGCTGCATACCTCTGCGAATGAAGTGGATTTGGCTCCGCTGGTCAAACAGAAAGAGGAATTGGTGACGGATCTCCGGAACAAGAAATATGTCGATTTGATTGAAGACTACGGTTTTGAGTTGATCAAAGGGGAAGCCAGGTTTGTAGATGAACATACTATTGAAGTGGATGGCCTGAAGCTATCTGCCAAACGGTTTCTGATTGCGACGGGGGCGGCTCCTGCTGTGCCAGCCATTTCCGGTCTGGCAGAAGTGGATTACTTGACCAGCACGACCTTATTAGAGCTAAAGAAAGTGCCGAAACGCCTGACAGTCATCGGTTCCGGCTATATTGGTGTGGAATTGGGCCAGCTATTTCACCACCTCGGTTCAGAAGTCACACTGATACAAAGAAGTTCGCGTTTGTTCAAGGAATATGATCCGGAAATCTCGGAAGCCCTCACGAAAGCTTTGACCGAGCAAGGCATTCAGTTAGTGACCGGTGCCACATACGAGCGAATTGAACAGGATGGAGAGGTGAAAAAAGTTTATGTCGAGGTGGATGGCCAGAAGCGGATCATCGAATCCGAACAATTGCTGATTGCAGCTGGCCGAAAGCCCAATACGGAAAGCTTGAATCTGCAGGCGGCGGGTGTCGAAACAGGACGTCTTGGAGAAATTCGGATTGATGATTATGCCAAGACCACCAATGAACGGATTTATGCAGCGGGCGATGTTACACTGGGTCCTCAGTTTGTCTATGTAGCGGCTTATCAAGGGCGAGTGGCGGCAGGAAATGCGGTCGGTGGACGGAGTGAAAAACTGGATTTGGCCGTTGTGCCGGGCGTCACGTTTACAGCGCCGGCGGTTGCCACGGTCGGCTTGACAGAGAAACAGGCAAAAGAAAACGGCTATGACGTCCTTACTTCCGTCCTGCCGTTGGAGGCTGTTCCGCGAGCGCAAGTGAACCGGGAAACGACCGGAGTATTCAAGTTGGTGGCGGATGCGACAACACGCCAGCTGCTGGGCGGGCATATCGTAGCGGAAAATGCTGGAGATGTCATCTATGCGGTGACGCTTGCCGTAAAATTCGGTTTGACCATTGAAAATCTTAGCGAAACCTTCGCGCCGTATCTAACCATGGCCGAAGGGGTAAAGCTGGCTGCGCTAACGTTCGACCAGGATGTTTCCCACTTGTCATGTTGTGCCGGGTAAAACTGACTATTGATGAAGATTTAAGCTGTTTATAGGGAGCCCACTTGAACAACTAGGAAGCAGACGGATAAATCAAGCACATTGCGACAGCCGTTCAATTATATGACTGGATTGGAGCAAGTGCTTGCTTAATTAGAGTCTCTATCATGTTATGGGAGCCATGAGGATAAATAAGTTTCTTTGGTTTACATATCATTAATTTATCTGAATTTGCTTGAATACAAAGGGGGAGAAGAGGTGGTGCTGCAAGCACATCTTCTCTCCTTATTAATTTGTTTAAGTTTCCTTTTACGAAGGCTTTTCTGATATCCATTTCAAGCTTTAGCCCTCATGATTACGAAGTGAATTTAATAAAAAATATCGAGAAATTTATGACTTAAAAGCTCTGTATGCCCGTAAAGTGCCAACCACGGTTGAAAATTGCCCCGTCTCTTCAATTGCAGCAAATCCGGTTTCTTTCAAGAGATTCGGAATAATGCCATTGACATGAGGGGAAGTGGTCTCGAACCCGTCTAACAACTGGACGGGGAAGAATGCAACACGCATCAAACCGTTTTGCGGCTTCTCAAAATCAATAATATGGAATTGGCCGCCCGGTTTGAGTGTCCGGCGAACTTCCTCAAAAGTTTCCTTCTTCTTCTCCAACGTTAAATGGTGAATAAATAAACTGGTAAAGACATGATGAAACAGATTATTAGAAAAGGGAAGCCGGTCAGAAAATCCTTCCTTGAAGCTAATTCCATTAGTTTGATTTCTGTTGATTTTTTCTTTCGCAATTGCTACTATTTCCGGGTCCGCATCGACTCCAATCACTTGAACGTGAGAATGTGATTGCCGTATTAAGAGTGCCAAGGTTCCTGTGCCGCAAGCCAAATCCATTACCACTTCCTCAGGTTGAAGGGCTGCTTGATTGACCAAATGCATTTTAAGCTTTTTTTCCTGCATCCCCCATTGAATTAACGGATCGTAGAACCGGGTCATCCAGCGGTATTTGAGTGCCGGTATATACGCATTGTTCTTATCTATCTTCATGAAGTTCGCATCCTTTCAATTAAGTGGATTTTTTGTTCCGAATAATTCCGTTTTGAAAAAAGAGAGAACTCGCTAATCTATTCGATTTATCATCACTTCAGAAAGTCATAGACGCTCGTATAAAAACAAACCGGCCTGCGCTTATGAATGTGCAGACCGGCCTCGATGTGTTTTCGCTATAAGTTATTTTCTGTTTAGCATATGAATTGGGTGTCCCATGATTCCTTCCGCAGCTTCCATCAATGGCTCCGGTAACGTAGGGTGGGCGTGAATCGTCAGACTGAGGTCTTCGGCAGTCGCTCCGGTCTCAATGGCAAAGACCGCTTCGGCAATAAGGGACGATACTTCCGGTCCGACCATCTGGACGCCCAACACCCTTTTGGTCTCTTTTTCAGCCACAATCTGTACAAAACCATCGGCATCGGAAATGGATAAAGCGCGACCGTTCGCCTGGAACGGAAAACGACTGGAAACTGTCTCATAGCCCTGTTCTTTTGCTGCTTTTTCGGTCGATCCGGTATACGCAACTTCCGGATCGCTGAAGATAACAAACGGCATCGCTTGAAAATCAATCACGCTTTTTTGACCGCTTGCCACCTCTGCCGCAATCTTGCCTTCATAACTCGCTTTGTGGGCCAGAAGGTCACCGCCTGCACAATCGCCGATCGCGTACACATGATCAACTGTGGTTCGACATTGGTTATTTATCTTGATAAACCCACGTTGATCAAGTTCCACGCCAATGTTTTCTAAGCCGATGTTTCCTGTGTTCGGTTTTCTTCCGATAGAAACCAGACAGTAATCGCCATTAATGACCTCATCCTTGCCATCCACCTGAACCCGGACATTGACTTCTTCACCTGTATTTTCACCGCCTTGGACCATGGTATTGGTGATGACCGTGATGCCCAAATCTTTTAAGTGACGTTTAACCACATTTGTCAGTGCAGAGTCCGTCCCTGGAAGAATGGTATCCGTTCCTTCCAGGATGGTCACTTTCGCCCCGAATTTGGCATAGGCTGTTCCGAGTTCCAATCCGATATACCCGCCGCCGACCACCACGAGATGTTTCGGCACTTCCTGAAGCGTCAAAGCTTCTGTTGACGAGAGAATCCGTTCTTGATCGAACGGCAGGCTTTTCAGTTCAGTCGGCAGGGAACCGATTGCCAGAATCAGATCTTTGTAGGTATAGAGCTGTTCTCCGTCTGCGGTTTTGATTTTGACCTGATGGGATTCTGTCAAATAAGCTTCCCGCTAATGACTTCCACGCCATTGCCTTTCAGCAAGGTCTGGACCCCACTCGTGAGTTTATTTACAATCCCGTCCTTCCATTTCACGACTTCCGGCATATCTACGACTACTTCACCCGAAACCTTGATGCCCATGGAACCGGCATGCTGGATGTGTTTTACTCGTTCAGAAGCACTGATCAGCGCTTTGGAAGGGATACACCCGCGGTTCAAGCAAACGCCGCCTAATTCGGCCTTATCCACCAACACCACTTTTTTCCCTAGCTGTGCAGCACGTATGGCCGCCACATAGCCGCCTGATCCAGCACCGATTACCAATAAGTCCAGATCCTTTTTTGTTTCATCCGTCATTTCTGTTTCCTCCTTCGGCATTTGGTCATTAGAAAAATCGTATATTTCTGCTCATTTTTATTTCAAAAGAGACGAACCGGCACTAACAAGGGGCGCTTCGTGCCAGGGGTGCCTCTTCTAAAATCCATACCCTTTATCTTGAGGATTAAATAAGATTGTGCTGCAGACTGGTTGAGTAGCAGTTTGTATTTATGAAAAGAGCTTTCCAGACAAATGGAAAGCTCTTTTCGTTACTCTTTTACGCGCATTAGCCGTAAGCTGTTGAGCGCGACCAGAAGGGTAGCGCCCATATCGGACATAATGGCGATCCATAGCGTCAGCCAACCCGGGATGACCAGCAGCAACGCAATCACTTTGATGCCGATGGCGAATGCGATATTCGCTTTGATAATGTTCAATGATTTCCTGCTTAACTTCATCGTGAACGGCAGTTTGCTCAAATCATCGCCCATCAAGACCACATCAGCGGTCTCCATAGCGGTATCCGTTCCAGCACCGCCCATGGCAATTCCGACAGTAGAAGCCGCGAGTGCCGGAGCATCGTTCACGCCGTCTCCAATCATCGCGACATTGCCGTATTCGGCTCGTAAGCGTTTGATGAAATTCAGTTTGTCTTCCGGCATCAGTTCGGCCTGGATTTCGGTGACGCCGATCTGCTGGCCAATGGCCTGACCGGTTCCTTTGTTGTCACCCGTCAGCATAATCGTCTTCTTGATGCCCATCTGGTGCAATTTCTGGATGACTTCCTTGCTGGATTCACGGACTTCATCTGCCACGGCAATGACCGCCAGGATTGTTTGTTCCGTTCCGATGATCATTGCCGTCTTGCCCTGATTTTGAAGAGCCGTTACATTCTGTTCCAAGTTCTTATCAGCACTTGCGGCACTCAGCTCGTTGAAGAGAATCGGGCTACCGATATAGTAAGTGATTCCCTCGACAGTTCCCTTGATGCCTTTGCCGGTGATGGAAGAGAAGTCCTCGACCAAGACCGAAGAATAAGAAATGTTCTCTGCGTCCGCTTTTTTCATGATGGCCGAAGCAAGGGGATGCTGGGAGCGATACTCCAGCGCTGTGACGATGGAAAGCAGTTCTTTTTCATTGATACCCTTGTTCAATACCTCAAAGTCTGTGACGACGGGAACCCCTTTGGTCAGGGTGCCGGTCTTGTCAAACGCGATCGCTTTGATAGCGCCCATTTCTTCCAGGTACACGCCGCCTTTTACCAAAACGCCTTTTTTCGCTGCATTACCAATAGCGGATACAATTGAAATCGGTGTGGAAATAACCAAAGCACATGGACAGCCAACTACGAGCACAGCCAGTCCTTGATAGACCCATGTTTCCCAGCTGGCGTCAAACAAGAGGGGAGGGACAATGGCGACGAGTGCGGCAACGACCATGATGATCGGTGTATAATATTTGGCGAATTTATCGACAAACGCCTGTGAAGGAGCCCGTTCGCCTTGCGCTTCTTCTACCAAATGGATGATTTTTGCAATGGTCGTGTCTTCGACCAGCTTGGTGACTTTGACTTCGAGCAGGCCTTCTTCGTTCAGCGTGCCGGCGAAGACTTCATCATCCACCGTTTTGCCGACGGGCACGGATTCACCCGTAATCGCTGCCTGATTGACCGCCGAATAGCCGTTGACCACCATGCCGTCCATTGCAATCTTCTGTCCGGGTTTGACGATCATGGTATCCCCGACGGCAATGTCGTCTACCGAAATCAGCTGTTCTTGTCCATTCCGTCGGACAAGTGCCTCTTTCGGGGCAATGTCCATCAACGAACGGATGGATTGTCGGGCCCGGTCCATGGAATAGCGTTCCAATGCTTCACTGATGGCAAAAAGGATGACCACGATGGACGCTTCCGCCCATTCGCCGATGAAGGCTGCCCCAATGACGGCAACCGTCATAAGGGTTTTCATGTCGAAATCCAAGCGAACTAAATTCTGAAAACCGACTTTAAAGAGCGAGTACCCGCCAATGACTATGGCGGCCACAAAAAGGAGGGACGTCATCAAATTTTCTTCCCCGTTTACGAATTGGGAAATGTACCCGAAGACGATCAACAGGGCGGAGTAGAGCAAGGTGCTGTGTTTTTGGTAGAACGGCACTTTGTCCTCTTTTTTGACGGTCGCTTTTTCGGCTTCCGTTTTCGAACCCGCTGGACGACCGGTAATTTCAGGCGCGACCTTCAGGTTTTCGAATGCACCGGCTTTTTCCAATTCTTCGACGGTGGCCGCCCCGTAAACGGAAATTTTTGAGGCTCCGAAATTCACTTTGGCATCTTGGACACTGGGAATCTTCTTGACGTTGTTCTCGAACTTTCCAGCACAGTTGGCACATGTAAAGCCTTCCACCCGGAAGACGTTTTTTTCCTCTTCTGTCTTTATTTTCTCAACCAATGCTGACACCTTCCTTCTGGTGAGTGAAGGCCACTTGCACGAGATGTTTCACATGCGCATCATCTAATGAATAGTAGACCAATTTGCCTTCTTTGCTGTATTTCGCCAACCCCATATTTTTTAACAAACGCAGGTGGTAAGAAGCTGTCGCAGTAGAAGAACCGATGATATTCGCGACATCACAAACACAAAGTTTGTCCTCTAACGATAAAGCATAAGCAATTTTGATACGGGTATCGTCTGACAATGCCTTAAAAATTTTCGCGACTTCCAACGGGTTTTGTTCCGCCAGCTGGTGCTGGACTCTTTCCACCTTTTCCTCGTCTATACAAACCACATCACAAATTTCTTTTGCCAATTTCTTTCACTCCTTTTCCTAACTCATTTTTTTAAAGCAATAGATTCTCTTCTATAAGAAGCATAGGGTGTGAAAATCAGTTCAATTCACCAAATCCAAAAGGAAACGGAATGTCCCATTCTCCACCATAATCAAGATACCGAGTCCGATAAAGACCACCGGCACAATCCAGCGTTCCCATTTCTCAATCGTTTCAGAGACCGACTTAACGGCTGCCAAGCGGTAACTGAGGTAACACAAAACGGCCGTCATGATAGCAAAGACAACAAGCATCACAATGGTTTCACTCGGATTCAAGGTTGAAAAGTAGGGTATGTAGACACCGATGTTGTCCCCGCCAGCAGCCAGTGTAATGACCGTGATGGTGACAAACAAGCGATTGGACTTTCCGGAAGACAAGCGGGACAAGAGATCCTCTTCGTCATTCTCTTCTTCTTCCCTCTTCCAAACCTTGATTCCCAGATAAATCGGAATGAGGCCCAGCAGGCCGACCCAATGAGTCGGTACGAGCGTCAAGCCATAAGCAGCTAATAGACTGGCACCCACTAATATGGATGTCCCCAGATACTGGCCGATAATAATGGATTTTAGCTGACCTTTTTTCATCGTTTGCGAAAACAGGATCAGCAAAATGATGACATAATCAATACTGGTGGCAACATAAGCTGCCACAGCGGAAAAAATCGTCGTAATCAATCGCAGCAACTCCCTTATAGATACTATAGACAATCAATACCTTTCTAATAGTTAAACGTTCAAACGAACGTTTGATTAATGTAAGTGTATAAATATTTAGTTAGATTGTCAATCAAATATTCAAATGGATGTTTAAATGTTGTGATTTACATATTAAAACTCTATGGAAAGGGTGCGATAAACACAGAAGAATTTATCAACGGGTTCATTTAGATGTAGGTTTACATATCATGAGATTATAGGAAGTCCATAATAGAAAATTAGAGGAGGTACTGGTCCTAAGTATCTTCTGTTTTTTTATGTAGTTGTACCTTTACTAACGGTTTTCAACAACAAAGAGATATATGATTTATCAGAATAGAACAAAATAATTTGGCATATATTGGTTTTAGTGCTATAGTAAATACACTATCTTTGAAGGGATGATGAATGCCAATGTTGAACTAATTCTATTTTCAGCGAAAATGTATAAACATTTTAGTTGCCGAATAGGATTAGTCTGCTCATTTATCTCTTTTCAAAGGACCGATATCTGTAATTCAGGTTATTTGCTTTGAGTAAAATAGCTATCATGTGACTGATCCTTCCAAAAACTTGGGAGGATTTTTAATTCCCCGTTTTACGGCAATTGTTAAATAAAGAACAGTTAAATCAACTTAAAAATGAGGAGGAATTTCATGCAGACGAAAGAACAAGTTTTCAAGATATCCAGAAAATCATACGGGAAGATTATGCTGGACATATGGATGTGATGCATTTGAATCATCCTGAAAATACCGCATCACAAACGACATGAGTGAACAAAATTCGAGGAAACGATCAAAGACTATTTGCTCGATTTCCAAGACAGACATTTAATTTTTATCTCGAAAAAGAGCTCGTCACCCAGTGTAGGATTTTTAGTGAGGCGTTTTGAAAATGCTTTATATGTTACTCAACTTGAAGGGGAGACGCGGCTGCAGATAGGCGACAAGATTGTACAGCTTGATGGAATGGACATTCCAGAACTTGAAAACCGTTACAAGAAAACTTTGATGGATCATGTTGCAGAACGCCAATTATGGAATCGGGTAGTCCATAAAATGAAAACGATTCGGATTGAACGGGGAATGGAACTGATTGACCTGCCTTTGTCACATTACGAAGACCTGCCTTATAAAGGCGAGCATACATTCAAAAAGATTGGTAATTCCATCAGCTATATGAAACTGACGGATTTTATTGATGAGGCGCCGATTCAAAAACTGATTGATGACAATAAAAATGATTTGGAACAGAATGAATCCCTTATCATCGATGTTAGGAAGAATTTGGGGGGGAGCGACACTTCTTATTTCCCGCTGTTTCCATATCTGTTTGCTGAAACTAAACCTTTTGCTGATTTGTTTCAAGAAGATGAAGTGATGTACTTGAATTACACGGTTCGAAATTGCCAGTTGCGGATTGCAGAATTTGAAGAGTATTTAAAAGAAGATTTGGATGATATTACCTCGATATCATTAAAAGAAGAAGTCGGCCGTTTAAAACGACACTTCGGGCAAGGGATGTTAGAAGTTCCAGAAGACATGGGGTTTGTAATCAAAGGGAAGAGTTCCCCTAAGCGTGTCTTCGTATTAAGTGACTGCTATTGCGGCAGTTCCGGCGATACGTTTGTCAGCAATGTAAAAAAATCTTCCAAAGTTACCGTAGTTGGCCGGCATTCAATGGGAATCATGGATTATGCCAACCTGGCTACGATGGATTACGGAGATTACGAATTTATTTACAGTACTACCCGGATGCATGAAAATTATTGGATGAACGGTGTAGGAATCGAACCGGATGTTTACATTCCTTGGACACCTGATCATTTGAAAGAAGACAAAGATTTAGAAATGGTTTTATCACTCATTCAACAAGCAGAGAGTAAAGCACAATGAATACCAGAAACAACTTTCTTCAGCTTATATAGCATAAAATATTGGAAGGGAGAATATAAAGAAGATATTCTCCTTTCTTTTTCATTCTTCAAGAAGACTTTCAGAGACCGTAAATATTTTGTGTTAATAAAGATTAAAGACTTTTGATTTATTTTAGTTTCAGTTTACATATGACACCTTATCGGAAGTGGAGAAGCTAAACTAGAGGTTGTCCTTTTCGGTATTGAAGAATATTTGAAAAGACTTCCTCTGTTTAGAAGAAGTCTTTTTAGTGTAGTATTCATTTTAATCTCCTGCTACTTAGCAAATTTACCGGACATTCTCCTACAAGCACTGAGAATCCTTGAGAGAAGGAGTACACATTGGAAATAGGATACCTTTTCTCAAAAGTGTTTATACTTTATACTTTATACTTTATTCTTTTCTTATTTCCCTGGCTTCTGAGCTTATGCTTTCGTTCTTGTCTGCGATTAATTTCTCGATTATTTCTTCAAGTAAAAATGTAAGTTTTTATCCGACTCAATAATGTAAATTTCAAGATTGTTATTTAAGATATTAGTAACAGTTTCCCTAATTAGTACCTCTGAATGAGTAGCGCATTTCAAGAGCTGTTCGAAATACCATTTATGGTTTTCTGGATATTGAAGATTTAATAAAGTCTCTTCGATTAATAGAATATCATTTCCCGAAAAGATCGTTTCAGCTGCTTCTTCAGAAGTACCCCAATCTTCGTCGTTTTCGTTATTTTCGAAAACACTTCTTCTTTTGAAAGGTTATTTAAGAAATTATCAAATGTATGGGCTACTTCAATAATTTCTTCAGTTTCTGGTTCCAAATAAATCACCGAAGGGTTTACTGAATCCTTTCTGTAATCAAGAGCAAAAAGCTATTCCCATCTCCGCTGAAAATAAGAATATTTTTCGAAGATCCCATTCATTAATGAGATAATCTGAATCTAAAATACCACCTTGACCACAACCATATATGTGATTAATCTCAATGTACGCATTGGTTTCAAGATGACTTTTCTTCTTCACTGAATTGTACTGTATAGCACCGCCATTTTGTTCTAAAAGAATCTTTTATAAGAAGCTGGCAATTCCATATCTAGTTGTTTTCTGTTTTCAATCTCTACTTCTGAAGTTTTTGGTAACTTATAATCATCCTCGACTTCCTTAGCCCATATGTGCATCAAGTAACCTCCTTAGATTCTATTGAATAGTCTTGTTTAATATTGTTACTAACCATAATAAAACAAAATGATTGAAAATATCCGTTTCACCAAAAATAGGAAGTTAAAAATTTTAATATCCATACGTTTACATAATGCCGGATTATCGGTAGCTACATTAATAGAAAGGGAAAGAAGAGGTTGCTAACTGCATTCTTCTTTCCCTTTATTTTGAGAATTTGTCTTTTATGAATGATGTGAAACAGCTAATTTAGGATAGAAGAAACTGTGTTTACACTATTAGATCAGTTCGCTCTTGAGGAATGACCTCTGCCACTGTGGAAAAGATCGACACGTTTTAGGGGTTGAGGTACGGGAAGGACAAGAGGGTCGGAATATAGTTTTGGTTGTAGAGAGGGCGTAATAGAATTCTGCGTCATACCCTTTGTTATTGCTAGAATTTAATTGCCACCAATAGCTTTTCAGGGTTTTCTCCTCCGTTCGGATTCACAATCAAAATTAACAAAGCAATCGGATACCACTTCCGTTACCCTGATAGAGAAGAGTAAGTCGCGCACACTTTCTCTTTTTATAGAAGGAGTGTCGTTATGAACATATTAGAGAAATTTCAAACCGTCATTATTCTAAGCGCAGTTGGACTCGGCCTTTTATTTGGCCAGATCCACTTTTTGAGCAATACGCCGAATCCTTCATCGTGCCATTTTATTGCTGATGCTCTATGGATTATTTTAACCATTCCATTGCAGTACCTGAAGGATGCTTTTGAAAATCGCAAGTTTTTCACTGTCAGTATGCTTATCAATTTTGTCTGGACACCTTTAGTGGCCTGGGGACTTGGGGCGATCTTCCTTGCAGATCATCCAGCCCTGTGGATTGGATTTATCATGCTGATGGTAACGCCTTGTACAGACTGGTACCTCATGTTCACTTCCATTGCCAAAGGGAATGTGCCCTTGTCCACGTCCGTTTTGCCGATTAATTTGATTCTGCAGGTCGTGCTGTTGCCGGTTTACCTATTCATTTTCGCTGGCACAATTGAGCCGATTCCATTGTCGACTATCGGCAAAAGCATTGTCCTCGTACTGGCTATTCCGTTTGCGCTAGCACATTTGACGCGTTATGCCTTGCGGAAGAGAAAAGCCTTCTTGAATGAGAAACTCGTCTCTTTTTCGCTACCGCACAGATTTTCTTTTTATCTTTGGCGATTATGGCGATATTTGCTTCTCAAGGGAAGTACCTACTTAATAATCTTGAAATCATTTCCATCTTGCTGCTGCCTGTTTTATTGTTCTTTATTATTAATTTTATTTTGGTGCAAACAGCAGGGAAAGCCCTGAAGTTTTCCTATGAAGATACGGTGAGCTTAAGCCTGACGACTATCGCACGTAATTCGCCTGTCTCACTGGCCATTGCAGTTGTCGCCTTTCCGGACCAGCCTCTAATCGCCTTGGCCTTGGTTATCGGCCCGTTGATCAATTGCCCATTCTAGCACTCGTTTCCCAGTTGTTGCTTTCTCTAAGGAGAGCAAGTATAGGAGAAAGCTAAATATAATATCCGTTTCACAGGCCTAGGTTCGGAGCTTACTTGAAATTAGCCGAGGGCGACATCAAGAATCATCATGATTGTAAACCCAACCATTAAACTCATCGAAGCCAAGTCTGAATTCCCTTTTCTTGGGAACTTGGAATTACTTCTTCAACGACTACAAAATCATTGCACCTGCTGCAAAGCTCAATGCATAAGGCAGTAAGGGTTCTATAAACACCACTGCCAGCGCACCGATGATGGCGGCGACCGGTTCAACCATCCCAGAGAATTGACCGTAAAGAAAGCTTTTCGCCGCGAAAATCCATCGCGTCGAAGAGGCATGGAGACAGCTAGGCCTTCCGGGAAGTTCTGGATACCGATGCCGATTGCCAAAGCAATTGCACCTGCTAGAGAGGCCGACGGAAATCCAGCAGCCACAGCTCCGAATGCCACGCCGATTGCTAGCCCTTCGGGAATGTTGTGTAGTGTAATGGCGAAAACAAGCAAAGAGCTCTTCTTTCTTTTAGCTGAGTGGAATCCCTCAGACTTTTCTAAGGATGCATTTGGATGAAGGTGAGGGAGGATTTTATCTACTGACCATAAAATATGCCGCCCAGTAAAAAGCCGATGGCCGCAGGCATCCAAGCTGGTAAAGAGCCACCTTCTCCCATATCAATGGCAGGAGCAAGAAGCGACCAATAACTTGCTGCAATCATTACCCCTCCAGCAAATCCAAGCATACTATCCAGGAAACGTTGATTGACGCCTTTTGTAGTAAATACTAACGCTGCGCCCAGTGCCGTCATGCCCCATGTGAATAATGTACCAATAAATGCTTGAACAACTGGATCTAGACCTTTAAACAACTCCATCATATCAATTTTCCTCCTATGAAAAATGTATTTCGAAAAACTTGATGCTATGTTTTGTTTCGAGCAAAAAGGTGGGTTCAGTTAATTAAATGCAATAAAAAGCTGAGTAAAGCTCACTTCTTCATGAGCTTTACATATCATCTTCTTTGAAAACCTGTATGGTAACTTGATTTATAAAGCAGCGAGTTATTTGGTGATATAGTCATTCAGAGTTAGTGTAACTTTATGAATGGGTTACTGAAAAACTCTTTGGCTTGGAATAATGTTGAATGTATTCTCTATAATCCATTTGTAAGAAGAATCGTGTATTCTTTCCTTTTCAATAGATATATTATTGTATATGATTTGCTTATTACTGAGCTCCCAAATTACGTATGTTGCTTATGGCCAACTAACAGTTGAAGCTTGTATATCGGGTGTTTACATAATTAACTTGAAGTCCTAAAACTATTTATACTGTCTAATAAGTAATTACCTATGCCATGGAACAGTTGACTGGAAATATAGAAGTTAACGAAGACAGAGTCAGACAAGTATAGCATGTATTATTTTCGTTTCCTTGACCCAATCCTCGCTATTCGTCATTTAAATTTTCATGCGGAGGGATTAATAAATTAACTGCACTAAATGTAAATAAGTTTGTGGATGTTAGCATATCCTATTAATGTAATGGCTTAATCTATTGGTTTTTAGTTTCGAGATATAAAAGTGAGGAGATTTATTAGTGAAAAGTAAAATGAGTGTTCTTTTCGAATTCAGAGACTAAGGTCATAAAAGAAGTCAGAAAATGCTTAGCAGAAGAGAAGAAAGAAACACTGAGAAGTGGACTTAGATTTATAACGTATTTTTGAGGAATTCTACTTCCTGCGGAGTGCTAGTCAAAATACTAAAGAGGTAGAAAGGATTTGAATTTGTCGACTTATCGACTTACTAAGATATTAAAAATTCTTGAATGCCATCAGATTATATACCGTAGAAAAGGCATTATTGGGCTATGGAGAACTTGAGACTTGTTTTATTCTTCTCAGTACGGATTGTTGCGGTTAGCTAGAAAAGCATCGTCTCCTAGTTATTTTACTGAATTCATTTTTAAAGTTGAGAACTCTGATAATCAGTTGATGGGCTAGAAAATACCAATTAAATCGATGCCCACATCAAAGAGCCTACCATTTCTATCGAAAACAACTGAAAACTTCTGAGAAAAGGCAAACGATGTGCATAAAACCAAGAATAGAAAGTTTGCTTTAGCCAAATGAACATTAAAATATACAGAATCCCAAAGGATAACAAATGGCCAGTTTTTGTGCTAAGTAAAAGCATCATTGAAAGCAACGTCACTAAATTTCAGTAATTCAAGAAAGTTAGGCTGCAAGTTTATCTGATACTCTACGACTTGATCAACTAAAAAGCATATGCATCGCTTGTGGACATAACCGCTAAAATCACTGATGCCCATAGAACTACTAAAAGAGAGGGAATCGCATTGACACTGTCCTTTCTTAGTTTAAGTAGGAAATCAACTAGATTTTGAGAAGGTTTTGAGTAAGTCAAAGACAATCTACTAAAGTTTTTTATTCTTTTCGGAGGCGAATTTTAGTATAAAACCGTTAAACATGACAGGGCTTTTGTCTATGAGCTTCAGATACCGTTTGTTTTCTTCGAACAAAGCTTTGAAACTCAAGGCAATATCGGTCCCAAGTAGTTTTACGAAAGGCCTAACTAGTCTTCGTTGAATTGAAGAGCTTGTTTCAGTTGAAGAAAACTTATCAAAAATAATGAGTTCCCCACTATTTTTGAGGACGCGTGCCATTTCTCTCAAACAAGTATTCGGATCAGGTACAACAGAAAGTATCAGGCTGGCAATGACAAAATCAAACTGATTGTCGTCAAAATTCAATTTTGAGCATCCATTTCTAAAAATTAATAGCAGACTCGGATATTTTTGCGAGCTTTTCTAACATGTCGGGAGATAAGTCAATAGCGGTAATAGTAAAGTGTTGAGGATTGAATAATTCCAAATCGGCCCCTGTCCCCACTCCTACAAATAATAGATTTGAGTGTTTTCAAACTTAACATCTTGGAAAACTTTCTTCCTCGCTTCTAAGAAAGGCCCAGTGTTGAAGATCTGGTCATAGATAGGCGACCAAATCCTATACATTATTTTGTTCCATGTATTGTTCACTCTCTCTACCTCCTAGTTAGGATGTCAATATTTGGCATAGGCAAGTATAGAACAGATGAAAAGGAGTATGAAATTCCTTTTTCTCTGTCACATTCTTTAAATCTTACATAATTTCCTGCTGGCCGAAATTCTTCGTCATAAGTAATTGTGGAATTGCACACATCATATACCAAGGTGTATTTCATGAGCTTTGGGGAATATAGTGACTACTCAGCAAAATGGAGTTAGTTAATTAAGCAAGAGTAAGAATCAAAATTTGTACGTCATTTTTATTTAAATGTACTGAGAGAGGAGGATAACAGATGGCAACAGCTCATAAGGATGAAAAAAATATCAAATTGGCTTTTTTCATCAACTTGCTTTTTTCTATAGGCGAATTCATTGGGGGCTTCTTAATTAATAGCGTGGCTATTATGTCTGATGCCGTACATGACTTGGGGGATGCAACAGCATTGGGGCTTTCTTGGTTTCTGCAAAAATTCTCGAAGAAGGAAGGAGACCAAAAGTTCAGTTTCGGTTACAAGCGTTTTTCGCTGCTGGGAGCTTTGATTAATGCACTCATTTTAATTGCGGGTTCTGTTTATATTTTCTTTCAAGCCATACCTCTTCTATTCAACCCCGAGCACTCCAATGCCCAAGGAATGGTTTGGTTTGCAGTTGCAGGTGTGTTGTTAAATGGATTTGCGGCATACAGGCTACATAAAGGCAAGTCAGTAAATGAAGGCGTGCTTACTTGGCATCTATTAGAAGACGTCCTAGGTTGGGTGGCCGTACTAATAGTAGGTATTGTTTTGTTGTTCAAAGACATCCATATACTTGATCCCATTTTATCGATTGCCATTGCTTTATTTATACTGTTCAATGTTTTTCGGAATTTATCGAAAACCATGAAGATTTTGCTTGAAGGTGTACCTCAGGACATCAATTTGGATGAAGTCCATTCAAGAATTGAGAAAATTCCTGGGGTACTTTCAGTAAAGGATCTGCATATATGGTCAATTGATGGGGAGGAGCACGCAATGAATGTGTGCCTCTCGGTCACTGGAGAAAATTTGGCAGAATCAACTGCAATTAAGGAAAAGGTCCGGAGTACAATTTCGGATCTTCACATCATTCATTCCACAATTGAAATGGATTGGAAAACTCAGTGATTGCCAAGATCCTATTATGTGAATAACCAGTTGATCAATTTTACTTTTGCAAAGATATCCAATAAGGGAGGTATCGTAAATGGGGAGTGACCATGACCACGCACATGGACGCAATAAAAAAACTTTATTAATTTCTTTTTTGATTATTACGGTTTATATGGTCGTAGAAGCGATTGGCGGCTTTCTGACAAATAGCCTGGCATTGATTGCGGATGCTGGACATATGTTAAGCGATTCGATTTCCTTAGGTATTGGGTTTTTAGCTTTTACAATTGGGGAAAAGGCAGCGGATCAAGCTAAGACCTATGGTTACAAGAGGTTCGAAATCTTAGCTGCCGTCTTCAATGGAGTAACATTAGTATTAATCTCACTTTACATTTTTTACGAGGCCTACCATCGGTTTTCTGATCCGCCAGAAGTCGCTACAACAGGCATGTTGATTATTGCCATTATCGGTCTATTAGTAAATATATTGGTTGCCTGGATTTTGACCAGAGGCGGAGATACTAAGGACAATTTGAATCTTCGGGCCGCCTTCCTACACGTACTGAGTGATTTGTTGGGTTCTGTAGGAGCCATAACAGCCGCATTGCTAATAATCTTTTTCGGCTGGGCATGGGCCGATCCTTTAGCTAGTGTCGTTGTAGCCATACTTGTTTTAATAAGTGGTTGGCGTGTTACAAAGGAAGCCATTCATGTATTGATGGAAGGAACCCCCACAGATGTAAGTATCGATCGCATAACAGATACGATTGAAAAAATCCCAGGAGTAAATAATATACACGATTTGCATGTCTGGAGCATCACTAGCGGAAAAAATGCATTATCGGGCCATGTGGTGATAGAGAATGGCCTTTCTTTCGAAGAAAGCCAACTCATATTGAGAGAGATAGAGGCTGCAATGATAAAACAACAAATTACCCACATAACAATTCAATTGGAATCACAAGACCATCCCCATATAGAGTCCATTCACGGGGATTTGAAGGATTTAGAAGACTCCCGTTAGCTTTCGCAGAGGATTCATTTGAAAGTGTCTGGAATAGAGTGTTCAAAAATATTTTGATAAAAAAGAGCGACGGAAAGCCCGTCGCTCTTTTTTATTGTCCCCTTATCATTCACTTGAGTTTCAGCTCGGACTCTTTTACTGTCTCTTTTATTTTTCGTTGCTGATAAAATACTTTTGTCCACAGATAGATGGCAAACCCAAGAAATAGAATCGGTACTTGCCATCCAGTAGTACCCGTGACAAAAAAATCATAAATAGACCAGCCGAGCAAGGCCACAAAGTAAAATAGAAATCCAAAAGTTGTCGATTTATCTTGTGGCTTTTTATTTGAAGAGAGCATGATATTCCTCCTTAGGATTAGTGAAATTGCGGTAGTTCATTTTTGGAACATTGTTAATATCCTGTTTAACTGTAATACATGATTAGAAAAATCAATACCTATTGACTCCTTAATTACAGAATAAAGTTTACTAATAGTTTAACCTACTGAAGCTTTATCCGGGTATGCTTAAATATTCACAGGATCGATAAAACTTTAAGCAGAGTTTATGAAGTATTTAATTTTATATAGAAGAGAAAATTGATATTTGTTACACTGAACCGAATCTGAAAACGAGTTTGGTATTTTTGAGGAGGAAAACTGTGTGAAAAAGAGATGGGTTTCAATCCTGTTGGTGGGATTTTTACTATTCAATTTAGCAAGGCCGATAGAAGCTTCAGAGAATAATGAATTGCAAGATGAAATTATTTATGACCTATTGGTGGATCGATTCTTTAATAAGGGAATTCAAAATGATATCAATGTGAATTCCCTAGACCCTAATTCATTTAGCGGGGGAGATTTTGCAGGACTGACCAGCGAAATGCAGTACATAAAAGATATGGGGTTTACTATGATTTCCGTTGGGCCTGTCTTCTCTGCGACTTCCTATGATGGGACAGCCGTAGTGGATTACGATGAGTTAGAGTCGCGTTTTGGTACCCAGGAGGAATGGGAGGAAGTTATAAACAAAGCCCATGAACTGGATTTAAAGGTAATGATTGATCTGCCGACTCAGGAATTGAGTGAACAACATGTATGGCGGGAAAGCCATCCTGAATGGTTTGTTGAAAATGAAAATGGAACCATCGCTCTGGAGACCGCTAATCGTGAAGTACAAGATCAATTAATTGGACAATTTGAAGGCTTCATCGAAAAATATGCGATTGACGGTATTCGAATAAAAAAGGCAGATAGCTTGGATCCAGCCTTTATCACTCGATTTTCTGAAAGCCTAAAAAGCATTCGGGATCTCTATGTAATAAGCGATGATGTAACACCACCTCAAGACGGCCTTGATGCTGTGGTCATGCCAGGAATTGAGACTGCTTTAAGAGATAGCTATAAGAGTTTTAACCCTAATGAAACAGAGCTTTCCGGTTCTTGGGAAGAAGCAGAGGGCAAGCTGATTCAAGTTGATTCTCTCCTCACTTCCCGGTTCACTGCGGACACAGTCCAAGAAGGCGGCTTCCCGCCAACACGATGGAAGTTGCTTACCTTTCAATTATTAACTATGCCAGGGATTCCTGTCATACAATATGGTTCTGAAATTGCTGTTAATGGGCAAACAGCTCCTGATACCCACCCTATCTTGGACTTAGGGGTAGATGAGGAATTAATCGACCATATAGCCAACTTGACTTCTCTTCGGAATCAATCAGCAGCCTTGCGGACGGGTAGTATGGAAGTATTGCACGAGGAAGACGGCTGGTTTGTATATAAGCGGTCAAACGAAGAAGAAACCTGGATTATCGCAATTAACAATTCTTCCTCTACACAAAGTTTGACTTTGCCAGCCAGTGTAGTTGGCGACGATAAGGAATTGCGTGGATTATTCGAAAACAATATTGCGCGTCAGGATGAAGAGGGAAATTACCGGATCACTTTAGATAGAGAATTAGGAGAAGCTTTCAATATCATCGAACAAAAAGGCTTCAATAAAGCCTATATCGCAGCGTTAGTAGTCTTATACATCTCCTTCTTAACGTTCTTGTTTTTAGCTTGGCGTCGAGGAAGAAAGAAAAAGAAGGCTGCCACTGCTAAAAAATAATTCCTTCTTAAAAATTCAATACGGTCATAGCGGCTTTAGAATGGATAAAGATGCTTGGGTATATCATATATCCAAGCATCTTTATTTGATTCCGCCATCTCCTAATTAGGAGCATCGATTGGTACTTACAGAAAAAATGAATAAAAAAGCTGAGATTCTGCACTGGGAAAAACCTTGAATTAAAAACGAAATTGCAAGGTTCCTGTAACAAATGTAAAAGAGCCCCATGATACACTGATGCAGTTGGATTTTAAAATCGGGTTCCCTGAATAACAAAGTGTTTTGAAACTATTGGTGAGTCCTGGAAGACACCTGATTATAAAACGATATGTTTTAGCGCGAATTTTAAATGATGTAGCACTAACCTATACATAAAGAAATAAGAGTTAAAGTACGAGAGGGAAGTAACAATGAGAAAGCAGTGGTTAGTAACAGGTTTATCTTCTATTTTGGCATTCTCGATTTTAATGCCTACAGTAAATGCGGATAAATTGAGTGAACTCGAACAAGAGAAACAGGAAATAGAGCAAAACAGAATGATTTAAACAAAGGAATTAATAATAAAGCAAACGAAATTTCCAAGAATCAATCAGCTCTGGAAAAATCATGGAAGAAATTCAAAGCTTGGATAAACAAATTCAAGAAACGACATCAAAAGTTGCAGTTGTCGAAGGCGAAATTGAACAAACGACAGCGGAAATAAAGGATTTAAAGATTCAATCGCTAAGTTAAAGAAAAATTGATGAGCGAACAGAATTACTGAAAGAACGGGCACGAGCTATCCAAATGAGTGGCGGATCCGTTGATTATATAGATGTTTTGCTTGGGGCTGAGGATTTTGTTGATTTTATTGATCGATTTTCGGCTGTTAACACGTTAATTGAAGCCGACCGTGAAAATCATGCGTACCCAAGAAGAAGATAAAGAATTATTGGCAAATCAAAAGGCCCAGGTGGAAACCAAGCTTGCTAAGCAAGAAGAGCGTAGAACAGAGCTTGAAAACTTAGAAATGAGCTCAATGGACAAAAGCTGAACAAGACGGTCTCAAAAGATTTGAAGGCAGAACAGCAGCGATTGGCAGCAGAAAATCCGATTTAGAGCAACAACGTTCTGAAGCACTTGATGTATCAGCAGATTTAGAAAATCAAATTACCAAAGAACAAAACGTCTAGCCGAAGTAGCTAGAAAAGCTGAAGAAGAACGAAAGCGTAAGTTAGCTCAGGAACGTAAAGCAGCAGCAGAACGCAAAGCAGCAGAGCAGGCAGCAAAGAAAAAAGCACAAGAACAAAAAGCACAAGAACAGAAAGCACAAGAACAAAAAGCCGAAAAATCTGTGGAGTCTGTTGAAAGTTCATCAAAATCTACAGAATCGGCTGTATTAGCAAGCGAGCCAGAAGCTCAGGCTACCCCAGCTGTATCGTCAGGATCTCCCTTCATTCGGCCGACTACTGGGCGAGTGACATCTAACTTTGGATGGCGTGATATTGGTGATGGTCCTGAGTTTACTTCAGGCATGGATATTGCAAATGGTGTCGGTACAGCAATAACAGCTGCTGCAGATGGATATGTTTCTCATGCAGGTGTTATGGGGGGATTAGGAAACGCGGTAGTTATCACCCATTCCGTCAACGGACAAACGTTCACTACTGTATACGGACATATGAGCGCGCTTAACGTATCTGAAGGACAAAAAGTGACTCAGGGACAACGAATCGGCGGTATGGGAAGTACTGGCCGTTCTACTGGATCTCATCTTCATTTTGAAATTCATATTGGCATTTGGAATGGTTCAAGTTCAAATGCAGTAGATCCGAGAAACTATATCGGTTCTTGATAAGCAAATCTTTTCACCATGACCATATGCAAAAGAGCCAGCCATTCAGTTTTGAACGGCTGGCTCTTTTTATTAGTTGGATTCCAAGATAAAATGATGCGGGTTATACAGGTTGGCTCAATACTTGGTTTTCATGAGCCGCAGAGAATTCAATACGACAATCAATGTGGCACCCATATCTGCAAATATGGCCATCCATAATGTTAACCATCCAGGAATGATTAACAGCAAGGCTAGCAATTTCAGCCCCAAAGCAAAAGCTACGTTTTGAAAGATGATTTTCAAAGTTTTTCTGCTTAACCCAATAGTATAAGGGAGTTTATCTAAATCATCTGCCATAAGTGCGATATCTGCCGTTTCTAACGCTGTGTCAGTCCCAGCCCCGCCCATGGCAATTCCGACAGTAGAAGTTGCTAATGCCGGCGCATCGTTTACTCCATCGCCAATCATCGCAACCTTGCCAAACTGTTTTCGTAAAGATTTAATGGCATCTAATTTATCTTCGGGCATTAAATCCGATCTAACTTCAGTCAAATGAAGTTTATTGCCGATTGAAGTAGCTGCCAGTTTATTATCACCTGTGAGCATAATCGTTTTCTGAATGCCCAAATCGTATAGTTTTTGAATGATAGTAGAGCTAGCGGATCTAATCTGGTCTTCTACTGCTATATATCCTTTGATTCCAGTATGGGACCCTAACAGCATTACGGTCTTGCCGTCAGCTTGAAGCGCTTCAATACCCGCTGAAATTTCAGATGATCGTTTTAATTCAGCTGTAAACAGATGAGGGCTGCCAATGAAATACAGTTGGCCGTTGACTTCGGCTTTTGCGCCTTTGCCGGTCATCGATTGGAAGTTCTCTACTTCAGCTAAAATAATATTGGAGCTCTGCGCTTTTCGCAAAACAGCAGCCGCCAGCGGATGTTGAGAGAGGTTTTCAATGGATGCAGCTGTTTTAAGGACTTCTTTTTCAGTCATGGTTGACAGGGAAACAATATTCGTTACTTCGGGAGTTCCATGCGTTAGTGTCCCCGTTTTATCAAAAGCAATGACTTTGAGACGGCCAGTTTCTTCTAAGTGGATCCCCCCTTTAATCAATACGCCATTTCTAGCAGCATTGCCGATTGCTGTGACAATAGCGACAGGCGTAGAAATGACGAGAGCACAAGGGCACCCCACAACTAGAACTGCTAAACCGCGATAAATCCATTCGTTCCATTCCCCATTTATAAGTAAGGGGGGGAGGACAGCGACTAAAAGGGAGATAATTAATATAGCTGGTGTGTAATACTTTGCGAACTTGTCTACGAACTGCTGGGAAGGGGCACGCTCTGCCTGGGCTTCCTCAACTAAGTGAATAATCTTTGCAATCGTAGTGTCTTCAGTTCTCTTGGTGATCCGGACTTCCAATGCACCCTCTTCATTGAGTGTGCCTGCAAATACTTCATCTCCAGCACTTTTATGGACAGGCAAAGATTCGCCTGTAATTGCTGCCTGATTAATTGACGAATTCCCTTTTGCGACAACGCCGTCCATTGCCAATTTTTGTCCTGGTTTAATGATCATGATGTCACCGACCTGAATGTCCTCTACATCTACTTCGAACTCTTGTGTTCCACGTTTGATTGTAGCTGTATTAGGTGCGATGTCCATTAGTGAACGAATGGAGTTTCTTGCTTTGTCCATGGAGTAGGTTTCCAATGCTTCACTGATTGCAAACAAAAAGACTACGACAGCACCTTCTCCCCATTCGCCAATAACTGCAGCTCCAATGACCGCGATGGTCATTAACGTTGTCATATCGAATTGGAACTTAATAAGATTTTTAAGCCCTTCCTTGAAAAGACTGAGACCGCCTGTCAAAATCGCTAGACCAAAAAGGCCGATAGTAATAACTTCTTCTTCGCCAATTTGAAGTGATGATATATAGCCGAGAATCAAAAAGAAGAGAGAAACCATGGTGGTTTGATTCGCTCGTTGCTTCCAAAACGGCTCTTTGGTTTCAGGCAATCGTTGGTGTTCAGGATATACCAGGATGCCATCGAAAGAACCGGCTTGCTCTAATTGTTCAATTGAGGCTTGTCCAGCGATGGTGATTTTTGAAGCTCCAAAGTTTAGTTTCACGTCTTCAACTGTAGGAATTTCTCGGATGTTTTTTTCGAACTTAGCGGCACAGCTGGTGCAGGATAGATTTTGGAGCTTGTAAATGTGTTGGTCCTGAGTTTCGCTCATTTGTATCGGTCCTCCTCTGCATGCTCGCAAGCAATGCGGACTAACTGGTGCACATGATCATCAGCTAGTGAATAAAAAACCAATTTCCCGCGTTTTTCATAATCTGCCAATCCCATATTACGCAAATAGCGCAGATGGTGCGAAGCAGTAGCTGTGGTTGTCCCTAGAATATTGGCCACGTCACAAACACATAATTCTTTTTCCAGTGTCAAAGCATAAGCAATTTTCAGTCGGGTCGCATCAGAAAGTGCTTTGAAGATTAACTCCACCCCACGAATGCCGACCATCTTAGGTTGAACCCTTCCAATCACTTCTTCGTCATAACAGAAAGTTTGGCATGTATCATTCTTTTTACTAATTTCGATTTCCTCCATTTTTACACCTCATTCAAATGTTCGTTTGAGTATTAGTTTAGAAAGAGTTCGTTGATTTGTCAATTCTTATATTCAAACGATTGTTTTAATGTTCAAAGATTCTTGGTAGACTTTATAAGAGGGAAAGTGGCTTATTAAATAAAAACAACCCATTCTGGAGGTTTTTAGCAAATGAAAAAAATATGGATAATGGCAGTATTGATACTGCTTATGTGTTCGACTACTGTTTCTGCTCATACTGCACTCGAAAAAAGTGTGCCGAGTGATGGAGCTACAGTGACTGAAGAACTTAATGAAATTGTTCTTGAATTCAATACCGCCTTGGAGAAAGGCAGCAACTTTACCGTGGAAAACCAAGAGGGCGAGGAAGTTCCTTTCAATGTTCAGCTCTTGGAACAATCAATGAGTGGGAATCCTAAGGGCAGCATGCCTGATGGGGACTATACTGTGAAATGGAAAATAATCGGCGCGGATGGGCATCCAATTGAAGGTATTTTAAGCTTTACCGCAAAAACAGGAGAGGTGAAGAAAACAGAGGATACAGAAGAGCAAATTACAGGTTCCCTTTCAGAGGTACCAACTAAAGAAACACAAACCTTTGAAACGGATCAGCAAACTAGCGAAACGACAACATCCAGTCCTCCGTATGCCGTAATAATCATTTTTATTATTTTGGCGATAATCGCAGCTGGTACATTCATGTGGGCGCTGGAGAGGCGAAAAAGTTAAATGATCTGGCTATACATAGCTGAAATGCTTCTATATCTCTGTTTTTCGCTTTTAATTGGCTCGTTGCTTATTCACTTAGTTCCAGCCAATAAAAAGCCGGATCTGGTAATAAATAAACGCGTCCTACAAATTTCCATCTTGGGCATTGCTTTTTTATCGACAGCTCCCGTCATTCGGCTTGTAGTATTTCTATACGAAGATATCGGTCTTTTATTGACCGTTCAAAATGTAGTCGGGGAATTCGAGGTAGGGCAAGCGTGGTCAGTAACGGTTTTAACTTCTCTTTTTTTCTATTTTTTCGTATCAGTTACTCCCGTTTTTAAGAGCAAAGTATTGATCGTTGTCTCCCTCGTTTTTACTTTTCTGCTCCTTCTCGCGTTGGGATGGGGAAGCCATGCAGCTTCATTAACAGATGGAAGTGGATTTATTTTTCATACTTTACACTTTACAGCTGCAACGGTTTGGATAGGTATTTTACTTATTGTTAGCTGGTTTTCAGTGTCTTCTAAAAACTGGCTCCCATTTATAAAATGGTTCACTCCACTTGCTATCATATGTTTAATTATCATTTCGGCTTCAGGATTATATATCATGACTTTGGCGTTGAATTTAAAAGACTATACGGATGCGTGGCAAATGCCATATGGCCAAGCAATTTTAGTGAAACATTTATTAATTCTTCCAGTATTACTCTTTGCTTTCATCAATGGCGTATTCATTAGAGCGAAATTAAGCAGAGGGAAAAAGGTAAATCCATTGCCTTGGGCCAGAGCAGAAAGCGTTGTATTGTTACTTGTATTGTCGGCAACTGCAGTATTAGGGCAACAAGAACCTCCCCATTCAATCGAATCGTTTATAAGAATGAATGGAGCTTCCAATCTTTTTGCTTATTTTCATACTGGTTCGATGGATACTGCGATGCATCTGCAATTTGAGTGGAGCATTCTTGGCGTTTTATTTTTGTTTCTCGGCACAGCCTTTGGCAGTCTTGTCATTTATAGTTTTAAGCAAAAAATCCCTGTATATTTGACATTGGTGATGGGATTGTTTTGTGTGTTGAGTTTTTATGTAGGCTTAATGCTCAGCGTTGGATAATAAAAGTAGAAAAGAGGATATAAAAATGGGAAATAAATCGAAGCAATCTAAAATGAAATGGATCGTCCTAGCAACCGCTGTATTAGCAGTAATTGTATCCGTCATAGTGGTATTTCTGAATCAAGAGGAAGCACCCGCTGTAGAAACAGCACAAGTGGATGTTTCCGGACAGCCCACTTTAGGTGAGGGCAATGCTCCAGTGACAGTAGTGGAATACGGTGACTTTAAGTGCCCATCTTGTAAAGCTTGGGGAGAAATGGTATATCCTCAGCTTGTAGAGGACTATGTGGAAACAGGAAAGGTGAAGTTTTCTTATATTAATGTATTTTTTCACGGAAATGAGTCTGTATTAGGTTCTTTGGCTGCGGAGTCGGTTTATGAGCAGAGCCCAGAAATTTATTGGGAGTTTCATAAAGCTCTTTATGATGCCCAACCAGTAGAAGACCATGATGCCGCATGGATTACTCCAGAAAAATTGATGGAAGTAGCATCAGCATTTCCAGAGATTGACCAGGTTCGTCTAAAGGAAGACATCGAACAAGTGTCACAACAAGAACAGCTCCAAAAGGATGAAGCTCTAGTGGAAGAAGCTGGTGTTTCTCAAACACCTACTATTTCAGTTAACGGCCAACAATTGGAAGACCCCTTTGATTATGATGCGATCAAAGCCTTGATTGATCAAGAATTGGAAGGTGCAGAGTGATGGCGAAAGAACAAGGACAGTCTGGAAAAACGGGGATTCTACTCTATAGTGCGTGGTTTGTTTCCCTAGTAGCGATGCTGGGAAGCCTATACTTCAGTGAAGTGCAAGGTTTTATTCCGTGCGAACTTTGCTGGTATCAACGGATTGCCATGTATCCCTTAGTGCTGATTTTGGGCATTGCAACCTTTACAAACGACACTAAAGCGCCTCGTTACGTTTTGCCACTCTCCCTTTTGGGTGGGAGTATTTCCGTTCTGCACTACTTGGAACAAAAAATTCCTGGGTTTGGTGGATTCAAGCCCTGTGTCAATGGGGTTCCATGCAGCTCAGAATATATCAATTGGGCAGGTTTCATCACGATTCCATTCTTGGCATTGATTGCCTTTGTTTTAATCACGGTAACTATGCTATTACTGGCATTTAGAGAATCTCGTTCTTAATCTGTATATGCATCTCAAGTTATTCTGTCTTTGCTATGAGGTTTAAGAATTTCTATGGTTTTGGGTCTAGTAAAGATGAAAGATTAGTACTGAGGGGGGGAACGTATGGCTGTAAGAAAAAAGCAACGTTTAATTTTGAGAAGTGTTATCTTGCTTGTCATGACGGGTGCCATCATATTTACGATTTATAATGCACTAACGAAAGAGCAAAGTGAGGTATTACAGGTAGGAGACAAGGCACCTGATTTCACCTTAACTGACTTAAATGGGCAGCGCCAGCAACTATCTGAGTATAGAGGACAAGGAGTTTTTGTAAACTTTTGGGGAACTTGGTGCAAACCATGTGAGAAAGAGTTTCCATTGATGGAAAAGCAATACCAGAATTACAAGGATCAAGGCGTGCAAATATTGGCTGTAAATATTGCTCAGTCTGACTATGAAGTGAAACAATATGCAGAACAAAAAAACTTAACCTTCCCAATTGTTATTGATAAAAATAAAAGTGTAATGGAGGCATACAACATTCGCCCACTTCCTACTACCATGTTGATCAATCCAGATGGAGATATCGTAAAAATTATTACGGGTGAAATGTCGGAAGAAGACATAAGAGGGTACATGGAAGCGATTAAACCAAAAGCTTTCTGAAGAGGTTAATAAGAGAACAGCTTGCTGTTTAGGTCGCTTTGTTTTAGAGCAAAGCCCAATGAAATTTTTCCTCAGCCTTTTTATTGAAGTGTATTTAAAAAGCCCGATATATAGTTTAAGGCGATTTAAGAATCGAATGACACAATTAAATTTAAGAAGTTGAGGGAGAATTATCTTTTAAAAACTGAACTGCCCCCAACTGGTAGACACTTTAAGAAAGTGACTACCAGTTGGGGTTTTTCTGGTTATATTATTTGAAGCGTGTATATAAGCTAAACTGTGACGAATCTTTGAATCGGTCCAGGCCATTGGTCTCGATAAAATTCCGAGTAATTATTGTTAGTATACTCAGAAATTACCTCTCCAAAACTTTTGAGCTGGAAGGTTGGTTTCAAGTTCCCCACTTCCCAGGTATCTTGAAAGAGATTGAAAATATGAAAGGCTGCTCGTTTTCCAATGCCTTCTTTTCGATATTTTCTCATTACAAAAAACTCACACATTTTCATATAAGAAGGATTACTTGTATCTTCAACAGGTATCTTACGTACCAAAGCAAATCCTGCATACTTACCGTCCACTTGAAATAAAAATGGATAGTGGTTTGGTTCGTCCCAATAACAATCCAGATATTTATAGCCAAACAATCCATTTTCATCTACATCTTCAGATTCAAACTCTGAAAAATCATATTGGTACAACTCCAATAAATTCTTCAAAATCTCTTTTTGTTCCACGATTGGTTGAAAGATTTCAATTTTCATTATTATCCCCCATATATAAGTAGTTTATTTAATAGATAATAAACTTTAAATGTGAAAAAAGTGTCGAGTATAGCTAGTAATTTAAATGTTCTAATTGAAATTACGATGGAGAATTAGCAGTTACATAAATAGAAAGGGCTATTAAATTCTGGTTAAAGCCTACTTTGTTGCCCTTTTATCTATGACTCTCAAAGAGGATCCATAAAGATAGAGGAGTAAAGTGCACTTTGGTGTACTCCATATCTAAATATACAGAATAACCACTTAAAAAAGTACAGAGAGGGGCCAGAAGAGTGATTTGATTTGATCGATACGAAGAAAATCGGCTTTATTGAGGATTTACGTAGAGAGAGCTAGAGGTTATTTTAACGATACTGGAAAAAAGTCTGAACAATGAAATCACAAGGCGAATGGATGTATTGACAACGACTTTTCGAAAAAGAAAAAATAGAAGAACGCGAATCAACAGGTAAAGAATGAAAAAGATAGCTTAAAGTTCAGTGTATAAATGCGATATACTATAGAGAGAACTTGTTCATCCGAGAAACTGCAACAAACATTAAGGGGGCATTTACTTGAGATTAGAAGAGGCCAAGAAAAAGTTGGCGGCTACGTTGCCTGCTTTAAAAGGGATATCAAAAGAAGAAGAGTTTGAGCACGACCGTGAAGATCCGGAACAACGCTTTGAAGAGCGAGAAATTCGAAAAGTAACAGACCATCTGTATAGCTTAATTTATTCGGTTGAGTACCTTCAAAAACCGATTCAAGCCAGTGAAAGAATTATTAAACGGTCGGATGGACGTTATGAAATCGAAGGCGCTGAAGATTACTTTACGTCGGGCAGTCCCCTTGAAATCTGGGATGAATCACAAGAAATATACGCACGAACACGAATTGAGCATGACGGTGAGGATTACTTTGCGGTAGGCATCAAACAACCTTTGGAGGGTCTACAAGCAAGATGTCGATAATATAAGAGACTCTTTCTGCAGCAACAGCAATAAACTTAATGATGTGATTCGAAAAATAGCGAGAACCCATTTTCTTGGTCTTCAAGAGAATGGGTTTTTGTGTGCTTATTTATAAAGGGAGGATTCAGAGCGCTTCTAGAGTGGTATGATAAGAACGTGTGTTCTTTTTATTTGAAAGGAGGCGATAGCATGAAAACAACAAAACACACAAAACAAGTAGGCGCTGTCAGCGATCGAGGGTTAATTAAATGGCAAGGGATGCTGCTGACGGAACACGTCCGGTTAATCAAAGCATTCTACGAAGAAGAGGACCAGGTGTCGAAACCCGAATTGACCGAGTTTGATTTGCAAGCCATCCAGGAAGAAGTGGAAATCGCCATGAGCCGAAGATGTGAGGTCCAACTGAAGACATGGAAAAACGGCGCGTTTTTTACGCATACTGGGGTGATTCAAGAAATCGATTTGAGGAATGGGCAACTGGTTTATGAAGATACATCCGGACGGCAGCGATTGCCGGTTGAGAGCTTGGTAGGCATTCAGTTAGTGGATTGACTAAAATCGTCAAAAGAAAATGACCGATGCAACTTATTTTGCATCGGTCATTTTCTTTTTTCCCTGCCATTCTTTCAATGCAACCATGAGGTTTGCGGAATCTCCCTTGCAAAAGATGAATCCCATGTCTGAGATTCGCCTTCTGAGGGATTTATCTTTTCTTAAACGGTAGATGATATGGTTCATTTCGTCTGAGAAGCCTGTAGGGACGGGGTTTTTAGAGTACCCCGAGTTCCCTCAAGGAAACGCCTCCTTTTTGGCTGACAATTAGTGAATCCAACACTTCAATGCCAATCAGTTCGCCGGCATCCATCAATCGCTTGCTGACAGCTACGTCTTCATTGGAATATTGGCAGTCGCCGGAGGGATGGTTATGAGCTACTAGAATACTTCCGGAGTTATTCAAAATGGCGGCTTTGAATACTTCGCGTGGATGAACGACACTGGCATTCAAGCTTCCGGTGTGGCAACGATGAACCACCGAGATTTCATTTTTGATGTTCAAGCAGATGACCAAGAAAACCTCCCGGTCCTCATCTCCGATGAGAGCTTTCGCAAAATTGATGGCATCTGTGGAACTCTGAATGCGTTCGGGAAGGACGCTTTTATAGGTTTCTTCGACTTCTTTCACTTCTTGTTTAATACGTGTGATTTCAATGATTTTTTCGAGTTTCATGGGGTATCGCTCCTTTTTGTTTTGTCCGCCGGGCGGGAATGGTCCCAAAAGGGATTATTTTTTGCCTTTTGGTAAGGAGGACGGCCACACCCCATAGCCGACCAGTCAAGGGTCCCAGCGCCAAAGTTTTTTAGCGAAGCCGACCTAAAAAAGTTTGGTGCCCCTTGACTGAACACGGGCTTTGTCGGCTCCTGTCTTGGCTCGAAATAGGGATAGGGCGAAGCCAAGGAATCTGTCCGTATTTCGAGCTTAGACAGACTGGGGCTGTGTACGCTCCGGTGGCCAAAAGCAAAAAATAACGACAAAAGGCAGCCGTTTCGGCTGCCTTCCCATTTGCTCTGTCTTTTGTTGTTCGACTCGTTCACCCGTTAAGAAAACGACAGGAATCTAGGGACTGTTTCCGGCAGGTTACAGCCCCTGATTATCGGCTTTTTTAGGGGGAAGCGACACATAGAGCGCCTTGAAACAATGGTTGCTAGGCGCTCTTGTGCAGTCGCCCGTGAAGATGCTCTGCACTTGAGTTTATCCTATCAATTAAACATCAATTGGTACTTGCTAAAAAGATCAAGGCGAAAAAGATGAGGCCAGAGACCATATTCCAGTACATCGATTTCTTATTTCCTTTTTTAAAATCATCCATACTTCGCAGAAAAAAGATCAGGGATGGAATGATAAAAAAGAAGTGGAAGAGCAACCGCCAATAAAAACTACCGATTAGCAGGGCAAACCCTACAAACATTAGCGGGATTTCTCCTTTCAGGATTACGTCTTCTTTTTCTTCAGGATCTTTCAATAGATGCCTCGTTTCTTTCGCTCTATACAGCGAAGCCTTATTGAATTCAAGAGGTCATCGAACGTTCGTCCATGTTCAGTACTGTAAATGTCTCATTTTCTGTCTATAGCGAGTGCGAACCATCCGGTGTAATGCATCTGCTGGCTTGGATTGAATGACTTCTTTCGCATAGGAAAGTTCAATGGGGGCTAATCCTTCGTTTGCTCGTTTTTCGTTCAAATGAGCAACGGTTTTGGAAATACTGCCGATATAGGCATAGTGTTTAATGATTTGTTTTTCAAGAGTTTGTTCACCATAACTCTCGGCGAGAAACACGTATTTTTCTAACCGGGCAATTTCAGACTTAGCTTTGTACACCGTGGGCAGAATTCTCATTTACTAATCTCCGTTCTACAATAGTTTCCATTTGAGTGGTGTCTTTAACATAATATTTTTCTTTATATTGTAAATAATACAAAAATAGAAAATGGATAAAAAATAACTAGTAAAGGTTTATTTTTATAGATATATCACTTTTAATTACTGAAATTCTAAATTTATTAATGAAAATAACACTAATTTTAATCTTTTCCGATTTAAAATGTAATAAAGGGGAATCATTTTACAAAATTAAGCTTAATAGCGTGCGTAACCCAATAAATTCATGTTCTGACATAGAAAAAGCATTGGAGAAGGAATTCTTCTCCAATGCTTTTTACCTCAACGCTCTAATTCATTTTCTTTTTCTTGCGTTCTCTCACTTTTATTCAATTGAGCGAAAGCTTCTTTTAGTTCAGAGGTTTTCCCTTGATTCGGATTCAATTCATTCAAGTGTTTTTGTAAATCATCCTTGGACTGGATCTGCGGATTTTTCACTAACTGCCATCCGATGGTGACGCCGTGCTTCGCTTCTGCTTGTAAATTCGGTTGCTTCAGCACTCGGCTCAGTCGTTCATTTAAATGCTTTTCATTGAGTTGCTGAAGACGAGGGGCTTCTTTGTGTTGAGAACGGCCCAAGTACCGGTCTGTATTCAATGATTGGGCAAGTGCAGCTTTTCCAATAAATCGCTCCCCTTCAGCTTTTTTATGGAAGGTGCGCTGCGAACTTTCGCCGCCTTCTACGGTCACGGCGTATTTCCCTTCGTCCAGTTTCGTCACTTCCAGGACATCTTCGACCTTTTGATATTCCTGGACCAACTGCCCTTTGTTTTCCAATACATTTAATACCGCATAACGATCGTCCAATTCACTTAACGGAAGAATCCGATTTGTATTGGTACGAAGGCTGAAGTGCTGATCCCGTTCGTTCTGTTCCACGGTCGCGAAAACGACGAGTCCATTTTTGGCATCCAACAGCTGCAAGGTCGGTTTATCTTCAAGCGATAGTTTCAACTTGGTTTCGACCGATTCCTTCACCTGTTCAGGATTGATGGATTGATAAAAATCTTGAATCTTTTCGTTCTGTAGCGAGTTGACGTGTTCAATCGTCGCACGGGAGACATCTTGTACTTCTTTGATGGCTTGTTTAGCCAAGTTCAAATCTTGCGCCCAGGTGGCGATGTAGCCGGTGGAGGAAAGGTTGGTATCGAAGCCATAGTATTGGGAAACGATATAGGCTGCGCATTCAGCTTGGGCTTCTTTATGGCCTCTCGGCAGGTCTTTGATGTCGCTTTCCTTATGATGGAGCTGACTGTGCGCATATTCGTGAATTAAGACACGGAATTTTTGCTCAGTGCTCTTGGAAACAGCCGTGTTGATGACGATTTCCTCTTTTTGGGGACTGAAATAACCGCCGTAGGTTTGTCCTTCATGTGCTTCTTCCCGAATGGTTAACGGTTGTGAGTTCTCATTCGTTTGATGGATGAACCGGTCATACAATTCCTTCAAGGAATCTGGTGATGTTAAGTCTTTTTGGATAAAGTCTCGGAGGTTCGGAATCTCTTTTCCGTCCGTTTGAGAGACATCGAAGACCTTGCCGATCCGAAAGCCGGTGATGCTTTGTCGAACTTCAGATTGAAGATCCCCGTTCTTATCGCGTAACACTTCACCTGTCTGTTCGTTCACTTTCTGCACTTCGACTTTTTTAAATGAAGGGACCAAGATATCAATGCTCTTTTCCCCTTTATTGACGTGACGACCTAGGGCTTGCCATTGCCTGAACCCACGAACCATCGTCGCTTCAGGATTTTGCCCGGCAATCATCAGCACGTTATTGAACGAGTATTGGTGGCCACTGGCCATGACATTGAGCATGTCTTGGAATCGGTTGTTTTGAAACATCTCTTCGAGGTTTCGTTCCAGCCGGTCATTAATTTCGGTCAAATCCACCTTAGTCGACATAGTTCATCACGTCCTTTCTGACATACCAAGCTTCATAGAGGGGTTCGGCTCGTCCTGGAATCCGAACCGGGCTATAACAGGCAATCGCATACTCTTGCACGTCTTCTTCAAGGTCAATCAGACCTTCATATGTAAGTGCCTCAAACGGCACAGGATCATAAAAGCTCAAGATCCGTTTATCACTCGCGAGGATTTCGCTAATCGTGACAAGCATCGGTTTCTCCCCTTTCGCTTATAAGAGCGTACGTAAATCCGTCGCTTCCTTTTCCTTTAATCGGTCCTCAATGGATCGTTCTTCCGTTTCTTCTTCGTGCATGGCTGCCCATTCTTCTTCAAGTCCGTCGTCCGTTAAATCAAACAGATCCGATTGATCAATCTCTTCTTCAATCACATGCGTTGCTGTGCCTCCTGAGGCGAAAGGAGCTTCCTTCTTGGGTTCGAGAGGTGTCGGAACCGTGAAGGCTGATTCTTGCTTCACAGCCGGTTCGACAGCGACAGCAGTGTGTTGCTGAACGTAGGAGCCGAATACTTCCGATTGCCATGCTTTTTGCAGCTTCATCGGATGCAAGCCACTGACAAACAAGTAGCAATCGTTCTTCGCAATGCTCGCTAAGTCCCCTTCCGGGATCAAGGAACGCTTCACGTACTGTTCAGATTGGCTCTGGCTGGCACTTGATTTTCCACTCATGAAACCTCCACTTTGACTGGAAGAGCCCGTCTGGATCTTCGCGGTCGTTTCGCCGGCGAGTTGGGAGAAGTACTTAATCGTCTCCATATCCTTACTTCGCAGGAACAGCAGCGTGTCATGGTTGGACAAAATGGAGCGAGCCATTTCTTTGCCGTAGAGCGACTCGATTTGTCCGTTGTCCTGGACGATGGTGTTCATCGATAAGCCCAATCCCCGGCACGTCGCCAAGACCCGTGCGTATTTCTCGATTTTTCCGATATTCGCAAATTCATCCAATAAGAAGATGGTCGGAATCTTCAGTTGCCCGCGATTTTCATCGGCCAATTTATAGAACTGCGAAATCAGTTGATCAAAGAACACGGATGTTAACGCCGTGAACGGGTTTTCGTCCATCGGGAGCTTCACATAGAGAATGCTTTTCTGTTCCTGAAACTCACGGAAGTTGAAATCACTCGTGCGGGTCATTTTGCTGATTTTATTCAATGTAAAGATGCTGACTTGCGAAGCGAAGGACGACGTCACACTCGTTCGGGTGTTCCCACCGAGCGTCGTTAAGCCCTTCAACAGCTGATAAGCCGGATGATGAGGACCGAGTTCTTCATCGACCCACTGGCGGAACGATTCCTCGTCTGGAGCGACTCGTTCATTAAAGACATTCAGCACATCTTGCATACTAGCGTTCGGAATTTCGGTTTTGCAGTAGACAATCAAGCCCGCCAGCATTTTCTGCGCACGTTCCATAAAGAAGTCTTCTTTGCCATCCTTGGTCGAATTTTTGGCGATCGTGACGGAAACGCTTTGCGCATCCTGGTCATCAAAGACGTAATCGAGCAAGTTGTAGTTGTCTTGATTGAAATTGATGAAGTCGATTTGATACACCTTGTAGCCTTGTTTGCGCTTGATTTCAGCTGTTTGTTCGAAGAGCTCACCCTTTGGATCGGTAACAATCAAGGTTTCCTCATGGTTATTGACGAGATTCGGGATGACGTATGATTGTCCTTTACCACTCCCGCTGGATCCGACGATGTAAACGTTTCGGTTATCAATCTCCGTGGATCGGGGAATGATGAGCACTTGTTTCTTATTCGGCACTCGGCCGACAATCAATCCGTTCTCCAAACGTTCCACAGTCTTTTCGGGTTGTTTAGATTGGTATGTGTTGTGTTTGGAGAAATATTTACCGTTCAGCACTTCAGATGGCTTTGTGAATCGAGCCGATCCGTGAACGCCGAAATCATGCGCATCTTCATACGTATGTTCGACCAAACGCATTTTGGAGAGGAACCATCCGAAGAAGACGACCGTGAGGATCGCCACCAACAGTTGGGATTGCTGATCGGTTTCGGTGAGAAAGGTCAGCGTTCCTTGTACGTCCAGAAGAAGGGCATTCAGCCCTCCCCCTTCTTTCAAGAAGCGCAAGAGTCCTGTTAGGGCATATCCAATCAACAAGGATAGAAGAAACGTAACGGCGATTTTCTTGCCGGCGCCTTTTTGTAAGGTTTTTTTCATCATGAAGTTCACGCCTTTCAATAGTTCGCTTTTACAGTTCAAACTCCAGGCCGAGTTCACGGCGAAGCTGTTTGTCTTTGCTCTTTCGACGGAGCTTCGTCGGGGCAGGCGTCTCGTGTTGTGCCTGGTGCTGGTCCCGTTCGGCTTGGTCAATCAACTGTTCAATCAGTTCGGTGCTGGCTCGCCCTGTCGGGAAGTGAGAAAGGGATTTCTGCTGGTCGCCTAAGCGTTCAGCAAACCGAGCCTCCGGCTTTGCTTGATAAGCATGATACGCCATCGCTTGTTTACTTTGTTCTTTCTTCGCCACTTGCAAGCACGCTTTCAAGGTCGGCGCTTTTGTCAGCTTGTTCTGTTGCGTGTAGTGCTTCAGCAAATTCGTTTTCATCTCTAATGGAAGTTGCTCGATGTCTTTCAACAGCTTCTCTTTCGCTTGTGGGAACGTGTCCCGAATCAAGACGTTAAGTTCCTGATTCATGTGCTTCGCTTTCGCCTCGTAGCGTTCAATCAATTGCTGCGTCGTGTTCAGTTTGACGGACGTTTCATAAATCGCTTGGAGGTCTGTGCCATCTTCCACGAGCTGTTCTTTTTCACTGCCGAGCTTATTGCGAATCAACGCTTGGATCCGGATTTGCTCACTGGTTTTCTTGCCTTGCTCGCAAGCTTTCTTCAATTCCTGCAGCTGCAAGTGATGATTCACTTCGTGAGCTGTTGGAATGGCTGTCCGGTCGTTTGTTTGGATTGCTGTCAGGACATTCGATTTGTACGCCACGGTCCGGTCGTTATGTGCAAACCGTTCCTCAGTGTCCGGGAACAACTCATTAAAGGCATTATGGACGATTAAGCTTTGCGCTCGGTACGTTCTCTCGGCATGTGCCACGACTTGATCGACGGTTTGTTGGTCTTTCTCGACGGAATCTGTTAACGCTTCAAACGCATCCAAACGCTCGGTGAAGAGCGAACGGAAGTCAGACGAAGTGAAGCCTTGTTGCTTTACGATAGAGAAATTGTGTTCTTGATACGCCTTGTGAGAGGCGTTCAAAATGGCGTGCGTGACCTGAGCTTCGACTTGTTTCGGTTCCACTTTGCGTTCTTCCCAGCGATACAATCCTTGCAGCTGATCATGAACCGAATCGAAAGAGAAGTTGTCTTTCAGACGCCTTTTCATGAAGTGCCAGCTCTTTTCGTAGTCCTCGTTCAATTGCTCGGTAACTTCACTTGTGTGACGGTGCAGGACGCTTTGAACATCTGTCTGTTTCTGCTTAGCAGACAGAAAGACAATTTTATCATTTAGCTGAGCGATTTCGGCGTTCTTTTTGCGGATTTCTTGATTCAATTGATGATAGAACGTCTGCGCTTCGATGCCTTTTTCCTCTAAACGCTTCACGTATTGGTATTCATTTCGTTCCAAGCGAACCTCAGCGATTTGGTCGAGCCCTTGTGCTTCAAACGAAAGTGCTGAGACGGTCTTTTCGATGCCGTGTTCTTTAAACGATTCATTGATGGCGTCCGCATAATGCATGCGCCATTTCACCAAGGTTTCGCGTTCGTTCCAATCAGTAGACGGAACGGTTTGGAAGATTTTCTCGCCCTTTTCATCGCGAAGGATGTCGCCGTTTTGGTCGAATTCGTATTGGCGTGTTTTCTTTTGTCCCCACGTACCATCTTCATTGAACGGTCGAACCGTCAGCATGATGTGCGCATGCGGATTGTGTTCTTTGTCTCGGTGAATGGCCACGTCTGCGACCATCCCCTCTTCCACAAACTCTTCTTGAACGAACGATTGCACGAGTTCTTGCTGGGCGTCTTCCGGCAACTCGACTGGCAATGCAATCAATACTTCACGAGCGAGTTGGGCGTTCCAGGCTTTCTCGACTTTCTCGACTTCGTTCCATAGTTTTTCACGTTCTAAGGTCCACTCAGGTGCATGATCCGGTTTGAGGATGAACGAGACCGGAGCCACTTCACGCTGCTGATAGCTTTTCAGTTCTTCATCACGCTCGGAATACAACTCTTCCCCACTTCGGTAGCTGGCACTGGCCACGGCGGATTGGGTTTTCTTGCTGATGATGTTGGCTTGCAGACGGAAATAGCTCACGTTCTCTCACCTCTTTTTCTTTTTAAATATCCGAAGGCGACAACCCAAACCCGGAAGGGCTTTGGACCAGGTCACCACCCCGCATTTCGGGTGGTGTATAACTGGGCACTCGCTTGGAAGCTCAGGATTTATTATATCATAATTTTCCCTTTTTCGGATTTTATTTATATATGTTAAATTATTTATATAAAATAAATAAGGAGTGAGGAATAATGGCAAATAACATTGAAAAGATTACGAGCATCGAAGAGCAAATCGAGAAATTAAAAGAAAAGCGAAAGAATTTGGAGAAGCAAATGCAGCAAAACATCAGGGCTGAAGTGCTGAAGATGTGGAACGTGGAATCGGAACAGGAAGCCATCGAGTGGATTCAAAGATGGCTGTTCAAGTAAACGGCAGCGAAGGACCCCCTGAGGCGTGGGATGGCCATGAATCCGAAATCCGATAACCTGGCCAAGTCTCAGGAGCTAAAGAAGCAAATCACCGATCTCCAGAAGAAAAAACATCAGCTTCAAAACGAAACGCAGCGAAGAGCGAGCTGGGAACAACGAAAAGTAAGGACGAAACGGTTAATCGAGACAGGAGCGCTGGCTGAGAAGTACTTTGGATTGGATGATTTCACAATCGAACAACGAGAAAAGATTTTCCAAACATTCTCTGAGTTCGTGAAAAGCAAAATTCAAATGCGTTGAGTGTACACTCTTTGATATTTGAACTGCATTTTATGTGAGAAACCAAAAAAACACCGGAACTAGGAAGCTCTGTGCAAAACAGACTTCTTCAAGTTTTGGTGTTTTTAGTCATATGGTTTTTACTTTTCGACTCGTTCAGCCGTGAAGAAAAAGACAGGAATCTAGAGGATGTTTCCGCAGGATTACAGCCTCTGATTATCGGCTTTTTTAGGGTGAATCGACACGTAGAGCGCTTTGTAACGTAAGTTACTAGGGGCTCTAGTGCAGTCGCCCGAATTGTATTTTTTATAGGGTTTGAAAATTTGTCTTCAATTATTATTGAGTTCAATTACAGTCCAATTGTCGAAGTCGAAATTTTGTAACTCACGCTTTTGTTTTTCAGCATCCTCTAAATTTTCAAAAGTAAGTTCTTGTCCTTCTTTTGTAAGAGTCGTTCCATTTTCAGATCGAATCATGTACATGGAAAATTCTCCTTTCGTGAATAATAAAGATTTTTAATCTCAAAAAAGTAGAAATATCTACCTTTGTTAGGTAGATATTTCTACTTTTGTATATTTGAATTTGTTGAATCCTCATTTAGGAACTCTGTCATATATTCAATTTGTTTTTTCTGTCGATCTGTTAATTCATTCTCTTCATAGTAGTCTACAAGCTTAGAAATAATTGCATAGGTTTTGTTCTCATCCATGAACTTACCTAAGATTCCTATTTTGGTGTGAAGATCATTAGGAAGTTTAATGGATTTCACATTATTATTTTTGCCAACAACGCCTTTTCTTCTAGTGGCTTTCTTCTTAGGTTTGTTTTCAACGGGCTTGATGTCTGTTTCTGTTTTTTCTATTGGAACATCTGTACTTTTCTGTGCAACTTCAATTTCTTCAGTTGGAGATGTGGGCACAGACGGATTCGAAAACTTAAAATCATTGTTGCTGGTGACTACCACAGGCGATGGTCTTTCCATAGATTTGGTTTTCCTTTTAATTAACGGACCTTTTTTAGGGCTTTCAGACATTTGTTTCTTCCTCCTCAAATCGAGCAAGCTTCTCTTCCATTTCGTCGACTACATCTAAAAATGTTTGATGTGCCTTACGGTCATGATGGTCATCATTTTTAATACCTGTAACGTCCCAGGCTTTTAAACGTTCTAAGTGTTTTATAACATTTGAAAATACGTTGTCTTCGCCAAATAACTCCGTTGCTCTTTCAACAGTAGTTTGATCGACTCTACCTCCGGCTCTTAAAAGAACTGGAAGAACGCCAAGTACTTGTATCTCAGCTTCATATTCGTCATGCATAAACTGGAGATAAGAAACATAGGTTTCTGCACCCTCTAAAGAAAGTTCTTGGGCCTGAAGAATAATTAATACATAATCTGAAGCCATCATTGCATTATCTGAGTAGTCACTGATTGTTGGAGGTACATCAATAAAAATATAATCATAGTTTTCTTTAAGTGGATCTAATAGTTTCTTTAATAGTGTTATTTGTTCAAGATCTGTTTTGAAGTTTTGGTACAAGAATTTTGAGAAGTTTTTAAAAGATACTGCAGCTGGTATTAAATCAAGATTTTCATTAACTTTTAAAATTACATTTTCTAGATTACCTTCTTGAAATCCATCAAATATGGTTTTATTGATTTCGGTAATACCTGCAGAGCGAGCAATTAAAGTACTTGCATTCCCTTGCGGGTCCATATCCACTAACAGAACTTTCTTATTGTGAACATTTGCATATTCCCAACTAGTCATTACAGATACTTTAGTTTTTCCTACGCCACCTTTAAAATTCCCAACCACAATAGTTTTAGCCGTCATTTTTATTTTCTCCTACCCTTCCTAACAAACTTCTACCTAACAAACTTCTACTCTGTATTTTCTGATAATAACATAAGTAGAAGTTTGTGTATATGAGAATTAATTTGTAATAAATTTGTAATATAAGCTCATCAATTCCAACAAAAGTAGAAAAGTAGAAATATCTACTTCTGTGAGAATGACATTCATTCCAACAAAGGTAGAAAAGTAGAAATATCTACTTCTGAGAATGGTACTCATTCTAACAAAAGTAGAAAAGTAGAAATATCTACTTCTGCGAGAATGACATTCATTTCAACAAAAGTAGAAAAGTAGAAATATCTACTTCTGAGAATGGTACTCATTCTAACAAAAGTAGAAAAGTAGAAATATCTACTTTTGAGAATGGTACTTATTCTAACAAAAGTAGAAAAGTAGAAATATCTACTTCTGCGAGAATGACATTCATTCCAACAAAGGTAGAAATATCTACTTCTGTTAGAAAAAGGAGTTTTCATTATTTTTCCCCTGCATTATCAAGGTCTCTGAGAAGAGATGTGATCTTTACTAATTTCATGATTCTAACAAAAGTAGAAAAGTAGAAATATCTACTTCTGCGAGAATGACGATCATTCCAACAAAAGTAGAAAAGTGGAAATATCTACTTCTGTGAGAATGGAGTTCATTCTAACAAAAGTAGAAAAGTAGAAATATCTACTTCTGCGAGAATGTTGTTCATTCTAACAAAGGTAGAAAAGTAGAAATATCTACTTCTGCGAGAATGGTGTTCATTCTAACAAAAGTAGAAAAGTAGAAATATCTACTTCTGCGAGAATGGTGTTCATTCTAACAAAGGTAGAAAAGTAGAAATATCTACTTCTGCGACCTTGAAAACCTTGATTTGATGCTATTTACACGATGTTTTCATTCCTATACGGTTAGGAAAAGAAGCATGGTAAGTCAATGAAGGGGAAGGGTTAGATGAATAAATTAGATAAAGTAATAGATACTATTTTAAAAAATGGAATCTATTCTTATAAAATTAAGAATTCTAAATTAAGCCTTCCACTTCGAGTTGAGGCTGCCAAAAAGGCCAATAAAAGAAAGACTGGAGCAATTGGTGTGGTTCGATCTAAAGAAGATCTTTCTACACCTTCCGGTGTTAAAGGCTATGTTGTTACGTCCTTAGAAACTCTCTTGGAGGACGTTTCTTTGGTTTCGCATTGGAATCCCAACGTATTCAACTACATAAGGTATTCAGATGAAAAAAGACGGTTCCTCAAGGGACACGAAGAGAAGAACCTCCAACAGATCAATACCTTTGTCGTCGATATCGATACCAAAAAACAGGCGTATACGGAAATCTTGATGGCTGCACTCGATCATAGCGTCGGTGTACCTACACTTGTCTTGGAAACTCCGAAGGGATTTCAGGTCTATTTTGTCTTGGAAAAACCGTTGTTCATCAGCAACCAAAACGATTTTCGCGGACTCAAAGTGGCGAAACGTATTTCCGAAAACATCAAACAGAGCTTGACCAAGGTCTTACAAGGAGTCGATGTCTCCTGTAATGACTTTGGTTTTTTCCGCATGCCCAACGAAGACAACATTCGGTGGTTCTCGGAAGAGATGGTCTATGACTTTGGCTCGTTGATTGCTTGGTCGAAGCGTCAGGACGACGACCGGGGGAGGGGACTGTTTGTCGTTGCGGATGAATCATCGGAGCACGACCCAACTCAGACAGCCTGGTTCCAGGAACTGCTGAAGACGCGTCACGTGAAAGGACAATCGGGACAGCTTGGCCGTGATAACCTGATGTTCACGCTTGCGCTTGCTTGCTATAGTGCCGGAAAGGGGAAGGGAGAAACGCTGGATTTGCTCGATGAGTACAATTCAGGGCTTGTTTCGCCCCTTCGGCATAATGAAGTCGAGAAAATCGTCAGAAGCGCCTACAAGGGGCGTTTTAAAGGCGCTCACCAGGACTATATTCAAGAACTCTTGAACGAGTGGGGGAGTCGCAAGGAGATCACCATCGAAAACCCGATGGGCGGCTGGTACAAGTTTAAAAAAGAACGTAACGACCGGAAACGCAGCCATTACGACGAGTGGGAAGAGGATCTGCTGCAGTTCATTCAGGAAAAGACCTCACTGGATCAACCAATCAATTGGACGACGCAGCGAGAACTTTGCGAAGCCGTCGGCATTCCACGGAGCTCATTCAATGTGTTAATCCAACAGTCGAAGAAAATTCTCATCAAGCGAGTTGGCAAAGGATGTACAGCCCAGACCGGAATTACTTCCGTGGCTGTGCTTCTTCAGTGTGCACTCAGTTATCAGCAAACCCATCGGGTTCGGTACAAGGAAGCCCTGCAAGTCATGATATCTGAACGCGTGAATGAACGTATTGTTCACGACCTGATTGACGATGTGGAGTGGTTCCTTGAAAAGCGCTTATCCGAGCCAATAACTGGTAAAAACTTCAATTCTTCTTAATGGTCCAGTCTGCCAATACATATCTGTATACGTGGTGTTTTTATTCGGGTTAGGTATTGGTTATCCATCCATCACTCTTTTGATCGCATTAAAAAAGACTCAGCATGAGCCGAGTGTTAGGAATTTTCATCGTTATCGGATTCAGGATTATAGGTTCCGAAGCGTTCATACATCTTTTGAAGCTGCATTTCTTGAAAATCGTCTTTAAAGGCACGCAAAAAGATTTCTGTGGGATCGATTTCCAGGATGTTGGCGTAATGAATGAGCCATCCAATCGATACGTTCTGTTTTCCACGTTCAATCAGTGAGATGGTGGAACTATGAAACTCACTCATCGCATGAATGTCGGTAATGGTTAAGTTTTTCTCTTTGCGAATGCTTTTTAAGGCTTCACCGATTTTTATGTAAAGGTCTTTTTCGTTTTTAGGGGGCATAGGATGATCCTTTCGAAATTAGACGTATCTGTTTGAGAAAAGTATGCTAAACTGATACAAATAATTTATATATATATAAAAAAATCTCTACAAACTCTTTTATTGGTAGTTTGGCGACCGTCAATAAAAGAGTTCCCACGTAGAGAAATTTCAAAGAATGTTTTGTTGTCTTGATTATAGCATAAATTCAAGCCTAGCGAATAGCCTGTTTTCTCTTGCTGGGGCTTGATTTTGTTGAGACTCCTTTGAAATTTCTCTGACTGAATTTAAGAGAATGGAAGGGGTATGTAAGATGACTGGAAAGTACAACATACGAGAAGAGGCTGCGCAGCGATTCTACCGACTGCCTAAGGTATTTTTTACTAATGAGCGTTACAAGAAACTGAGCAACGACGCGAAAATTGCCTTTGCAATTCTACAAGATCGTTTGGATTTGTCGATTAAGAACGATTGGTTTGATGAGGAAGGGAACATTTACTTCTTGTATGGGAATCAGCAGTTATCCGATATCTTAAATTGCAGTAAACCGACCGTAATCAAAATCAAAAAAGAGCTGCATCAAGTTGAATTGCTAGAAGAGAAACGCATGGGATTATCGCAATCCAATCGGCTGTATTTGCTGAAACCAGTGGCGGAAATCTCCGATGCGAAGCAGATGGGAGAACCTGAAAAAGAGCCTGAAACCCTTGGGGCCCAACAGAAGTTAAAATCTTTAACTTCAAGAAATCAACATTCTTTACTTCAAGAAGTTAAAACTTTTAACACTAATGATACTGACCTTAACAAGACTGATCTTAGTGAGACTGAAATAAAGATCAATCAACTGCGAGAGAAAACCGATATTCCTGAAGTGATTGTGCAGGTCTTAATCAAAAACAAAGAACGATTGATGGATGACGCTATTGAGGTTCAAGATGTGGCGAATCATTACTTCGCTCATCAGGAAGTATTGACGCTGCATCAATACGCCGATGCCTTGCAATATTCTCTCGAACGCACACCTGGACGAATCAAAAGCATTACCGCACGACTCACAAAAGCCGTCGAAGATAAAAAGAAATGGCTCGGTATTCAAACACAGCCCATTCAAAAGCCTGTTAGAACCGAGTTGGTACCTGATTGGCTTCACGAACAGAATACGAAGGAAGCATTGGAAGAAACAGTTTCTCCAGAAGAATTGGAAGCTGAAAAAGCGAAATTGCTTCTCAAACTAGCGAAAAGGAAGTCCAAGTGACTTCCTTTTTTTATTTATATATAAATAAAAGTTCTGATAAATTAGCCCTTTCTTAGTAGTAGTTGAGGAAAAAAGTATTAGAGTGCTTAAAAACCTTATTTAAAGCCATTTGAAAAAGGTCTTTAAGTACTGCCGGAAATCTGGCAATTTTGATTGCCGAATAAATGGCAATTTGTTACGGTTAAGACAGAGAAGAAAGGTGGTGGCAAATATGTTTGATCGAATCAGTACGTTTTTGAATACCTTATTTACGGATATGCAAGGTACATTCATTACGATTTTTATGATTGGTTTGTTAATTTGTGCTGTTGCAGTTTGGGCTGGAGATGAACAATCAACTCCAAAATTTAAAAATGGTATAAAGGTTTGTCTAATCGGCTTAGTTGTATTTATTCTAGCCAAACCAATTGTTGACTACATCAAAATCAACCTGTAAGAAAATGTGAGAAAGTATGTGATACCCATGCGAACAGATTCCTATGTGGAGCGCCAGGAACGGTTGCGTGACCGTGGCAAAGTCGAATTGCCGTTGAACATCGACACGAAGAAGTACCTGTACGGCAATATCTCGTTCCAGGACGTGTTCATCGTTTCTCCGTTTCTGATCTTAGGGGCGTTCATCTCGTACTTGCTGTACCGGGCAGGAACTTTCAATCAGCAACTCCTCCTCGTGGCGTTTGTGCCGGCGATGATCGTGACGGTGTTTCAGTTAAACAAGCATCCCGTGCGTAAGAACTTGTCGCTCTTGCAATACAAAGTGATTTGGAAGCTGCGAGCGAAGCACCGGAAGAAAGATTTTCATTACGCGAAAGGAGCCTTACCGATGAGCCGGAACGAACGGGACACCCGAACTGAATTAGGACTCGCGAATATCGCCAATGGTTGTTTGGAGTCTTCGGACCGGCGTTTGATTAAGGTGCTGGAAGTGTCTTCGGTCAACCTTTCGCTAATGAACGAGCTGGCGAAAGAGAACGTCTTGTCGGCGTATCAGTCGTTTATCAACGATACGGGCGAGAAACAGATCCAGTTGATGCAAGTCGCACAGCCGATCAATTTAACGAACTACTTGATGTGGTTCAACGAGCAAGTCGATCAGAACTCATCCTACGCGAAACGCATGCTCAAACAAGGCTATGCGGATCAGATCGAACGGATCCAAAAGTCGAAGAACATGGTGACCCGAAAACGGTATTTGGTGATTTCCAAACCGATGACGAATTCGCCGAAGGATTACCTGAAGCTCGAAACGACGGCGAACATCCTGCAAGCCAAACTCGAACAGATGCTGTCGGGCTACGAAAAGTTGGACGTGAAGATTCTCGAGAACGACGAACTGTTGAAATTCTATTATGCCTGCATCGATTTCGAGAATGCCCAGGCGCAAGGACAGAACATCGTCCATAAAACCAACGCTAAGCTCGATGTGGTCGTTGGGAAGAATACAGCCAAAGCCTTAGTCGAGCAATACAAGACCTTGCTGAATGATCGATTTGAGTAGGAGGTGGAAACATGGTGTGGAAACCGAAGTGGCTGCAGCCCAAACAACCAGACGAAACAACGTTTGAAGACACGGTCAGTGGCATGAACGAAACGCTTCTGACAGCCATTGCCCCAGACAACCTGACGGAATACGATTCCTCTGTCCGGGTCGGGGCGAATTACACCCGGACGCTTCTCATCGTGGATTATGATCCGATTCAAGACCAAAACAAGATCCAGCAAGTGACGGAGATTCCGGAGAACGTGTCGCTGGTTCATTACCTGCAGGAATACAACATGGGCGAAGTCCGGACGCAACTCGTCAAAAGCATTAAGCAAAACCGGATGAAGATGAATACTCGCTTCGCGGATGAACAAACAATTATTGAATCCGAAGGTCAGATTGAAAGTGCCTCGGAAATGTTGCGGAACCTGTCGTACCGTAACGATAAGATTTACCTGTTTCATACGCTCATCCATTTGGTCGCCAGTTCACAAGAAGAATTGGACCAACTGACGACGACCGTCAAAAGCAAGTTCTCGAAAATCGGCATCATCCACAACCCAACAGACCGAGCCGTGGATGCGTTCCGGTCGTTCCTTCCGTTGAATGACAACAAAGTGGACGAGCTTACCTACAAGATGACCAATTCGGAAGCGATTTCGTATTTCTTCCCGTTCCACGAAAACGAAATGTTCTCAGAAACGGGTTTGATCAAAGGACGGAACATGACGACAGGGAATGTCGTGATTGTCGACGACACGAACTTATTGAACCGGCATGAATTCGTCATCGGGATTTCCGGCATCGGGAAATCGACGTACTTGTTTGCGAATATGACGAACAAGCACATGCTCGGACGGAAAATCATCACGGTGGATCCAAAAGGCGAATTCGGTCGGAACTATTCGGATCTCGGCGGTGCCTGGGTCAAGTTTCAGCTGAAAGGCGGAAACCGGATCAACCCGATGGACCTCCCGAAAATCAGCGAGAAGATTCAAATGGAAGAAACCGAACTGGGGAACATTTTGCTGACGAAGATTTCGAACCTGTTGGTGATGTTCCAATTGATGTACAACTCCATGAGTGATCTGCAGGAAGACATCTTGAGCCGATACATCCAGAAGGTCTACGAAGAGAAGGGAATCGATGAGACGACCGATGTGAACCAATTAACGGCCGATGATTATCCCATCTTGGAAGACCTATACGAGTTGATTGCACGAGACAAACAAAACGACCCACCGTTGTACGAACGGATCCGGGATTTCCATACGACCTTGGAAACCTACGTGTACGGCATCTATTCGGAACTGTTTAACGGACCGACGAACGTCAACATCGACAATGATTTGGTGTGCTACGACTTGAAGGAAATGAGCAACAACGAAAAGATTCAACGGATTCTCTTCTACAACATCCTTTCGCACACGACCTATGAAATCATGAGTGGCGACAGGCAGCCGAGCGAAATCTTCATTGATGAAGCGCACGTCATCGCCGACCCGAAAGTGCCGAAAGCGATGGAGTTCATCTACTTCATGATGAAAGTGCTCCGTTCGTTCAACTGCGGCATCACGACAGCTTCGCAATCGGTCGAAGACTTCTTGTCGGCACGCGATGAGAACCGGAACTACGGCAAAGCGATCATCACGCAATCGGTTCAACGGCTGTATTTGCCAATGAGCGAAGAAGAGCTGAAGTACTTGGAAGAAGAACTTGGCAATCAGTTCTCCAAAGAAGAACGGTCGACCTTGATTCTGAAAGACGGCAAGAAGAAAGAACAAGCCGGCAAAGGCATTTTCTATACTGGTTCCAAAAAGATCAAACTCGAGGTGCAGCTAAACGAAGTGACTGAGAAGCTGTGGTTTGACCAGAAAAGCATTAACGAACTGACGATGTGAAAAGGGATGAGGGCATGAATCCAAAAGACACAGCCAAAACGATAGGGTCGATCTTGCTGACGAAGGTCTTATTCAGTCCACTCGGGTTGATTGCCGTTGGGGTAACGATTTTGCTCATCATCATGCCGGTGTTCATGTCGATGGCCAGTAAGGGCGAAGATTTCAACCTAGACGATCCCGACAGCAATTTAGAAGCTCTCTCAGACTCCTCAGGCGGCGCCTATTGCGCTCCGGAAGGCGAATTGGATAAAGAGTTGTGGGAAGCTGGATTTGCCTCTGCG
>NZ_CP025123.1 GCF_002833405.1 Planococcus sp. MB-3u-03 | reverse complement strand
TAAGATATGATTTTACAATACATTTCTTTGTAATAGCCTCTCTTTAAATTTAGTTACTTACTTTTCAATCATTTTTGCTACCGTTTTTTTGATATTGGTGAATGAAAAATCTTATTTGAATGTCTTTTGAGCCACTACTGGGAGCGATGTATCATTGCCGTTGTGAATGATTCGTTTTGAAAATCTTATTTAAAATGTAAGCGTTAGTTTTGGAGCTCCATGAAAAAGACGAAGGTTAGTACAAATACCACAGAATTCATCTGGTAAACACCTGTATTAAATAATCGGAAAGTACCGAAATAGCAAAGAAAAAGTACACAGCTTTAAAGTGGATAAACACAGACTCAAAGTTAATTTAACATGGAGCCTCTATAGTCAAGACTCATGATTTAAGAAGCCACCTACCTTAAGAATCTGGCTCAGCACAAGCCCCTTCTCCATATAAAATATTGGCTATAACGCTATGTGTCAACGCCGGTTTAATTTAATTTTCCCCATTATAGCCGGAATAAAATTCCCCACTTGAGCTACTTTGCAGGTGGGGTAGCCGAATAAATACCGGCTTTTTTCTTTTCCTTCAGGCGATAAGAATCCCCTTTGATGTTAAAGGTCACCGAATGGTGAAGCAGACCGTCGAGAATGGCCGTGGCTAGGACATCATCTCCGAACACCTTCCCCCATTCAATAAATGATTTGTTCGAGGTTAGGATCATCGCACCGTGCTCATATCTCTTCGAGATGACCTGGAAAAAGATATTCGCCGAGAACTCGTCAAACGGAAAGTAGCCGACTTCGTCCAACACGATCAAATCCGGTCGTGTCTATTTCTTGATGAGACGGGAGACCGTCCCTTTGGCCTCGGCCTTGTGACATTCCGCGACCAGATCGGCTGCGGTAAGGAAGAGGACACTATAGCCTTGGGTGAGAGCTTCCAATGCAAAAGCGATCGCCAGATGCGTCTTGCCGACAGCTGGCGGTCCCAGGAGAAGCCGATTTTCGCCATTCGCAATGTACCGACAGGTCAGTGTTTCATTGATGCGTTGCTCGTTAAGACTCGGTTGGAATGCCAAATCAAAATCATGGATGGTTTTGGTGTAAGGGAGTTTCGCCCGGTGAATTCTTCGGTTCAATTCGGTGGATTCTCGGTGTTCCCATTCTCCGGAAACGACCGTGTGTAAAAAGTCGAAATATGATACATTATGGGTAGAAGCGTTCTCAACCAAATCATCGAGCTGACTGGCCGTATGCGACCAGTTCAGCTGATGAAGCCGTTCTTCCAGAAGGGATTTCATTCGAAATCACCTCCTTCAAAGGCGGCGTAAGCTGCGAGGGAACGTGCTTCAACGTAAGGAGTGGAAACGCTTGAATCCTGGGTCGCCAAACCGATGGGATTCTGTTGTTTTCGCTCTTTTTCTTTTGCCTCTTGCATCCCCTCGTAATGTTCAAAGCGGACATGAGTCCGTGTTTCACCCGAAAGAATCGGGTGTTGCGCAATGCATTCCACTTCATCAAAGATCTCCAATTGCTTCTCCAGCGTCACCTTGATTTTCACTTGATGACCGGCATATCGAAACGGAACGGAATACTTATTCCCCAAGTAGGAGACGAAACAGTCGCGACTGACTTCACGCATTTTCCAATGCGTGGTCGGGAACAACTCCTTCGTTCCCCAGGCCTGTAGAAAAGATTGTTCCTTTTGCCAGCGCTGAACCGGCGGTTCCTGGGTCGTTTCATTCTTTTTCTTGTTCGCGGTCTGATCCAGCCAGTTGTGCATGTCCTGGTTCAACGCTTCAAGTGTCGGTTCATGCCGTCGTTGAAAGAAGTTACGCTTCATGTAATCGACCGTTCGTTCGACTTTCCCTTTCGTTTGGGGGCGATAGGGTTTGCACGCTTTGGGTGTGACACCGTAGTAAGCGAGAAAATCTTCAAACTTTTGGTTGAAGCGAATTTCTGCCGGTGTATGCCGGATAACCACCGTTTTCATATTGTCATAGAGAACTTGATTTGGAATGCCGTTGAAATAGGCGAAGGCATTCATGTGGCATTTCATTAAGGTTTCCAATTTCATATCGGTTGTAAATTCGATGTACTTCATTCGGGAATACCCCAGCACCATCAAAAACGCATAGATTTTTTGAAGGCGTCCATCGACTTCGTATAACCCGACTTCTGCCCAATCCATCTGTGCCTGTTGGCCAGGTGGCGTCTCAAAGCGCCGGGTCGCCTGTTTCTTCGGCTGTTCCCGGTGCGGCTGCACATAATCTTTCAAGATCGTACTTTTTCCGTCAAACCCTTGCGCCCGAATCTCCTCGAGTAATACCACACAGTTGGTGGCGCCTTCCTGAATCCGTTGAAGCAGATAAGGTTTACGGATCTAACTTACTTGTCCGTTTCGTTCGCTTGGAGCTCCGAGGGAGCTGTTCGGCATTTATGTATTTCCTTACGGTTTTCCGGTCGAAACCGGTCTCTTTAGCGATGGCCGTTAATGACCACCCTTTTTGGTGCAGTTCCCGAATCATAAAAAATTCCTCCATTTTCAACATCGACACATACTCCTCTGCAACGTGGTATATGTCGATTATCCTTGATAAATGGGGAATTCTAAAACGGCGTTATTGGGTATTTTATCGGTTCTTCCGCAATTTTGGTGAAGCCTCTTTTTGGGAATTATAGTAGTAAAAATTCTTAAGGAGGCGTTAAACTATGAATCTGCAGTTCTTCTACCCGACTTGGACCGTCTTGCACGTTTCTGTTTCTAATGATGCCTTTCATTTGTATATGGAATCTATTCAACATGGGAGCCTTTGTCCGGCGTGCCGCCATATTTCCTGCCGGATTCACAGCCGATATTGGAGAACACTCAAGGATACACCACTTCATTCAATGCCTGTTTCCCTGCATGTAAGAGCTCGCAAATTCTTCTGTCACCAGTCCGACTGCCATCAGCGTATCTTTACAGAGCGACGGCCGGAATGGTGGAACGCCTATGATCGAAAAACCTTGCGGTTAGCTGCTTTCTTTCGGCAGCTCGCTTTTTCTCTTAGTGCTGAAGCAGCGAGTTGTATCTCTTCAAAATACGGGGCCCCACTTAGTGGAGATGCCTTTCTTTACTTGATTCGAAAAGAACAACTGCCCGCGATAGCAGAGCCACGTGTGATTGGACTGGATGACTGGGCCTTGAAGCGAGGTATGAGATACGGAACCATTATTTGCGATCTCGAACGGAAACGACCAATTGAGCTATTGGAAAGTCGGAAAGAAAAAGTGGTCAGTAATTGATCCGCGCCCCATTTAATGGACAGTTTATAAAAAAGGTACCCTGCAGCTAGGCTGCAATCAGATGACTCCGGTATTGTGGTATTATCCCCTTAGTGTAGACAGTAGGAAGAAAGGTGCCTACTGTTATATTGGAGGGGATTTTTCTATGGAAAAAAAGAGAAGAACGTTTACAGCAGAGTTTAAAATGAAAGCAATTGAAATGTATTTGCATAGAGGAATGGGAAGTAAACGGATTGGGAAAGAATTAGACATTACTTATTCTATAGTGGACCGATGGATTGCCCATTATAAAAAAGAGGGGCTTATCGGTTTACAGGAAAAGAGAGGAAAGGCCTCTAGCACAATTCAAGACTCTTCAAATACAAGCGATGAAAAGATAGAACGCTTGGAAGCAGAAAACGCATATCTAAAAAAGCTCTTAGAAGTGAAAAAGGAGATGAGATTAACCGAGAAAAGGCAGTAGAATTTGGAATTATTTATTCTTTGAAGCACCATTTCCCGATAGGGATGCTATGTGAAATCGCTGGAGTCTCAAGAAGCGGCTACTATAAATGGAAGAGAAGAAGAACAAATCCGTCCGAAAAACAACGCGCAGATCAGTTTATTATGTCTAAAATTTTAGAGTGTGAAAAAGATCCGGATGTGAATGGTAATTATGGTTACCCAAGGGTACAAACATGGTTAAAAAGAAATTACGGATTAAACATTAATCATAAACGAGTTTATCGCTTAATGAAAAAGCTTGGAATTCAAGCTAAGATTCGAAAGAAAAAGTGGAGACATTTCGGAATCAAGGACCAGCATACGGTTAGTGAAAACCAATTGAACCGTGAATTTTCTTCCAGTAAACCAAATGAAAAGCGGGCAACCGATATCACCTATCTCACCTTTAATGGAAATCGTCTATATCTTTCCGCGGTTATGGACCTTTATAACAATGAGATTGTGGCCTATCAAATTAGTGGACAAAATAATCTCAACTTAGTGCTTAATACTATAAAAGCCGCAGCTAAACACCGAAATGCCGTAGGCATGCTTGTACATAGTGATCAAGGCTACCAATACACTTCTAAAAAGTATAGTAACCTTTTACTGCATTACGACATGAAGATCAGTATGTCTAGAAAAGGAAATTGTTATGACAATGCTTGTATCGAAAGCTTTTTTAGCCATTTTAAAACAGAGTGTTTTTATCGGAAGGTATTTACGGAGAAAAGCAGTGTGATAGACGCAGTTGAGCGATACATATGGTATTACAATCACAAACGGTTTCAAAAAAATTAAGCAACCTGAGTCCGATTGAATATCGAACAAAGGCTGCTTAATAAGCAGTCATCTTGATTACAGCAGTCTATTTGACGGGGGTAAGACCATTGTGACGGAGTCATCTTTTTTAGATTCCATTGCTTGCGTGTTCCGTTGTAATACGCCATGTATACATCCACCAGCTCTTTCAATTCATCCAGACTGGTTGCTTGTTTCACATCGACATCATCTTTAAAGTGGCCAAAAAAAGATTCGATGGGGGCGTTGTCGAGGCAGTTGCCCCGGCGGGACATTGATTGGGTCAATTTCATCTCTTTCACACGTTGTTGGTATTCAGGGTGGGTATAGTGGAAGCCTTGATCGGAATGAATCATCGCTTCCGGATGAACATTGCCATCCAATGCCTCCTTCAGTTTTCGTAACGTCCGATACACAAGTTCCATCGTAAGCGTCGTTGTCACTTCATAGGCGACGATTTCACGGGTGGCGAAATCTTTTACGGCGGACAGATACGCCATTTGCCCTGAACGGTTGGGTAGATACGTGATATCGGTGACGAATACCTTGCCGGGTTCATCTTGTTCAAACTTACGGTCCAACAGATTAGGGCAGACGGTGTGTTCCTGTGTGGCTTTGGCGATCTGCTTATAGGGATTCGCTCGCCGGATTTTGGCAAAGAGATTGAATTTGCGCACGAGGCGTAAGATTTTCTTGTGATTCATCGGCGTTTCCAAGAGTTCAGAGAGGACCATGTAAAAGGTGCGATACCCGATTTTCCCATGATGCGCATCGTAGATGCTTTTGAGCAACAGGTAATCCTGGTAATCCTGTTCTTCGCGAATAGCGTGCTGTTCCACTTTCTCCAGCCAAGCGTAATAGCCACTCCGGCTCACTCCCGCTGTGCGGCAAAGGGTTTCTACCAACCTCTTCAGTTGGAATTTCCGAACCACCGCATTGATGGCTTCAAATTTTTCCGCTGGGGTCAGCTGCGTTTCTTCGCCTGCCTCTCGAGTTCCTCGAGCTTTTTTAGCAACTCATTTTCGGCTTCTAAGTATTTGATGCGTGCTTCTGCTTTCTCCAGCTTTTTCTCAGCTGAAAGATCTTTCTCAGAAGGGCGGCCCGTACTGTTTTTCCCACGACGCTCTTCGAAAAAAGCGTCTTCTCCATAAAGCCTGAACGTCGTCCGCCACCGGTTCAAGGATGAGCTCGCTTTTTTGGATCCAATAACAGTTAAATCAAATCCATTTTCACTAAATATCTGGGCCGGGCCTTTGCCTGTCTGGTATTCTTTCACCGCGTGGATTTTGAATTCTGGCGTATATTGAATCGCTCGATCGGAGACGGAAGCGACATTCGGATTTGCCTCCAGGACCCGTTGTTGGTGTTCATTGAAAGTAATTTTACTCATCTGATCTTCTCCCGTCCAAGTTCACTAAATTTAGTATACCGGGGTCAGAAAATAGAAAACCCCAAATGGGTCACTTTTTTTAAAGTGTCTACCATTTGGGGTGCGGTTCAAATTGGCTGAAGAAACATCCTTCCATTCGAGTTTCGTCAAGGGATGGCTCGACGGAATATGCAAAAGCCCTTTCGACAGGAGCGCCGAAGGCGATCCAAGTAACCGACAGGTGGCACTTGTTTCATAACCTTAATAAACGCATCGATCAGTTCCTAAAACGAAAATTCCCTTTGGGAATCAGTTGGAAAGAAAGCACCACGACAGAGTCTTCTCCTAAATCCTACGATAAGATACTGACAGACAGCGAAGAAAAGAAGTGGCAGCTCATCCAACAAGTGCAGCACCAATACCGGAAGGGTGTACGAATAGCAGACCTCTGCCGAACATTCTCGCTTAACCGTAAAACCGTATCTCGATATGTGAGTATGGAAAGGCCGCCTCAGATACAACGGAAGCGAACCCACAGCGCCGATCCGTATTATTCGCTTATTGTTTCTTTAGTAAAGCAAGATGTTTCACGAAAACGTATTTTTGAAGTCCTACAGGAAAAGGGCTACCAAAAATCATTTTCGACATTGAAAGACTACCTCCACAAGTTGCAGAAACACCAAGGTAACAACAAACAAAGTCAGACAATCCATAAGGTGCCAAGGCAGAAGCTCCACAGTTACTTGTGGTCAAAGCTGCCCGATGGGCAGGAGAAGCGTGCAATCGACTTGCTTCTAAAAGAGAATGTGGAGCTAAGAGAACTACAGCTACTCCTCGACCAGTTTCAGCAGATTATGCGCATCCAAAGAGAACCGGATGCGTTGGCAGCCTGGATTGAACGCACAGAAAAAACTGGAATCAAGGAGCTGAACCAGTTTGGACATTATTTGCGATCGGATTGGCAGGCAGTTCAAAATGCCATAGTTTATCAATGGAGTAATGGATTGGTCGAAGGCCATGTGAATCGAATCAAAGTAATCAAACGGCAGATGTATGGTCGAACTAATTTTGATCTACTTCGTCTAAAAGTTTTATATCACACTCATTAATATTCTTTTAAAAAAACAAATTAAACTCTCCAAAGGCACCTACGACACACTTCACCAAAATTGCGGAAGAACCAAAATTAAACCGGCGTTGACAAGATTAAAAATTGGTTCGACTATACATTTTACTTTTGATGCATACCTCATTATCCTATTTTGTGATATTTATAACTAGGTTATTTTGATTTATCAACTTTATTTAGTAAAATATTCTAAATTTTAACTAACCCATACTTTTATATTATAATAGAATAAAATACCAATAATTCATATTTAAGGAGAAGATTTCATGAAAATAATTTTATTATCCGGAGGTTCAGGAAAGCGATTGTGGCCAACCTCTAATAAAACTAGACCAAAACAATTTTAAAAGTATTAAAAGGTGAGTTTAACGAGAATAAAATATATCTTCCTTTGAACGAATATATTATCAATTAAGAAAAGCTAATTTAGAAAGCTCTACTGTAATTGCTACTAATATTAATCAATTAAATATTTTGAAAGATCAATTAAATGACATAATCCCTACAGTAATTGAACCAGAAACTAGAGATACATTCGAGCTGTGGCTTTAAGTGTTTTATATATGCTTGAAAACGACTCGGTTACTTCTGAAGAACCGATATGCATCTTTCCGTAGATATTTTGGTTGATCATTCTTTTATAGAGTGTATTAAAAATATATGTGAGAAAAAGAATTCATCAATTTCGTTGATAGGTGTTAACCCAACTTCGCCTTCTGAGAAGTATGGATACATTTTACCTCTTAAAATGAGCTACTTAACAATGAAGATGGACAAGTTAAACTTTATGTTGAAAACCTACTAAACTACAGGCGCAGACATTAATTGAAAATGGAGCGTTATGGAATAGTGGGGTTAGTATTTTCACCAGTGAAATTATTATCACATGGTTGAAAACTTAAATTTACCTTTAACTTATAATGAGCTTTTAACTAAATATAACGAAATTCTAATATATCTTTCGATTATCAAGTGCTGGCACAAACAGAACAGATATTTTATACAAAGTATTCCGAAAATGGAAAGACCTTGGTACTTGGGATAGTATAACCCAAGAATTAAACCAAAACATAATCGGAAAAGGAACGATTCAAACTCTGAAAATACTCATCTTTTAATGAATTAGAGATTCCAATTATTGTTCAGGGTATACAAAATGCCGTAGTATCTGCAAGTATTAACGGTATATTAGTTTGTTCTAAAGATGAGGCTTACCTTATAAAAGATGCTGTCGATCTATATGGTGACGATTGTAATGACTTGTTTGTAGAAAAATTGGGGCTGGTATAAAATACTAGATCATAGTATTAATTCTGCCGGGCAACATATACTAACTAAAAACTTCATATTAAAGAAAATAACAACATAAGTTATCAGTTTCACGAACACCGTGATGAAACATGGACTATTATAGACGGCAAAGGAATACTTGTCATTGATAATCAGATTTTCGATGCTGTTGTAGGAAAGACATTCCATATACCTTCTGGTAGTAAGCATTCGATTAAAGCACTCACCTCCTTAGAAATTATTGAGATTCAATCTGGTTCTCAAACAAGAGAGACTGATATTATTAGAATTAGCAATGACTGGGAAGAAATTATATCACTGTCCTTAGTTCAAAAGCTTAACCTAAAAGTTTGAGAAAAAATAAAAGCATCGAAGTTCAAGATGATTAGTTAAAAATGACTTTGAAGTTAGCTTTTAAAATTAAAATTATCTTTTGAGAGGACTTATTTACTGACATTTCTATACATAGTATAGTAGACCTCTTATTCAAAATTCCCTTTTGTCTAAGTCTAATAAGCCTTACCCTTTTAGATGTTGGGCTATGGTAAGTGAGAAGCCGAGCTTGAAGCGGATTTCTGCGGATATATGCGCAATAACCACCGTTTTCACATAATCGTAGAGAACTTAAATTTTTTGACCGTTGAAATACATCAAGGTACTCACTTGGAATTCCCTTACATTATTCACTTTTAAGTGTGTTGTAAAATCTATTTAGTTCATTGGCAAATATCCAAGGATTATTAGAAATGCGACGTTTATATGAATATTCCATTCACTTCATATAAACAGATTTCTATCTACTCCTTGTATGCCTTTTGGCCAGTAGTGTTTCAAAAATTAGTTTCGCCAGTGTTTCCACCTTTGTGATCGGAATTCATGAAATTTTTCAGAATCGTACTTTTTCCTTTACACCCTTATTTGCAACACGTAAAGGCATCTTCATAGCACTCATGACCTCCATTTTCCGAAGAGACCGATAGAGCCATTCTACATATTTATAACTGAAACGTGAAAGGATAAATGCAATGAGATAAAGATATTTGTTTTCTAACTATATTATTTTTACGACCATTTACTCAAAATCTAACTGAGTTTGCAAGCTAATCTGAGTTTGGATAATATTTACGTATTTTTGACGTCTTACACTATTGGTAATGTAGGACTGATTACAGCCACTAAAATAAGCCACACCCGCCATCTTTTTTACCAATAATTTACAAATAATGTACCACTGAATGACACGATATGCATCAAACGATCTGATACCTGTATATAATTGATGGGCACACCTATTTATGTGACATTTTTTATAGGAGGTATTTTTTATGCCTCAATATACCAGGATTTTGAGGTTAAAGGTCCTTTAGAGGAAGAGCTGACCGACAAATTGATTGAGTAATTCTTATTTCTTGAGAAGTCAGTGGAAGCCTCTGGAAGAAAGCCACTCAACTTTGATCGTATTCACTAGGAACTTGCCAAGCTTAATGTCACGCTCTCACTACTTCACCATGAATATGAGACTAAATGACGGATGAACAAGAAAATCCCTTACTCTTACCGAACTTTTGTCCGCCACTACAGTAGCTATGCGAATAAGCATAAAGCTACATTGCGAATACGCCGGAAACCTAGGGAGATTATGAAAGTGGATTGGGCCGGCTCTACTGCCTTCATTATTGACCGGGGTACGGGCGAGAAAGTGAAGACATGTGTCTTTGTGGCGACGTTGTCGCCACGTTATCCATGAATTTGTCTCCCAGGATCATGGCCCATATTTATGCTTTTGCCTATTTCGGCAGGAGTACGCAGATCGTTACTCCGAATAATTTGAAAGCCAGTGTCGAGGGATCAGTCGGTATCATTTCGGTCTGGGTCATCGCAGCACTTCGAAACACACAGTGTTTCAGTATTGAGTAACTGAATGAAGAAATCAAAAAAAGTGGGATGAGTTCAACCAACGGCCTTTCACCAGAAAGCAAGGGAGTTATTTGAAGAAGAAAAGAAATTTGCGCTTTCCCCTCTGCCCCCGCATTCTACAAAATGTCTGAATGGAAGATGGCTAAAGTGCGGCCGGATTATCAAATGTCTGTCGAGATTATATTTTATCGTTCCCAACGAATACATCAATCGTCATGTCGAAGTGTGCCTCACCAATAATCCTGTCGAGATTTACTTTAACAATATGCGGAGCGCTTCTCATAAACGATTATATGGCAAGACAACCCCCGACACCCACAATCTCTATGTCGACTAGATACCCAAAAATGCGAAGGATTTGGCTGAAAGCATCGGTGAAAGCACCGGAAAATTGGCCTTACAATTGATCTTTTCCTTGAAGAAAACAGAGCGACGCTACTTCAAGTATGAGATTGAACGGACTTGTAAAATGATTATCTCTATGACTGCAAGACCTACGGCCAAAAGCGTACAAACACTGCTGGCGAATAATAAGAAACGCGATGCAGAATAGGAACTGAAAAGAAAGATGGAAACCACCACGACTAATTATGGCTTCACTCGCGGAGCAGCCTATTACGAGGGACACGCATGAATGAGCAGACGATGAACAAGCTGAACGACATGAAATTAAATGTCATGGCAGAGGCCTATGAGGAACAAGTGTCCAAGCGAAATTTTCAACAGATGGCTTTTGATGAGCGTTTTTCGTTGCTTGTAGATTTGGAGTACCTCGCGCCGGAAAAATAATAAACTTCAGCGGTTGATTAATGTAGGTGCCTTTTTAGATTCCATTGTCTGCATTGAAAACATCGCGTATCACGCCGATAGCCACTTGAACAAAGAACAAATTCTCAAACTGGCATGTGAAGCTGGGAAATGAAGCAATTGCAGAAGCCATTCTCGACCGGATCATCCACGACTTCTACCAACTCATGATCGATGGAGATATACCGATGCGTGAGTGCCATGGTTTAGGACAGAGATAAGAACTCATTGCCCAATGCATAAAAAGAAACAAAGCAAGTCCTGCAGACTTATAACTCTTGGTCTATAGGGCTTTGTGGTTGGTTTGGTAAATGGTGGGACAAATCGTGGTAAAGCAAATGGAACTGTGTGATAAATAAGGTGGCAGACCTGGTAAAAATTCATGGCCTTAATCAGTGGAACTTCTCTGGCTGTCCATTCATGTGATGGATTAACGTATTTTCCACAGCTTCTTTGAAGTTCACCTGTACCTCTAACTACCCGCGTAAATATGCATCAGTCAATTTGAATGCTACTATAGAATAGTCACTGAAATATGAAATATCGAAAGGGTTTAAACTTCTTTGCACAGTTATATAACTGTGATGTAAAATTCTTCAAATTACTTCGACCTCTTCTAGATATATTGTTTTATATTATTTCTGACATATTAAGGTTTTTCTTAATCGAGTTAATATAAAACAATTCTACTTACAACTTTAAAACCTCTCCGTATTTTATGAATCTGTTTGTTCTGTTCTCCCTTTTATAAATAGCTGTAGCCTATCACAATCTTCATATTTATAAGGAGATGAATCTTATATTTGTTAAAACCTAAATTATCTTAATAATTAGAAATCTATTTTGTCTAACGTTTATACAAGCATTATCAGTATCTTGCTTAGTCGTTTCATCCGCATAGAGCTTCGAGATAGCTTTTGTAAACCACCTTATATAGTTTTCTGGTCAAAACCTATCACTTACGCAATATTTCTTAATGAATGTTCTTTTGATGGAATTCTCTAATTGTAAAAGTTTCTTCTATTTTTCTACTACGACACCTGCTCCTTTTAAGAATAGTATATATCATGTCAACGCCGGTCTAATTTTGGTTCTTCCACGTTTTTGGCGAAGTTTGTCTTCATCATAAATTGGAGGTTTATTTACTTTTTTAAGAAAGCATTAGCGAGAATAATATAAAACTTTTTGACGAAGTAAGTTGAATTTTGCCCGGCCATACATTTACCTTTTGATAACTTTAATACGATTCACGTGTCCCTGAACCAAACGATTGCTCCATTGGTGAAATAGAGCATTCTGAACTATCTGCCAATCCGACCGCAAGTAATGTCCAAACTGTTTCAGCACCTTAATTTAGGTTTTTCTATGCGTCCAATTCCGGCAGACAACGCACCCGGTTCTCTTAGTATACGCATAATCTGCTTGAAACTGGTCGATTATCTTTTTCTCTTGTCCATCATGCAGATTGGCACCTTATAGATTATTTGAGCTTGTTCATCATTTCATTATATTTTTGTTTCTGCAAATTTAAGAGGTTGTCTTTCAAAGTCTAAAATGATTTTTAGTATGCCTTTTCCTGTAGTACTTCGAAAATTTGTTTCTGTGAAACATCTTGCCTTACTAGATAAACGATAAGCGAATGATACGGATCGGCGCTATGGGTCCGTTTCCGTTGCACCTGAGACAGTCTTTCCATACGGGTATATCAAGATAAGGTTTTACGGTCAAGCGAGAATTTTCTGCAGATGTCTGCTATTTGTGTAACCTTCCAGTGTTGGACCTACACTTGTTGGCTGAGCTGCTACTTCTTTTCTTCACTTTCTGTCAATATCTTATCGTTGGATTAAGGAGAACGCTCTATCGCTGTACCTTCTTGCTAACTGATTCCCAACGGAGCCTTTCGGTTCAGGAACTGCTCGATGCGTTTATTAAGATTATTAAACAAAAGCCACCTGCCGGTTACTTAAATCACTTTCAATGCTACTGTTGAAAGAGGTTTTACATATTCCGCCGAGTCATCTCTTCACGAAACTAGAATGGAAGGATATTGCTTCAACCAAGTACTGACCACTTTTTCTTTACGGCTTTCCAACAACTCAAATGGCCGTCTCTGTTCAAGGTCGCAAATAACGACTCCCTATCTCATACCTTTTTTCAAAGCCTAGTCATCCAGCACAATCATGCGCGGGAGCAGCTATTCTTTTCGAATCAAGTAATGAAAGGCCTTTCCGCTAAGTAGGGCCCCATATTTCGAAAAGATACAATGCGCGACTTCAGCACTAAGAGAAAAAGCGATCTGCCCAAAGAAAGCAGGTAATCGCATGGTTTTTCGATTATAGGTTTTCCACCATTCCGGCCGTCGCTCCGTAAAGATGTCCTGGTGGCAGAAAAGTTTCCGAGCCCTTGCATGGAGAAAAACAGGCATTGAATGAAGCGGTGTATCCTTGAGGGTGCACCAATATCGGCTGTGATTCCGACAAGAAATTTGGCAGCACGTCAGATAACGGCTCCGATGTTGAGTAGATTCCATATACAAATGAAAGGCATCACAAGAAACTGAAATGTGCAAGACTATTCAAGTCTAGTAAAAGAAATGCAAATCCATGGGTTATGTGAATGCCGGTTTAATTTTCCCGATTATAGCCAAAATAAAATTTCCCACTTAAGCTACTTTACAGGTGGGGTAGTTAGCGCACCCCGAAATTTAGAGTTCAAATCTAACTTTAGCGGTGTTTTTCTATGGCGAAATATAGTGAGGGTTTCAAACTGCTGTTGGTGAAGCAGTACTTGGAAAAATCTTTGGGGTATGAATATTTAGCGCGAGAATACGGAATTCCGAGTTCTACGCCTATTAAACGCGGGATGCGCGCTTATCAAGAGTTTGGAGAAGGAGGATTGCGCAGGAAGCAGACGAAACAGGTGTATTCTGTTCAATTCAAGGTGGATGTATTACACTTTATGAAACAAACAGGTGCTTCTTACCAAGACACAGCGATCCAATTTGAGATGAACAATCCGACATTCATTACGAATTGGAACCAAAAGTTTTTGACGGAAGGGATAAAAGGCCTGGAAAAACGAGCGAAAGGACGGCCCTCCATGTCTAAAAAACCGAAACCGACTGCGGGCAAGCTTGAAAGGGCCTTTTCCCGGGAAGAACAACTCGAACGTGAGAATGAGCTTCTCCATTTAGAAGTTGCGTATTTAAAAAAGTTAAAAGCTTTCCAGGAGAATCCGGATGTCTTCCTCGAAAAGCACAAGCAGCACTGGCGTTCGAACTCCACAAAGAAGGATTTCGATTAAAGGATGTGCTGAAGATCGTTGGTGTTACGGAAGCGACCTACCATTACCACCGGCAACGGTTCAACTCGGAAGACCCCGACTAGGAGTGGAAAAACCTGATCCTGGAATTGTTTGAGAAGCACGAAGGCCGTTACGGATACCGCCGGATCCGCCTGGCGTTACAGGCGATTGGCCTTGTCATCAACCACAAGAAAGTGCAGCGCATCATGAACGAGTTGAATCTCACATGAGGAAAATTCATCCATAAATTGCATTATAAATCTTACAGAGGAAAAGTTGGAACCATCGCCAAAAACCAGATGAACCTCAGGTTTTCCACGCCGCACGCCTTCAGAAATTGACGACCGACGTCACGGAGTTCAAGTGCACGGGAGAAGAAAAGCTTTATTTAAGTCCGATCATGGATCTCTACAACGGCGAAATCATCGGGGTAAGCACGGCAAAACGGCCGACCCTCGACTTCGTTCTGGAATCGCTGCATCAGGTCCTGCCGATTATCGAGAAGCAGGCGGTCTACCGGACAACTATCCATTCCGATCAGTGATGGCAATACCAGCACCGTAAGTGGGTGAAGGCATTGAAGGGGCAACGGATCTTCCAAAGCATGTCCCAAAAAGGAACCTGTGCCGATAATGTGGCCATGGAAAACTTCTTTGGCCTCTTGAAGCAGGAAATGTATTACGGATAAGCATTGGTATGCTACAAAGAATTAAAACAGCGGATCGTACAATACATAAACTATTATAACAACGAACGCATCAAACAAAAATTGGCCGGCATGAGCCCGGTCCAATACCGGATGCATGCCAGCCAATTATCTGCATAAATAAAATTCTAACTTTAAGGAGTCACTACCGTAGCCGGATAAATTTCGGCTTTTCTTTTCTTTCAGACCATATGAAATTTAATAATAATGAACTTTTAGAAGAACCTTAATTTTCAACAGGAATTCATTTAAATAATGGAACCGAAGTACTTTATCATTTGTATTATTTAAAATGTTTGTCATATTATTAAGGAAAGCATATATTATCTTAGTTAAATGATAGCTTAATGGAAAGGCTATAGAAGACTGAATATGTTAAATTGTTTTACATAAAATTTGAGTACAAAGGAAATTTTAAAAGTATATTTGACAAATTTATATCTAGTATAATGATTTTGAATTTCTAAAATAAAATCCAGTCAATACATTAAATTAAAGACTTTATTGTCTACTGATTTTTAAATACTGGATCCAATCGGTTCAACCAAGTATGATTTTTCAAAACCTCATTTCTACCCTGTTGAGCAATTTTCATTCTTTTTCCGGATCATTTAGTAGTTCCTCTAGGATTTGTTCCGTGTTCATGTCCTTTTGTATAAATGACCCCTTTTCATTAGGAAACATCTCGATCATAGCAGGATGAAAGTCTGAAACTAATACCTTCCCCGTTGATAATGCTTGGAAAACCTATTAGTTATAAGGCCATATTTTCTATATAAGCTTTATTGTGTATACATAAAACTATATTAGTAGACTGGTAGACCTTTACCATTCTCTTCTATACTGATAATACCTTCATAATATGGTTTGTAAAGTTGAAGGCTTCTTTATCCCATCCATTACCATAAATTTTAAATCGAATTTTGTGGCTGGCTTTAAATACTGTTCATAAGATTCGTCATCACGCATTTTCGTATTCCCTATAAAAACTACATCTGATTTTAGTGATTCAATTTTTCCTACAGAGAATAACTCAGTATCTACTGCTAAAGGAAAATACAAAATATCCTTATGCTTTTTGAAATATTATAGCTATTAGTGATTACTAAATCAAAGTTTTAAAATCTGTCCAACTCGTTGTAATATACATCTTCATAATATTGCTGAAAAACAATATGTTTTACATTTCTCTATCAAGACAGATGGCCAATCAAAATGTATTGCAACAGAAAGTTTTTCCTCTAACCTGTTTATACCATTCAAATAATTAATTATGTTAGAAGTCAGAATTTCACAATTATACCCCTCTAAACTTTCAATAGCTTTTTATACCTAATGAATCTATATCTTCTCCCACACTTCTCCGTGAACAAATGATTGATATGCTTTTCAGGCAAAATGAGTACAATATTCATACTGAACCCCTAGTTTTTCGTTAAAATAATACTATTATAATTTTCGGTAAATATTATTCGTATTAAATGGAAACTACAAGACTCGAGTGCACACAACACAAAGAAAGATCCTTTTCAATTCCTGTATAACATAGTGAACACAACAACTATAAACAAGGAAAAATGTTCTATGCCTAAAGTCAAGATAACCTAGTTGATATAAATGTCTAAGTGATTAGTAAGATAACCTTGAAACCAAGTACATCAGAAAGTAAAAATTAAGTGATTTTAATTTCTGCAATATCGTTTATTTAGTCTCTTTGAAACTAGTTCATCCTAGTATCCATTCGGCATTATTATCAATATTATTTCCTATTGCGAATAACTCATGAAAATTTCGTAGGAGATACCATATCTACCAGGTGTTGATATACCGCCACTTCCTCCACTCATACATTTTCCTTTACCCTTAGTCTCTTCTCTCAAAAGTCTGTCTCCTTTAACGTATATCTTGGATGGACACGATGGCACCTTTGAGGCCACTATCCCATAATTCATCAAAGTAATTATCTGATAATTAAAAGATGAGTAGTTGCTGATAGAAAAAGTACCACCATTTTGTTAATTAAATTAATGACATCTTTAGGGTCAATATAAAGGTCTTCATTATGCTCATCTATATCTTCTACAATTGTTTCCAATAAAAGTAACCTAGTATTTTATAATTATACTCTTTGAAAAACTTCATACTCCATTCTAATAAAAAGGGTTTTAACTTATTATTACTATTTATAAATTTTAAAAGTTTTTGAATTTCATTATAAATATCTGAAGGTATAATAAAGCTGAGTACTTTCGCTTGTACTTTGACAGATTTTTAAGCTTTATTTCAAACTCATTGTAATCAGTTGATAAATTTTCTTTACAAACATATCAGCAAAATTATTGTAATCTCCATATTAAGTTCCGGAAAAATTTCGCATTTGCATGTCGTATTCGTTGCCTGATTCAGGTGAATGTAGAATATTCTCAACTTCTACACTGTTCATTTTTCTTATTATTGGCTTTATACTCTTAATTTGTGAAAGCATTGTTTCATACACTAGAATAGCAAATACTTTAGAGCGAGACATATATTTTGTGAATCTATCAATAGAATGAATAAGATTTCTCTAACTACTTTTGGTGTTAATTGCAAATACCTTTTTGAATGATTTTAAGTCTAGCTCTTCTATAGACTTAATTACATAATTAATTGCTTCCTTTTCTACTCCATCTGGTTTAATTAAAACCAGAGTATACTCATCAGGGTATGGCATAGTTTGTAATATGGATTTCACTTTTCCTCCATTCAATATTTATAAAAATTTAACGAATCTTAAGTAAGATCAAAATTAGCATTCCCTACTTAATCGATGTATATAATATAGTCTCATAAGGGTACTAATATGGTGTCTAAATAAATTTCATATGTACTTGTTTAACAGGCTAATCATTAAGAAAGTATCCCATAAATGCGTTTCTTTATGATATAAATAAATTGATAAATCAGTTTTAAATCAGTAATAATCTCCTTAGCCACCATAACTCCTTTTCATCGTCTTCACTGTCAAACTTAATTATATCGACTTTTCTAAGACAGGTATAATTACAGAATTCATCTACTAATATCACTTCTATTAAATTCTCACCATTAGAGTAATTTTGAAGTCTTAATCTAAGTTATAGTCGGAAAACCTCATGTATTATTAGGTCATAAACCTAACTGAAGATTTGATAAAAATTTTGGTTTATCATATAAAATATTTTCACCTATGAATTATAAGAGAACATTAAAATTATAATATCCCACTTTTAAACAATAAAAACTTAAAAGCGGTATCTCCATCATGTTTTCTCCATCAACTATTATAGCGTGCTCAGGGTATATAATCTAATGATGAAAATAATGGTAAATTGATTGATAGAAAAATCCCTCACAAAATCATCATGTGACATCTCTACAAAAATATTTTGACCTTGACGAAAATTATTATACACTTTGCTATACTATCTGAATTTTAAACCGATCTTTGAGAAAATTTCCTTCATCAAAATTATTGACAAAGAGCTCAAGTACTATTTTAAATATTGATAGTACTTGTATAATACTTTTCTAGTAAAAGCTATCACTTGTGAGTTATTGTTGCGGAATCTTTTAAGTTTTAAAGAACTTTCTATAATAATTTCCATATTTTTTTTTGCACATCAGAAGACCTATAACAACAAAAAAAATTAACCTTAAAACCAAGCAACCTTAGAGATTCAATTAAACTTTTCCCCTCTTCAAATGAATTAACAATTAATAAATCGTCTAAATTTCTTTCATTTAAATAAGATAAAAATTCGCTACTCTTCTTTAATTTATTCGGTTTTATGGGAGACACAAAATTTTCCTAACTCAAATTTTTCATTATAATCATCCTTTTCTATTTTTCTTATGTTTTAAATTAGTTTTAGTTCAAAGTATTATTTTAAAAATTGAATAAAATGATACAAAATTTTATGTTTTCTGCCAATTAATTAATTATACAATAAAAATAAATACCGTCAAGTTAATTACATTTTTTCCCTTTTTAAAATTAATTTTATAGCTTAAAAATTTTTTTAAGAAATTGAATTTTGTCAACGGCGGTTTAATTTTGGTTCTTCCGCAATTTTGGTGAAGCCTCTTTTTGGGAATTATAGTAGTAAAAATTCTTAAGGGGGCGTTAAACCATGAATCTGCAGTTCTTCTACCCAACTTGGACCGTCTTGCACGTTTCTGTTTCTAATGATGCCTTTCATTTCTATATGGAATCTGTTCAGCATGGGAGCCGTTGTCCGGCGTGCCGCCATATTTCCTGCCGGATTCACAGCCGATATTGGCGGACACTCAAGGATACACCGCTTCATTCAATGCCTGTTTCCCTGCATGTAAGAGCTCGCAAATTCTTCTATCACCAGTCCGACTGCCACCAGCGTATCTTTACAGAGCGACGGCCGGAATGGTTGAACGCCTATGATTGAAAAACCTTGCGGTTAGCTGCTTTCTTTCGGCAGCTCACTTTTTCTCTTAGTGCTGAAGCAGCGAGTTGTATCTCTTCGAAATACGTGATCCCACTTAGTGGAGATGCCAAACAACTGCCCGCCATAGCAGAGCCACGTGTGATTGGACTGGATGACTGGGCCTTGAAACGAGGTATGAGATACGGAACCATTATTTGCGATCTTGAACAGAAACGGCCAATTGAGTTGTTGGAAAGTCGGAAAGAAAAAGTGGTCAGTAATTGGTTGAAGAAACATCCTTCCATTTCGAGTTTCGTCAAGGAATGGCTCGACGGAATACGCAAAAGCCCTTTCGACAGGAGTGCCGAAGGCGATCCAAGTAACCGACAGGTGGCACTTGTTTCATAACCTTAATAAACGCATCGATTAGTTCCTGAAACGAAAATTCCCTTTGGGAATCAGTTGGAAAGAAAGCACCACGACAGAGTCTTCTCCTAAATCCTACGATAAGATATTGACAGAAAGCGAAGAAAAGAAGTGGCAGCTCATCCAACAAGTGCAGCACCAATAGCGGAAGGGTGTACGAATAGCAGACCTCTGCCGAATATTCTCGCTTAACCATAAAACCGTATCTCGATATGTGAGTATGGAAAGGCCGCCTCAGATACAACGGAATCGAACCCATAGCGCCGATCCGTATTATTCGCTTATTGTTTCTTTAGTAAAGCAAGATGTTTCACGAAAACGTATTTTTGAAGTACTACAGAAAAAGGGCTACCAAAAATCATTTTCGAGATTGAAAGACTACCTCCATAAGTTACAGAAACACCAAGGTAACAACGAACAAAGTCAGAAAATCCATAAGGTGCCAAGGCAGAAGCTCCACAGTTACTTGTGGTCAAAGCTGCCCGAAGGGCAGGAGAAGCATGCAATCGACTTGCTTCTAAAAAAAGAATGTGGAGCTAAGAGAATTACAGCTACTCCTCGACCAGTTTCAGCAGATTATGCGCATCCAAAGAGAATCGGATGCGTTGGCAGCCTGGATCGAACGCACAAAAAAACTGGAATCAAGGAGCTGAACCAGTTTGAACATTATTTGCGGTCGGATTGGCAGGCAGTTCAGAATGCCATAGTTTATCAATGGAGTAATGGGTTGATCGAAGGCCCTGTAAATCGAATCAAAGTAATCAAACGACAGATGTATGGCCGAGCTAATTTTGATCTACTTCGTCTAAAAGTTTGATATCACACTCACTAATATTCTTTTAAAAAAACGAATTAAACTCTCCAAAGGCGCCTACGACAAACTTCACCAAAATTGCGGAAGAACCATTTTATCACCTGCAGTGACACGGTTGTCTGATTACAGTGAGCAACCAGTAAAATTGCAAATAAATTAAAGCCTATTTATAAATGTCTTCTTTGAGTTTAATTAAATACCAAATATTCAGTTTAAAAAAATGTTAGAATATTTGATGACATTAAAGGAAAAATATTGAAAGATCAGCACTAAGTATGCTGTGTGAATATAATTAGTATTCTTAACATTTGAAAGGAGCTATACACTAGATTATCTGAACAGAACCCCCAATATCAAATACATTTTAAGTGTCTACCGTTTGGAATTCAGTTCAGATGCTTAGTATAAGTTGTTCTTTATTAAAAGCGTTCGTAAAAGTACACTTTTACGAACGCTTTGGAAACAGCCGAAAATGACCTGAAAAGACGTTCGTAAACGTATAAAAACACTTTACGAACGTTCGCGAATTTACATACACTTTTACGAACGGTTTTCAGGTATAATGAGAGAAAAGAATCGTTTATAGAGGTGAATTATGGAACATCGCAAATTTGGATACATACGTGTCAGCAGCAAAGATCAAAATGAAGGACGTCAATTGGAAGCCATGAAAAAAATGGGCATCAATGGACGAGATATATATTTAGACAAACAAAGTGGAAAGAACTTCGAACGAGCGAACTATCAATTATTGAAACGAGTTATTCGGAAGGGCGACATTTTGTATATCCACTCCTTGGATCGGTTCGGCCGGAACAAAGAGGAAATCCTCCAGGAATGGAATGATCTCACGAAAAACATTGAAGCCGATATTGTGGTGTTGGATATGCCGTTACTGGATACGACGCAATACAAAGACAGTATGGGAACTTTTATTGCCGACTTGGTTTTGCAGATTCTTTCTTGGATGGCAGAAGAGGAACGGGAACGCATCCGAAAACGGCAGCGTGAAGGAATCGACTTGGCGCTACAAAATGGCATTCAGTTTGGCAGGACGCCTGTTCTTGTTTCAGAAGAATTTAAAGAGGTTTATAGAAAATGGAAAGCTAGAGAACTAACTGCAGTGGAAGCCATGCAAGAAGCCGGAGTTAAAAAGACTAGCTTTTATAAATTGGTAAAAGCACTCGAAGAAGAGCCAGCAAAGCTATTATAATAGAAAGAACTTTTCAAAATACCCCCTTTTTTAATAATAATAGGATTATGCATAACGATATTCGATTGATATATACTAAATAAGAAATGTGTCCTAGGGGATTAACATTACACTGAATAGAACACTTAAAGTAAAAATACATACGAAGAATTAATGACTCATATGAAAGCAAAAGGCATTAAGTTTAATGGCATTAATGAAGAGGATGCAAAAACATTTTACAACATACTAACTACTATTATAAATTAACTTTTATAAGAGGAATTTCTCGAAAATTCAGTTGGTAAATACAACAATCTTGAATTTTCATATTTGTATGACCTATCAACAATCGATATGCGGTTGAGATATATCTTATTGCATATGTGTCTTGATATTGAACATACATTAAAAGTAAAATATTGAAGGATATTACCGACAATACACAGCTTGACGGCTATGATATTGTAGATAGATTTTCAAACATGAAAATTTAACTGCTGATGATTGCATGCCTGGAAGTGCAGCGAAAACTCACTATAATGAAAAATTATATAAACGGTATCTAAAAAGATCCTCCAATATGGGTGCTACTGGAAACTATGCAATTTGGAATTTTCGTTCGCTTTATAGAATTTTATACTTATAAGATCACTAAAATGATGATTATTTTTGAATCTTGCTAAAGTGATAAAGCATGTAAAGAATATTCATAATGCGGCTGCCCATAATCAAGCTATTTTAATGGATATTGCTGAAAATAGAGCTGACAGAGCTACAAAAGTAATTTCTGATTATGTATTAGAAATTTCTTCAATCTCAAGTACTATGAGAAATCATAAACTGAAAACCGTAAAATTCATGATCTGGTAGCAGTTTTATATTTTATGAAAATTACATCATTAGTGAAGGTATCAAAAGAATCAAATCAAGATTTACTTGAACTTATGGAAAGAATAAAAGAAATAAAGATTTTATCAACAAAACCTGGGTTTAGTAAGTGCATATACATTTTTCAGCAAAATTGTTGACCAACTGAACTGAAGTATTGTATATTAATGTCAAGGAAAATAAACCTTTACGGTTTGTACGGGGAAGGAGTGCCGGAATTTATAGGTACACTTTGTTCGGGTTTAATTTAATACATAATAAGCGTCTACTAAGGTAGACGCTTTTTGTATTTTTAATAGCAGAAAATTGTTTAAGGTTTGCATCTAACTAGTTGATGTATTAATAAATCTTTTTTCTTTAAGCAATTTATTTTCTTTTCTGCAGATTTTATCTTCCGAAATATTGGTTTTACTTCTTTTCAAATTTCTTTAAAATTAGTTCGGAAGGTTTTATAATCTTTATCTTCGAGATACCACTAGTAGAAATTTCTTTGAATGTTGTACCACCTGCATTTCTTTCAATTATTGGCACCAACCTTTTCAATAAGAGATAAAGAAACTCGCTTGGTACTGTTTTCAAAGGAACAATTGATTTAAAACCTTGATTCGTTGAAACCTCTTCAGCGGCAATTGCAACGTAACCGATAGGAGCTCGGGAAGTAAATAGTACAGAACCAATCGGCATTATTTTGGTACTTGAACTTTTATAACCTAATTCTGTGATATCAGTTAACCCTCTAGAATATATACAGATTTGTCCAAAGACAAATCTTTTGTGTAATCCAAGGAATACCGGACTTTGTAAAGTTTTCAGGATTACTAGTCGATGGAGTGGCGCCACCTACAATTTCCCTAAATCTTTCAATTCCTAATTCCCAACCCTTTGAATTTACTTTTTACCTAATTCAGTCATTTTCCTTCATTGTCTCTGTAAGGTTTTTTAATCTAAACCCGGAAAATTGAAATCAACAAACCATTTATAGAAAAGAACATCAGCATATTCCTCAAGTTGTTTAATCAATTCTAAATTAATTCTAATTTTTCATCGAATGGACGAATTAGACTAACAATTTTATTTTGTTCACTCAAAGAAGGAAGGTGAATTTTGATTCTCTTAAATGCATCTAAAACAATTCTTTTAATGCCGTTCCAGTGACGTACCCTCGAGTTACATGATTTCGAAATTCTTCATTTAAAAAGTAGTATTTCAAAAATAAGAATTTACTTTTCAGTATCTGGACGGAAAATACCTACTGAAGACAGTAACACATAATCTGCACTATCTTTCACAACAAAACCTTTTCAAATAACTTCCATCTTTAGCGATTAATACATCTCCTATTTCAGGTTTACAACCCGATTCTGAAAAAATTTCAAATTGGTCTTTTCGATATCAAACGACAACTAGATAGGTTAATACCGTAATCTGTCATATCTTTAACAGAAGCAATAGGTTGTCCTTTTTATAACAGTTGGAGGACTGTAATGTGCTCCATCTGTTATGACCGTACAAATTTCTCCTAACGCAATTTCTTGCATTTATTTCACCTCAAATAGATTTAAAATTTCATCAATATGTTTCGATTCTTCTAAGGACTTTTTAATCTTTGTTTTAACAAAAATAGCTCCTTATCTACATCTACCCTTACTTCTTCTTCTTTTAAATCTACATATTGACCAGCTTGAATTGAATAACTATTCTCTTCTATTAAATCCCTAGACACCACTTTAGAAAAGTCTGGAATTTCAATCCGATTTTTGTTGTATCAATTATATGTGCAATTTCTGTAGGAGATAATAATGTGCGTTGTCCATCATTCAACTTTGTCTTCGTACCTAAATTGGAAGCATCTAGAAGCATCACATCTTCTTCATCTCTTTTGTTTTATCGAGGAACAAGATGCTAACTGATGTGCCTGTAGTAGCAAAGATATTTGCAGGCATATGTACAACGGCACGCAACATGTTTTCATCAATCATTTCTTTCGTATCTTCAATGGTATTCCATTTGCTGCTGAAACAAAACCAGTAGGAACTACAATAGCAGCTTTTCCTTTTCAGAAAGTGAAGACATAATATGTTGTAAAACATTTGGTAAATTGCCATACTTTCTTTCTTTTGTTCGGTACATTAGGAACGCCTGCAAAGAATCGATTGAATGGATCAGCTTTTAAGATTTCTACAATAGAACTAAAATCCATATTAAAAGGTGGATTGCTTACGATAAAATCGAACTTCTGCAATTTATCTGTCGAATAACGATGTGCAGGTTTAATTAAAGTATTCCTTCAATTACATAATTAAGAGAATGAGCTAATTTATTTAATATTAAATTAATCCGTAAAACTGAGTAGATTTTGCGAGATATCCTGAATATATTGTACAATTATTAGTTCCAATTTTATTTGCCATAGACAAAAGCAAAGTACCTGAACCTGCTGCTGGGTCATAAACGGATACATTTGTTACAGGTGTGTCATTAAATAAAATATCAGCCATTATATTTCCAGCGAAACTTGGAGTAAAGTATTCAGCATATTTTCCTGAATCCTTATTGTAATCTTTAATCAAGTATTCAAAATACTAGAAAAATAATCAAATCCCCACTGTAGATACCAGTAAATTTATGTCTGGATAAAATATTAATTGCTCTCTTGGCAAGTTCATTCTCTTTGTTTTCGTCTCGTATATATGAAGCTAATGGTTCAAACAAATTCTGTTTTTGCCTGAAATTGTTTCAATAGCGTAAACATCTTTATTCATGTCACTTATTTCTACAAGTGCTTTATCTAGTATTTGGTGGAAGTTTGGTTTATTTTGTTTTTGATATAGACTATCAATCAAGTGTTCTTCTTTCATTTTGCCGTATTAGAATCAGCAAAATCAACAAATATATCAAAGCTTTCATTTTATCATCCCGATTTTCAAAATCGTATAAAAGCTTGTCGTTTAGAAATTTATAAGTAAATAATTCGGCAATAATTTTATATTCATCACCTGTATTGCTAAGCCCAAGATCTGTACTCATGGCTTTCAAATCATCAATCATAAATTTTATTTTCCCATATATTCTTCTGGACTCATGGTGTTACCTCCCAATTCTCTTAACGATAAAACTATAACACAGTTACGTCACTTTGACCACACTTTACATCTCCACATTTAATATTATATACTAAAAAGAGGTGAGAAGAATGTCTATTTCTAATCAAAATATTAGAATACAAGTTACTATACCTAAAAATGTTAAAATCAGTTAGAAATAAAAGCCGAAAATAATAATCGTTCTATTAGCAATTACGTTGCTAGTCTTATCTTGAAAGATTTAAGCAAAGAACCTTCTCAGAAAGACTAAATTAATTACTTATTATAGTTAATTTATGTTGCCTTTAAAACAACAAAAAGTCGCTGTCTATTGAGAGCGACCTGTCCTGTTACTAAACTATATTGTTGCGCCTCCCATAAATCTTTCTTCAATAAGTTGGCCTAATATATGGTCTATTTCTTTAGGATCAAGAGCTATTTCAAATTTCTTAAAAGCGATACTGATAGGCCTTCTCAAATCTCTTTCAATCGCTTTAAGGTTTGGCTTATGCATACGTCCACCTATTTCTTCAATTTCAGTTATCAACTCTCATTATTTTAAATATCTCTATGTCATTTAATTTTCCACTATAGGAAGTGGATAATCTCTTATGAACTCTCATATAAGCTAATTCGCCTTTGTACTTACTTGTCATAACATTATCTTTTGAATTTAATATCAGTAGCTCATTTGTTAATGCTTCCATTTCCATTAATATTTCTTTTACTTCAGCAACAGTCTTAGTATGGTCTTTAAACCGTTTCAACAAATCCTGATACTTTTCACGAATTTTTATATAGTTGGTATCTTTTTGTCTGTATTTGCAGAAAATGCGTTTTGAATATTATTTACTCTATCTAATACATCGTTCTCTGTTGTAAAATCTATATCTATTGTTAAGCCTTTGAGAAACTCAATAAACAATCCTGACAAATCAAAATCAGCAACTTGATCATCTCCCGGTCAATCATACGCTCTAAGACTTTTAGATTAACTCGATTGGAAACCTCTATGTAGGCTTTGCTGATGCGTTCGATAGGAATGTCAGAAACGTCCACATGGCCTATTCTTAATTCATTATAACAATCTTTGTATTCACCTAAAAACCTTTCACTTCTCTTAAGGTTTTCTTCTAAATGTTCTATTTGACCAGTGAACTCTTCAAGGTTATCAAAACTGTAAAACAAAAGTTGATTTTCAATTAATCTTAATTTCTTTTAATTTCTTCAGTATCTACAAATATATCTTCGATTCCCAAATCTGCATCCAACTGCAAATCGGCTCTAATTTCTTCAAGATATCTTCGGTTCGTTTCATATTCTTCGGTAATATCTACGAAATCCACTACATAGCCATAATCCAACCCCTCATACGGTCTATTAACTCTAGATAGTGTTTGTAAAAGACTATGTTCCTTAATTTCTCTCATAAGATATAGACGCTTTTTAATCGTGGAGCATCAAAACCAGTTAAAGCATGTTAAAACAATAACGCCATCGTACTTACTTTCTATAGCTCCGGTATTTTTGTTCTTTGTACCTCGGAAATCTTCTTGTTCTTTTTATTATTCTCTTCATCATATAAAATTAATGCTGTTTTAATACTCCTTCGTTTGTAAACCATTCTTGGATTCTTCTTGCTTGTTCTGAGGAGGAAGAAACAATCATAAATCCGACTGAGGAATTTTTGGTGTACTTTTTAAACTGCAGAAAATCTTCAACAATGTAATTACAAAATGTTCGACAAACTCAGGTGCTTTAGAAATTACTTGCCACTTTTGCTTGGAATTTTCTTGTTTTCTTCTATTTTTAATAACTCTTTTACATTACTCCTAAATTGAGTAGAGATATTTTCTTTTTATTTTCAAAGTATATCCATCTGCAATTGATTTATTGTAATAGTATTTATGGATATAGCCATTAAATAAATCTGTAGTCTTAAACTTTTCTTTAAGAATAGGAGTTCCCGTTAAACCAATGAATAATGCGTCTGGATCGGACCCAATCAAGTTAGCTAGAAAAGTGCCACTTGGCTTGTAACCTCTATGGACTTCATCTAAAAATAGATTCGTTGGATATTTTGATCGATCTCGTTATCAACTGTAGAATCATCCGAAAACTTCTGGATATTCACTACATTCATGGTCTCCTTATAACTTCCTCCAGGAGTTCCTGAAGAAGTTATAACTGACGATTTAATGTTTCTAGTAAAGTCTTCTCTTGTATTAATATTAGCAATTGACATGCCTCGACTTGCAAATTCAACAGATGCTTGATTAAGAAGATCTAATCGATCTACTATAAAAAGAATTTTGTTACAACGTTTTTAGAATAATAGTCTCTTAGAACATTACTGGCAAAGTAAGACAATGCTGTTTTCCCTGAGCCCTGTGTATGCCATAACACCCCTCTTTTCATACCTCTCAAGATCTTCCAACATTTTAAGATAGCAAAAACTGAGGATAACGCATAATATGCTTGTCGAATCCATCTCTAGGAGAATCTAAAAACAATTCCATATTTAATCAAAAATAATTCTCTGTTTGAAAACAATGATGTAGCAAATCGATTTGCTTCGAATTGACCCTTAGGTTAGTTTGAAACTCTGGAGTGTCTTTGATTGCTAAAACGTTATTATCAGAGAGTACTGTTACTATGTCGGATTCACTTATATATTCGGAGATACCAATTTCTTTCTCTTCTCTGAAGTTATTAAAAGATGTTTTCTCTCCGTTTGGAGTAGTGTAAAGCTTCCTTGTAGTTTAACTTTTCATTGTCGTTATATGACATGTTATTTGAAAACCTAAAATTTGCATTTGATTGAAAAATGCTTGAAATCTGAAATCGCCATTCTAGCTTTCATTCTACTAAATTCTTCTGGTATCCCTCGCGGATTGTTAGGTTTTTCACTTCCAAAACCCCATAGGTATTCCATTGATTAGTATCGTAATGTCGGGTCTAAATGGAGAAACTATGCCCTTCTGATAAGAAAGTTCTGAAACTACTCTGAAATCGTTGTTTTCTGGTGTCTCGAGATCAATTAATTTGATACTGTGATACCTAGTAATTCTTTCATAAAAGCTTTACCCTTATCAATAGAGTTATCTGTTAACTCTGCTATCTTTTATTAAATTGTCTAAAATACTATCTTCATATTCTATCTTATTAATTTCTTATAGACTTTTAAAACATCAACAAAATATTATTTCTCTTATCGATATACGCCTTTTTGTTTGGTAATGATAACCTAGTCTTAAAAATGAAGAAGTACAGGTATTTTAACTCTAGAGTCTTCATTATGTATTATCTTCGACATACTATCTCCCAATTACATTAAAATTATTTCCTTATATAAACAATACAGCATATTAATTAAAAGAGCTTCCAAATTGTAGATAATTCCAAATGAGACTTGCATTAGGCACTTATCATTGCTAATGATAAGTACTCGCATTCTCAATACATCAGTTCTCATAGCTTTCTGTTACTTTTATCTATTCACCTTCAACAATCTTGAAATGACGATTTTGATTGATGTATAATGCTTTTAGAAGCAAAAGGTGTTTATTCTTTTCTGAAGGATGAATCTATAGAGGGGAGAAAAAGTGGAACATAGAATTTTAATACAGAGGTTATATTAGTAGAAATTGAAAAATAAACCTTTCGGTAGTGGGACATGGTCTGAAACGTGGAATTGGGAAATTACAATGGCTAACCATGAAGAATCATATAAAGGAAAAGCTGTAGTGGATAGTAGGAAAGTTAATCTTCCATGGAGGGAATTAAACAGCATGAACCCATTGACAGAAATGATTGAGGCTTGCAAATATTATATGGAAAATCATTAAAACAGTAAGCATCTCTTTTGATGTTTCTAATGTAGTTGTTAATTCATGGCTTACTTGCATGTTGATTTAAATAGTTACATGATAAGAAAAGTTAATGTTCAGCAAAATTGCTAAAAGAGATAAAAATTTAAGAATGGAGTGTGTCTTAATGGAAGATGGATTCAAAGAATTTCTAAAAAGAAGGAATTAGCAACCCGAAAAATCCAACCAAGTCCGATATAAAAATATTAGAACTTCTTCCCTCTTCAGCAATTACAGCTGATAATGTATTAGATGAAACTTTGATTAAAGAGTATTATAAATACCTTACAGGTGCACTACCTACCATGATGAAGACATTGAGTGATTTAGCATCGCAAAGTTTAGGAAAAGATGTTATAAAATCCTTTGAAAAAAGAATTGATGCATTAAATAAAAGATACGAAACTGAAAAGGACCCAGAATTAATAGAAAAGATTCGGGAAGAACTATCTGAAGTATATGACAGGATAGAAAAAGAATCAGACAAACAAAGAGATTGGTTAGGAAAATTGGCATTCGGCGCAATGGGTACAGTTGTGGTCTTTGGAGGAATTGCTATTAGTATCAAACATAAAGAAGCAGGTAAAAAAATTATGGAGGAAGGAATAAAAGCAATACAAAGGTAAAACATTAATGATCTACAATTAATTGGCACAATTGCTGAATAGATATTTTTAGAAAAGAGTGGCTTTGCTGCTCTTTTTTTAGTTTTCCCTTTGTTTTAAAGTTGAGATGAATGCAGATTTCATTGTGTGATTTGATGTAGAATAAGTGAAATCGAATAAATCCAGTAAGAAGTAATGCCTTAGGTTCTGACATTCCTCTACTGTTTTAACAGAATATCTATCCTTCTTGAAGTGCGGTGGCCTGACTTTTAATGAAGCCTAAATTTGTCTAGAATCTGCTGGTTATTTTGTCTGAATTAATAGAGAAAAATGAGGGAGAACTAAACTAGTTCTCCCTCAATCACTTTCTTCACGACCTGCTACCGTAAGGTATTGAAGCTAACCCAATAATTCTGGTTGTCTGACCATGAGCGCCAGCGAGCATTGATCTTTTTCTGCATACCGGATGAAAAATGCATTTGAGACGCATAATTAAATTATTGTTCTTTATAAGTTAGCAGAATGCAATCATCTTTAAACATATTTACAGCAATAATCACGATATTTAGATTAGTCTCAAGGAACTTTCTATACTCCTTTACAGATGGAGTGATTATCCCCTGCCTAAAATACTCCGTTTTATTCATTACTAAGCATCCTTCCTCTCTTTTTCTAACCGATTAAACAAGATATCTGCGCCTTGAGGGCTTAGAACCAACCCAGGTGCAAATTCTTTGTTCAATTCAGACATTTCCCCAGTGATCACGCAAGCACGAGTAGTTTGATATCTTCTCAAGTTAATGAAATCTCCATCCATAAAGATTTCAACTGGTGCGCCGATATCCATATTAGTGATTTTGCGAAGTTCTTTGGGAATAACGATTCTTCCCAGTTGATCTACTCTTCTTACGATACCTGTACTCTTCAATTTATACCATCCTTTATACATATATTAGCATTTTCATTTTTTATTCATCGCCATTCTTAATTTCTTTGCTTAAAAAATTTTGGGGGTCGATAATTTCCATGTAGGCATCAAAGCATGTCTTGCAATAATGTTCTTTCTCCCAAAAAGTATAAGATTCATTATTCTTAATGCGTCTCTTACAGACTGTGCATCGAATTAGATATAAAATCTTCGCCACAGATTTTCCTCCGTTCCTGGTTTAGTTATTATGTGCTTCTAAGCTCATTCGCTTTCTCGGCAAGTGCGTTTTCAATCCAATTTTTTAAAGATATATTATCATGTTTGGCTACCTGCTTAAATAAAAGGTAGTCTTCAGGTGTCATATGGACTTGAACACTTTTCTCGGTTCTACAAAAAACCCAACAACCATCACGCATTTCAAGTTTTCCATTAGTAATGTACTGTTGGACGAGTTCTAAAGTTTCCTGATTAGTTTGGGTCGTTCGGTACTCCGCATTTCGAATTGATGCTACAAAGTGGTCTGTATCTATATCTGCATTGAAATTTTCTACTCCACAATTGCTGTAGAGGAAGTCCAGTATCTCATAGAAAGCTTTCTTACCTGTTGGAACAACAATATCTGTAAACCCGCTCTGTGCTTCATTTTTCTTTCGATGAATACGATATAGTGGCTCAATGTCGAAAGCTCTAATGGCTTGGATATAGGGAATAAAGGAGCCATTTTCCAGTTCAAAGCCCACCCTTTCCTTTCGGTCTGTCTTTAAGCGAAGCTTCTGTTCACCAGCAATCAAAAACCGTTGATGTAGTGCAATATCAAAAGATGGAACATATAAATGATTTTTCTTAGCTCGCCTTGTTTTTTGTTGGTTTAAATAAGACAAAATCTTCTCTTCATATTCAGGAGTTATGGCAAAACGCATTCTAGATGAGTGAGGATTACTGGGAATCATAGGAACTTGTAGATTCATCGTTCTAATCGCTTCTCTTATATTAGAACTAAATACTCCGGCTTTTCTTGCTAGTTCTGAGATAGTTATGCCCATATTGTCCAATTTCTTTTTTTCCTCAGCTAGAATGTCTATATCCTCTTTTACGAATAAAGTGGTTCCTTTCAAACGATGCGGATCTTCTATACGTCTTAGAATTCTCTTTTTCTCATACGCATATATAGTCGGTACTGTGAAGCCTAAGAGGTCTGCTGCTTCTTGGGGGGTATATCCTTCTATCATGTATTGTTCACTCCGTATTTTCGTACTTTCATCGCCTGTAGCAACGTGTTGAACAAGTTATGGTCTAGAGAATTAGACAAATCGGCAAGGGATATTTCATAGTCTTGGCCAAATAAGTTGCCGGCTGCGCGAGCGATTTTACGATAGCCACTACTGAAATCAACTTCTTCGAACATATCAAATGATTTGAAACCATTCGAACCAAAATACGGACGCATTTTTTCATACAACTCGCTATCGCTAGTAGCGATAAATGCTACGGCTAAATACTCATTGCTTTTTTGTTGCGAGCTGTTCAACTGATCAATAACGAATTTAAAAAGATCTTTATGTGTGTCCGATAAAAATTCCGGAAATTTATTGAACTCCCAGTTGTTTCCGTGGTTATTATTCGAATCAAAATTAGTCACTATTATTTCCCCTTTTTTAGTCTTGAAGTCTACTTTGTCAGAACATTTAATGCTTCGTAGCGACACTGAAAAATAAACTCTACTTGTCACTTTTGTTGTTTAGTTTAAAGAAATCGGCAAAGATAAAAGTTCTTTTTCTAAATAGTAAGTTACTAGGCTGTAGGTGACTTATTAAGTTACTCACCACTTAAAGCATTCTTTTCGATAGATAAGGACTAGAACTTTTCATGAGAAAATTGAGTTTCTTCTATATAATATTGTCACCTATATAAGGTCCTTATAATCCATTAGCTTTTCTTAGATCTTGAATTAAATTTCAATGTTATAATAACTTAATTCATTTTCGAAAAATTTTAAAATTAATTATATTTTCCTCTTTTGATGGATATAAGGGCATCGATTTTTCACAAGCCTAAATCAATCCAAGTGAGGTGTTCATTTTCTTTATCCCAGTAAAGTGTTCAAGCTTAAGATCCCAGTCTATTCGATTCCTATCCAGCATTGTATCTAAAGCTTTTAAAAGTGAAGTTAAGACAATTTTTATTCCTGATCAGTAGCACCCGATTCTATAAACTCAGGTAAACTCATTCCTCGTGCTTTTCCATGAAGAGGTACTCTTTTCTTTGTATGCGTATAGCTTAGGGAAATAATCTATGTCTTCTAAATCGATAAGCGCATCAATATCATAGTCATTTCTACCCTTATCTAACATGACTTTTAAAATCACATTATGCCCTGCTAGCTCGTATATTACTGAGCGATTATTTTCTGTTTTTATTCTTTGTAGATTACTTATATTTCCTGTGCTATAAGCAGTTATATCTTTTTGCAGACTTAAAGGTAAGTTTTTGAAGTATGATGTATATTTCATTTTTCCTCCTTAGATATGCGTAAACTTTTGATTTCTTGAAAATCCTCGTTAGTTAGAATTTGTTAATCATCATTGATAAAACGAATCCCATTTTAAAGAATATAAGTGATTTATTTACAAATTGATCATAACATACTTAATTTAAAAGTAGACTTGTTGTTTGGTAAAATAAATAATATTTATCTTTTATAACTTAAATAAACCACAACAAAGGGACTGTTTGTTGTGGTTAGTTATTGATAAGGGTAAAATAGGTAATAAATATACTTTTGTTTTAACGGATTCTAAAATAAGGAAATGGAGAAAGTGGTGAGCATTTTGCAGGAAATCAGCAAACAGGAATCACATGCAGTAATGGAAATATCGGAAGTCTCGATGATGCAGCTTCAGCAGAAAAAAGATGCGGCCGAAAAAGCGAAGGAAAATCCATTTGCCGATTTTAATGATTTGGAGATTCTCGCCTGGTATATCCACGAGCAGAAACATGCAAACAAAGAGAACGATCGATCGATGCGAACCAAAAAAGAGTACGAAAGCGAAATCCGGCAGTTTATTGCCGCTATCCTGTCCCACACAGAGGCCATAGACGTCGATATTGATGAAATCCGTGGGCAATCCCTTTTCAAGTCGTTAGAATCGCGTCACCTGCGCCGATACCAGGAGTGGTTAATGACCGAGAGCCCATATGTTTTGGAGCGGGGCCCATACAGCCCAGCGACTATTTCCAGAAAGACGACGGTCTTGAAATCCTTTTTCCGCTACCTGTACCGGATCGGTTATATCCAGGACAACATTGCCGATGGGCTGCGTATTGCTTCTGTCCGGAAAGACGACCGGCCGGATCGTGACTTGGGACCGCAAGATGTGGTGAAAGTGCTGCGAGCATTCCAGAACATCAACCATCCGGTCATGTTCAGTATTGTCCTGGTTCTGACGGCTACGGGGATGCGAAACGAGGAATTCTGCAAATTGAAGGTGACCGATGTAAAAAAAGATCGAATCCATGGGGGGTACTATTTAGATGTCATCGGAAAAGGCAACAAGAAGCGGCAGATTCCGTTGAAGCAGAAGGCGTATGATAGCATACGGATGTACCGGTATGCGCGCGGCCTTCCTGCCCTGGGCGATTCTGAATCCGATGCCCCTTTATTCACGACGAGTCGTGGGACGGCATTTTCCCCTTCCTACTTAATTGCTTATATGACGAAAGAGTTGAAGAAAATTGAAACCGAGCTTGAAGGTATCGAAGTGAAACTCACTCCCCATGTATTCCGTCATGCTTTTGCGATCACATCTAGATTAGGCGGAGCGGATTTGTTCGATATCATGCGATCACTTGGCCATGAAAAAATGGAAACCACGATGATTTATTTGGAAAAAGTATTCGAGCGGGAGAAAAATGCAGTGAACCAGTGGGCGCCGGACGCATTAGAGGAGTTTCTCTAAATAGATCGGAGAAATGTTTTTTCTTTTATTTGCTTCAACCCCGTTTGCTTTGACTGTTTTTCGTTCAAATAAAAGACTTTATGATTACAAGTGTTTATTTTAATTCAATAATTTTACTTGTAGAATCCTTACTTTTCCCTTACAATTTATATGTAAGGAAAAAGTAAGGAGGTTTTTGTTATTGATAGAATCACTGCTAAGCTAACAAGTAAGGGGCAAGTAACTTTACCTAAAACCGTTCGTGATATGTTAAAACTAAACTCAGGAGATCATCTTGATTTTGTAATTAATCGCCCCGGGGAGGTTGTTATGAAGAAAAACAGTGAATTAAACTTAGCGAAAGAGACCTCTTTCAACTTGGTCCAATTCTTGATAAATAAGTTTCCGGTTCTAACAATCACAGGGAATGTAGCTTCCGGAAAAACTACCTTTGCAGCGGATCTTTTAATACAAGATTTCTCACAAAACTTTGTCGCTTTATTGAGCCCCGTGATGAACTATATTCGCTCATATTAGGAACCCACATGGAAAATCTATATAACCTTGAGCTTAGAGATTTTAACATGGATTTCTTGAAGGAAAATGCTATTGATTTTCTGGTGATTGATGAATTTTCATTTTTAATGCAAAAGCGATAAAATAACTGAGTATTTGTCAGATTTCGTCAATGGTGGACTTCGTATAATTATTATTTCGCAAAGCATCGATTCGCCGGTACGTACTGAACTAGGAGAACACTTTAATTTACATTTAGAGAGAAATGAAGTTGGGACTTCTACAAGTGTTGACCATTTCGCCGAAGAAAAAGGCCAACTATTTAGCAAACAGCTACTGAAGGTAAATTTATAAATCTAAAAACCAGGAGCTCATGCACCTGGTTTTTCTATCATTTACTTCATTAGTCCAGTTCTTAATGCGGAATATAAGCTAATAAAATTTCCGCTTGAAAGAGATGATATTTTATAATTTCCGATATTTAAATCTTGCACCTTCTTTTGGACGGTAAATAAACATCGCAATAATGGTTATGGTATTTAGCTACCCAACTATATTTGCTCTCGATTTTTGGGTCATCAGAGTACTTTTCAAGCGCGGCTTCAATTTTCTCTTTATGTGTCATGACCATATCAAGATATTTAGCTACAGGTAAGCCATCATAAAAAGGTCTTCTATATAATAAAGGTAATTTATAAAATAGATATTATCTTCTAAGTCCAAGAGTAATTGTTCTGATTGTGGGGCATGACTTCCTCCATAAAACTGTTTTATGTATACGCCCATTAAAGCAGCCACCGTGTTGCTTATAGCAATGCGTGGATGAATCGCGTAAATACTTTCTAAGTCATGAGCCTCTAAAAGCGCTGGGCCAAAGGCGAAAGTATCATCACCGTAATAATCACCTAATGATGTTCCTCCTCGCACAAAATACCCATTCAGAGTCATGTTGAGTTGAAATTCACTTATACTGGTTATGATATTTCCGAGCTGCCCTTCCCCGTCTTCATAACGAGGGTAAGCTAGCACAATATTATCGGTAAAAGCTTTAAAGTTTGCTGATGCATTTAGTTTCTTGATTTCTGTATAACAATCACTAAGCTGGGAATGCAAATCTAAAGGACTTGTGCCTGCTCTTCTTTTGGCGTACTTCTTATATATTCAGAAAAACCTAGAATGTCTGCAAAGCAAACAAACGACTCTAATAATTCAGGATTGTGTGGATCATATTCCGGATACATAAAACCACTCCTTTTCAAAACTCATATACAAATATAGTACCTCAATATTCTGCTTATTAACATTACCGATGACATCATACAGATTTTCTATTTGACCTTCATTAAATAAAGTCATTCCAACTATTATTGTAAATCCTTTTTATACCTCTATTATTAAACTGACAGAAGTTAGAAAAATAGGAGGATTGAACTTGGAGAAATCGAATGCAATATTGAAGGGCATGATCGCAAAGGAAATATGCTTGAAATTGAATATAAAGGTGTTGATTACAAGGAATTGGCCCATTTTGGAGGTTTGGATCTTCATGTAAACACAACAAAACATTTAATATCCAGCACTTTGGAATCAATCAGTTTTGCCGAAAAGAAGGAGACTTCTTAATTGGAGATAAGGTTGCTGCATTATATTTAAATGAAATAGGGGAATTTTATCGTCATTGCCATTCGAATCCAGATGCCTGGGAGGGAATGTCGAATATCGAAGTTATACAATACTTCATTAAAGAACAGGTATCCGTGAGAGAAGTTGAAGCTATTATCAAGAACGACGAAGAACTGATGGCAAAAGAGCAAGTAGAAAGAGGCGAAGAAGAAATGTAATTCCTGAATGGAGTGGGCGAAGATCAATGAAGTCCAATAGGTATAAATAAGTATGAATATATGTAAAAACCCTGGAGCTTAAAGCTGCAGGGTTTTATAAATATATAATTTGATTTATTGAAAACACCATAACAAGTATAAAGGCGTTTTTTATCGATTTACCTTTTTTTCAACAGATAGGCTTTTATTGATGCGTGATCCTTCGACCGCTCCAACGAAAAGAAGGACGCTAAGCAGAAATAAGGAAATTACTTTTTTTTGAACTTCAATCAGTTGATCAAAGTTTGAGATGACTCCTGGAATCAATAATAATAAAGTAAGTGTCGCTGCAGCTACAAAAGTTGGAAACATGTAAACCCAATATATTCGTTTGATATGACGAATCGAATTCTCTTTGACTTTTTTTAGAGCACTTTCCATCACGAGAGGTAAAAGTACCAAGATTATTATGTTGAAAAGAAACATGCTAATAGACATTTTAAGTTCTCCTTTGGTTTGACTCAGCTACTCTGCCTTATATATTTCCGTTAATTCCTTCTCGCATTCTTCGTCAGACATGTTTTCTACTATAGTTTCGTCCATGCCTATATCTTTAAGGACTTCCCTAGCTATTATTTTGTCAGGCTTATATATTCTGTTTTTCATTTCCTTCTCCCCCCTCCCCCTCAATTCGATTAGAATCTCCTTTTTTTGAAGTAACTCTACGAAGTAGTTTTCTTCTTTTCCTTCGACTGAACTGTTATAGCGTATACGCTATAGGCCAGTAATGGGAGTAACCAGATTGGATAAGTTGTTACGTCAATAGCCATTTGTTCAGGTAAGAGTGCCGCTATTTTATTGGAAATGGATTCCAAATTCAACGCTATATAAGTGGTAATCATCGCCCGAAATATAAAGATAATATGAAGTTGTTCGCTAAATGAAGTTGTGCCTACCGGCATGATGAATGGAGCAGCTAATCTAAGCATGAGTTCCAGCGTAATGATGGTAAACAAGAAAACCTGAGTCCAAAAGATATAGTCCATATGGGTTCACCTCTTATTCGATTTACTTAATAATTTATTACTGGCTATCGAAAGAATCAAACAATGAATCAACCGTTTCACCAAGGAAGTCGTCGGCAGTTTCCTGTGCTTTATTTTTTATATCTTCTCCTATAACTTTTAAGTCGGGCCCCAAACCTACTTCGTTAAAACCTTCCCCTGGAACTGCGTAACCTTCCAGCGACCAGATTCCTATTGATTGTTTGCTAGCGGTATTTTCAATAGCCTGCAATTCGGACAAGTATCGAGTGTTTGGTTCGTACACATAGTGGACCATCGCATAGCCGTTCTCCAGCAGATAATCCTGTACTCGCTTTCCATCCAGATATACATATGCTAAGTACCTATCATATTTGTCCTTTAGGTCACCCTCATCAAATTCTAGCGTAACCGTTTTTCCTATGAGCAAACCTTTCGCATAAGAACTTGCTTCATTAGCATAAGGCATACCCGCTTTCTCACCGACACTCTCTGGAGTATCCACCAGAAGCAATCGAACTGCAATTTCTTCGCCGGCAGTTAGCTGAACACCATCCCTCACTTTTCTATCCTTTGAGATGACAACATTATATGTATCTCCGTCAGCTAAACTACTAATAACACCCGTAATGTCCTCTTCGTTTACTTGCTCCTTGCTTGATTCTGATTTTATCGGAGCATTGTCCGGTTCAGCTGTAGGTACGGTACATCCTGTGAGTAATAAAGCGAATATAGCAACGATAAGAATCTTTTTCCTTTTAGTATCGAAAACCTTCATTTAGGCTCTATCTTTCCCAATTTGTCGAGAATCCTTTGGTAGTCGTTAATGACTTTTTTAGAGAACCTATCGTCTTTATTTCGCTCTTTATAATCGCTAACTATTTTATCTTTCGCGAAGGCCATTTGCATGCGTATTATATTCATTTCGTGAGGCGTCATTTCAATCATAATATTCTCCCTTCCATGAACGAATCTATTTATAGCAAGTCGAAAAAGGTCATCTGCTGCTGCATTTCAGGTCTCTTAGATTCTATGACAGGTGTTGAAAGACTGGGTTTATAGCTAGTCGTCTCTTTGATGATTTCATGAAAAGCGACTCGTTTAATACGGTGGCCATCTTCATCGGGTTTGTCTAGTTCAACCTGGACAGGATAAAATTCATTTTGAATAATATGGAGCACGGTTGCTCGGCCTTCAAAATCGCGGGTTCTAACGTAGACTCTTTCCAGCGGCTGCATATAAGCCCTCCTTTTCAACATTTCAAGCGATAGGTTTAAGAGATAATGAGTTTATACTCTAGATAATCCTTGTATGAATGGAATTGTAATGGTTCCGGAAATCCATTGTATGTTTGTAAGATTTCTTCAAAAGCTTTTGGAAAGATAAAAGTATTTAATGAAGACTATCTGGTTTTCTTTGGTATTTTTCTTCCAAACCGCTGGATCTTTCGGATTTTTATAAGGGATATCCACTATAGAGTCGGCAATATGCCAACTCACGGCTGTAACAAAATCTTTGTGAGATTGTTCTTCAGTAAGAAGCGATTGTTTTGTAAGTTTCATCTGCAGTTCCATCGCGTTATATAAAATTTCGTCTAAAACCTCTCGATCGATGCTTCGCTTAGCGGTTCCAATAAGCCTTTAATTCTGAAGGTCTCTGAAAAACGAGTTGATTTCTATTTGAAATTCTTCAATAAACGAGCTGCTTTGCGAGATTTCAGTAGATTCTGCGATTTCGACCAATGAAGTTTTAGGGGGCTTGAAAAACCTGGTGAGTAAAGTTTTCATTAAAATAGATCTCCTTATCAAAATCAAATTCTGTGCTGCAAAATTCCTGCGGCCTCCAGTTTGTATGACTGTTCTAATAATTCAGATGCCGCCCTTAATAATGGAGAAGTAGATGATAAGCTTTGTTCAAAAAACGCAACTACCAAAGTTAAAAGACGGTTTATAGAGGTTCCAGGCATTGCCTGTTCCAATAGGCATAGGGCTGAGATCGATTCATAATGATTAGGTTCGTATTTTTCTATTAGGAAGAATAAGTAATCTTTGACGTTGGTGTATTCTATTTGCATCGAAACACCTCTTTAGAGAAATTCGATATACTGATTCGATTTAATGACCATTTCAGTAGACTTTTTATCTTTGTGGTAATCGTTCTTTTGAAGGTAGCCATAGGCCAAAACTTCCTTACCGATGAGCTCCGAGTCTTTATAAGTGAAATGGTTAAAGTGTCGATCAAAAACAATAAGGGAGAAATAGCCTTTGTCGGTCTTGCTTAAACTGATATACCATACTCGATCTCGCCTTACGACCCGCTCAATACAACCGTGAACGAAATAAGGGACTTCCTCCGCCTTCCCGCTCCATAAAGCTTCATGCGCTTCAGAATAACTTTGAATTAAATTCGATATGGGGATTTTTTGTCCTTTAACCGAAAGCATGATGCCGGCTAAGATATCAGGACTGACAGTTGTGAACAGTTTTTTTACCGCTTTCAATGAACTTATTGAAGATGGAGTCACTTTGCTAACCTTCAGTGATTCTTCAACTGGTTCGGGCTTTTTCTTCTCTTTGTCGAGTGGATTGCGCTCAATTGTCTTTTTCTCGTAGTCAGGATCAATATCATTCATGCTTAAGCGAATCACAATTTGGCGGGTATTGTTTTCGAGGATACTTTCCTGGTACTCACCCACTTTAGAAACTGTGTCTTGAAATGATAATGGTTTAGCAAACCCACAGTAATCCTTATGAACAGAAGCCCCCTTTCCGCTAGTTTTAAAATGAGCATTTAAACTGGCGGTGCCGCGAACAAAAAAGACTGGAACTTTACATTTCTGATCCATGCAGCGAATTTCAATACCATGAATTGATTCATCATAAGCTTCAGCCGAAACAATCTGATTTCCTGATACAAGAGCAGAGTGCATTTTTATCCCTCCCTGTTTTTCCTGTTTTCTTCTAAAATGCTGTGTGATTCCCTACATTGTTCTGTACAGAAATTAACGTTGGTATCATCAATATTTAAAACGATGAATTGTCTGCCACAACCAATGCATTCTTTGCTCAAAGTCTTACTCATAATTAGCCTCCTAGAAAAGCGCTATAATATTTGCTTCAATTGCTGGTGCTTGTTCCATGACAGAAGTTGAAGTTTGCCAGTACATAGCAATTCCGGCTATAGCGATGGATATTACAATTGTCGATATTACTGATCGTGACTTATATACTTCACGCAAAATGTCTCCTCCTAACTTAAGCTGCTCCCAGTTTACCCAATCCTGCAGCAATGGCTCCTGAAGCACCGAATCCGTTTGTATGGAAAACGACTTTTGTATCGTATTCTTTACACAGATCCTTAACTTGATACATAGTTTCGTGCATGAGTGCATCACATAAAACGACAACACAATCCGCGTTTTTTACGGATTTGCGAAAAGCGTTCTTCACTCCGCCATTCCGTACTTTTCCTGGATGAAATAAAATGTTGCAATTTTGCTTTTTCCAATCTTCATGAATGTCTGTTCTTGGCTACCGCCCACGATAAACAAAGTGCTTTTTCATCATCAACACGTCCTTTTTTTTTATAAATTAATAATATAACGTTATATTTATAATCAACTAAATTTATCTATTTCTTTTCACGTTCCTAACTTGTGGTTGATGATGGGCAGGAACGACAATTGTTTTTGATTTGATTGAGTTTTGTCTCGATTTCATCAATAGAGAGATCTACCACTTCGCTCATTTCTTCGAAGCTAAATCCTTTTGAATGCATAGAAAGGATGGTCCACTCCAACTCAAGCTCTTTGTGATTTGATACTTGTTCATTCTTCCTGTGTAAGCTGGTAGGTTCTTTGTATATACCGCCATCCAGAACAAGGTTCATTGCGCTTTTAATTTTTTCTAACGGAGCGTTACGCCGGATGTAACCTTTGACCAATGATCCATTTAATAACCTTTCTCGCGCGTGGGTTTCTTCTTCTTCCACGAAGAGGATTGGGATATCTAACTTCTCGATTTGGAGAAGCTGCTCAACAGTCTCGGTATTTTCTTCATTTAGAAGAATCACGAGAAGTGCTATGTTTTGCCGGTGAGCATCGTCATTTAATACTGAAACAGTTTCTTGATTAACGATGCAATGTTGAGGGTAGTGCTCCGACAGCAGCACTTTTAATCGTTTCTTTTTATTGTCCGTTTTTCCGATAACGTGAATTTCCATCTCATCTCTCCTAAAAAAAAGCGCACCCCTCCAAACCGAACGTAATCGGTTTTTGGAGGGGTGCGCCCTTTGGTTTAAATTGTCTCTCTATTATATCAGAGAAAAGTATGATTGTGAGTGATTTTTTACACTTGAGGGAAAAACCATGGGACCAGTACGGCCAGGAACGTCATCAATATTGCTACGTAGAATAGGTTCTTGGACCATCTATTATATTTAGGATGCTCGATCAGATGATAGTTAAACTTGAAGTCTGCGCTTATGCCAACGCTCATTACAGCCATCATGATGGTCGTAGCACTCAAGAAAGCAACGCCTGCAGTAAAGAGTAAATCAATGTCTTCCGTAGTATTCATGGAAAGCATAATAATCGGAAGCCCACGCATTAAAAGGAGAATCACGAAGGAGGTTAACATCGTCCCCTGAGCGTATTTTTGCCATTGTCCATTTTTAAAGGCGATTGATAAGATCATTACAAGCGTACCGACAACAAACAAAATGGTAAATAGATCAATCGCCCATCCATATAAAGGTGTTCCTAGACCGCCAACGTCGGAGTAGATATTATCCAAAAATGAGTCGGATGATTCTATCGACTTTCCGTTTGGCGGAGAAGGTAATTTAGACATTGCGCTTACGCTGGAGAGCGGTTGCACTAAAAGGATTAACAGCAACGAAGCTAAGAATCCGTATACCTTTTTCATTTTTCCAACCTCTTAATGGTGTGTTTGATTGTTACGTCCTTATTATCCCAAAGGAGTTCACCGGAAAAACAAGGAATTTTTTGATTAAAGCTATATGATTCCTTTGCTTTCATAAATAATAGAGAGCCGAATGAGAGCCAATCCAATCTTGCTTTAGGATGAATGATTGACGGATCTTCTAAAACGATCGCAAAGTCCTCTTCTGAAAGTTCCAGCGCACAATGAAGGGCTTTTAATTCAAACTTGTGGCCAGTCGCTTCTAAATAAGTCACATTTTCTAGGAAGGGCAAAAAGTGCCTAAGCGGACGGCGTAAAGCTTCTTCTGCATTTCGAGAACTTGGGATATCCATATGCATTGCCATCTGCATGTTTTCAAAATCAAATTCTCCGTGCTCGTTTACTTGCAGCGTCATATCCACCTGGCATTGAGCGAAATTGATAAAACGTTTGAAGATTATATTGTATGTACGGATCAACTGTTCTTCCACTTTGCTGAAGTAATTCTCGGAAGCTTTCATTGATTCACGACCAGTAGCATTTATGAAGACATTTTTGGTTTTTGTTCTATATTGGAGTGTTATCTCCTTAAAAACTAATCCCTCTTCACGCATTCCTTGAATAAGGGTAGTTAGTGTATCATTGGTCCAATCATCTTTTCGTAGTTTGTTTTCCATCATCCAATCCCTCCTGATATTCCTATAATTAATAGTAAAGTTAGTCTATTTGGATTACAATGGCATAAGCATTTTTATCCAAAAATGAAACTTTTATATGAGAAAATTTTAAGTTTTTCCACAAAACCACAAATATCTTGTTTGTGGCTCTGTGCAAATACCTAAATCTTTCAAATTTTAGGTGTAATATTTTGATATTTTTATTATTGCAAAGCTGTTAAAAAGTAAATATTTTCTAAATATTTGATAATTTATCTTGAATTAAAAATAAATTATAGGATTTTTAAAAGGTCTTTAGCCTTAACTCTTATATAACACACGGAACAAAGACCTACTTAGTGCAGATCTTCTCCGTATGAATCTATCAAATTGCTTCGTAATATTCTGTGTGTTGATAATCCAACTCTTCCTCGATTTCCAAAGCGAAATCATTTGATTTTTGCTGAAGAACATCGACTTTCATTACATAAAGCTGGTCACTTTCGTCTCTCTCCACTAGCAATGAAAGGATATCCCCTTTATTTGCCTTGCCCAATTTACGTAAGTTTAGCCATGCTCTAGATTCTCCGTCGCTAACATGGATATAGCTCTGCTCATAACCAACGACTTCCACAACCCATAGCTGCTCTCCAACATATCCTTCACCGATTTTATGGCTCGCTTTTGCGGACAATTGCGTGCTCATGCTAACCGGCATTGGTTCTTCTTTCCAATCCTCCATAGTCAAAAACTCAGATTCTTGGATTGCTTCTTTCTTCGAATCAGTTTGTGTATGTTCTGATTCAGCAACTACTTGATCCCACGATACATATTCCTCTGCTTCCATCTCATTTTCATGTGTTGGTGGTGCAGTTTCTATGAATGGAATCACATTATCTTCATTAGAAGCAGCAGGCGCTGGCTCGGATAACGAAGCTAAAGAATCAAAGAAACTTTCGTGCTCAGCAGTCAATTGAGATTCTTCGTAGATAGGTGAAGTTTCCGCTTTCGGGATAGCAGGAGCGGCCACCGGCATTAAAACCGTTGGCTGGTTAAAGCCCCACCCTTTCTTAATATCTTCCTCGGTAAGCTCTTGTTTTGAAGCAATTTCAGCCTGTTCAAAAGTTTTCACCCATTTAGCGTGCTCTGTAAGAACAGTCTCCAAAAGCAAGAGCAAACAACAACTTGTCAATAAAACTATGTGTAAAACCATTTGATATTCCTCCCAAAATTGATTTATCCGAAGAGGTCGAATGCCCATTGGCCTTCTGCAACCTTCTTCTTCGCTCTCTTTGTTTTTGTTTCATGCGTCGTTAACACGATTGGTGCAGTAGGAACGACTTCTTTCTTCTCTTTTTCTTCAGCCACTGACTGAGCCGCTTTCATTGGTTTCGACAAATGGAAAAGAATTGCTCCATCTCCAAAGAAAGCTCTATCCAGTCCGGTCCCCTCTTCTAGATCAACATTTAGTTGGCCATTTTGTAGAGAAAAGCCTGGAATCAAATCTTGCTCAATAAAGCCCAGGTACTCTGCAGCGCCTCGAATGAGAGCAGCTTTAGTAGTTTCGCCTTCAATCTCGAAATTTACCCATTGCTTGAATTGTTCAATAGGCGCAGCCTTTTTCTTTTTACCAATACTCGCAAGAAGTTCTCGAGCCCGATCCGAAGTTTGGTTGATCCATTCCTCTGCAGAACCTTTTAATGCTGTTCCGCCCTTCTTAACTGACTGAATGAGCATCGTTTGAAGGTCTCCTTCGTCTCCGAGCATCGCGCTTAGGCCGTCGGATGAAACGTCTCCATTGATAGCCGCCGTAGCGCGATTTTTTTTGGCAATGAGTTCCGCCATTGTTTCTTGATAGCAGTCTTCATAAGCAAGGTAGAACAAACGACACTCTTGTTCTTGTCCGATTCGCCATGCCCGCTTCGCTGACTGGTTGATTGTGAAGAGCGACCAGCTGAATTGATAGTAAATAAGCGTTGGTGTACACAGTAAATCTAACCCGACTTTCACAAGCTCCTGAGAAACAATGCAAACGTCATATCCTTCTTTCTCAATTTTCTTCTTGAGATAGTCTGATCGATTATTTGTTTTAGTCGATGAGGTATCTAACACAAACACCTTCGCACCGATTTCTTCTAGTTTTTGCTGAAGTCGAGGACGTACATCACGCTCAGCTACTGAAGAACCTGTGTCTTTGACATAAACAATCGATTTACGTCCTTCTGCCATTTCTGATTGAATGATTTCTTGTAGCTTCGCTTCTTTGGGCAAGGTAATGGACGGATCTAAGTGACGAGCTTCCCATATGAGCTCTCTTTCACCCTCGATATTCTTAGCCACTGCATCCGGAAAATTAAATGGATTATCAGGATAGGCAATGCCATAATCCGTCATTCGCATGTAAAGCTGATTTCCGTTATCCCAAGAATCTATAGCGTGCTCAAAGCTCCAAATCATTTCATCATAATGAGATTTCATTTCCTCTGTCATTGGGACAAAAATAGTCGGCGTATCTACCAAATCAACCGGATCCGGCCATACATCTTTTAAACGGACATTGATTACATTTTGAATTAGAAACTGTCCGTAAATGAAAGGGGAAATACCAGGAACCACTTTTTTAGTTGAGCGCCGATCACCGCCACGTGAATTAGTATTGCTGTACTCACTCGATTCACCTTTTGAAGCATAAGTTGTCTCTTCGATGTTTCCATACTCTTCATTGAATTTTGTTACCTCTTCATAAGAGAATCCACTCGAAGCCATATCGTTCGGGAACATACGCCAGAGCAAAAAATAGACATCTTCTGCTTTTCCACCGAATAAAGTTCCGGTACCGGCGACAATCTTTTTGGATGCTTGCGACAGGGATCCTAAAGCATTTCCTTGCGCAGTCATTCCACCCTTCAGTTCATGAACTTCATCGACTAGTGAAATATTAAAGAAATTGTTCATTTTCCGTCGAATATATTCAATAGCAGCAATTCGTCTTGGCATTCCAGTAGCGGATCCAGGTTTCTGCTGAGTCGCTTGAAGGTGATTGATATAATTCGGATTATTTTGCTGGACGGCATGAAGAATTTTTTTCTCATGAGAAGTCCACTCTTTAAATCCGTTATATCGAGTTACCACTTTCTTCGACCACAAAGAATCACCGCAATGGTAGCAAAATGCATTTGCTGGTGAAGCCCCGTTATTAAGTCGTCTGGAAGTGCCAAAATCACTGCTTTCCATGTTATGTGTAATCTTAGTCACTTCTTCATAGCCGTCTTCGTTGATGTGCGTTTGCTCATCTTCAACGACTTGGTGAGGAAGCCCGCAAGAATTACAGAAATAACCCGACTCGGCATTCGCGCCCTCTTCCATCAATTTCGGCTTCTTCCGGTGCGTGACAGCTGGTACCGTTCTTGCATCGCCACGCATAGTCGTAAACGAAATGATAAAGAAAGTAGGCTTGGTAGGTTTCTTTTGTCCGTTTCTCAACCAGTCTCGGTGATAGCGTATTAAGTCAGCACTCTTTTCAATAACGTGAACTTCAGCATCGGGCAGGATTTCTTTTATCTCAAGCGGCCACTTCTTCGTTAAAGAAGGTGGACACATCAACGCTGCATGGTAGCCTTTTTTCCCTTTAAGAGAATGATAAGCATCAGCAATGGCAGTCATCATTGAGGACTTCCCTGTAGACATCTCTCCTTGAATTACCACGGCTTTTTGCTTCTGTAGTCGCTTGGCCACGGCTGTAACGCTGTGCCCCTGGACTGGAAACAGTTCCCGAGGATAAGTCAGTGTACTCGGTAATACAGGGTCGTGTATCGGATTGTGGGTAGGTTTAAATCGGTCGGAAAGTTTCTGGACCATCGGCTCATTGTATTCCATGAGATAACCGGTTAGATCCGCAATATCCTTGACCTTCTCACCACTTCCGCTCTCCGGAAACTGTAAACGCCTTTCCTTAATCATTCGCTCAATAAAACGGTCGGCTGCTTCTTCTTCTAAGTTGATGGAGAGAAGAGATAAACCATCTTCAAATAGTCTCTCGTCGTAATAAATGTCATGCTTGACCAGATGCTTTTGAAGCATCAGTTCATCTAAAACCGGCTGTTCCCATTCAGGTAAGATATGTAGACCGAAAGTGGAACCGCCGAGCAACTGTGAAACCTCAGAAACCGGATTATTATTGAATGCCAGGACATACTCGGAATTGTTTAATACGGATTCGTGAACGATAGCGAGTGCTTTTCTATTTTGGCTAAGGGTCATTGGAAACTTGGTGTACTTCCCTTTTTCAGAAGCTAAAGATTTTTCGCCTTTAAATTCAAAACCGATAGATGTTTTTTCACCATATCCGAATCGAATACCGCTTCTGGTGCCAATGTCGATTGCTGCTTTAAGTGATTGTAATGCTGAATCACTGCCACTAACGATCGTAAATAGTATTTTGTCTTCTCTTCCATAACCCTCTACTTTCTCAAATGCCAATGCGTAGCAAAATACTTGATGCCACGCTTGATTCACATAGATTTCTAATAGCTTTGGGTTTTCATCACTCTCTAAACGATAGGTATTCTTCATTGATAGTTTCCTCCCTGAAATAAAAAATACCGATTGGCTGGTTGGTTGCTTTGTCGGCAACATTTCAGTCAATCGGCTGTGTCTCTCATCTAATTAAGATGCTTGATTTTGAAGTTCTTTTGTCTCTGCAGCTGGAGTCGGAAGGCTTGTGGCGATCCGTTCAATATCCGCAATAATAGCAGATGCTGCTTTTTGCATGATGGTTCCGTACTTCATTAAGGATTTTCCGCCATCTCCGGACCATCCATTTACATACTCAAATGAATAATCAGAAGTGTCTAATCCAAAGTAGGAACAAACGATAAACGCTACACCTTCTGCAACGCATTCCCGCTCTTCTTGTGTCGAGTTATCATTGCGATGCAATTGAGAGTGAACATATTCGTGTACCATCGTTTTCGCTTTGTGGTTCACTGTTAGTTTTGGATCGATGACGATTTGATGGGAGGATGGTCTGTAATAGCCATTTGCACCATTCGCAAACGCAACCTCCACACTACAATCATCTTCTTCAGCCAACAGCTTAACCCAGGCAAAAATAATTTCTGCTTCATCCGATTCGCCTTCAAGTTTCAAGCGTACATCGTCAATTGGCAGTGGTTCGCCCTCTGTTTGAGAAATATCAAAAACAGGACAGCTCATATAGCCGATTAGTTTTTGTTCCTCAAGACCAGTGATTTCATCTTTCTCCTTTTTAAAACGCGGCGCTAGTACACGAAGAGATTTTTCACCTTTTCGAACGCTGCGACCGAGTGTTTTCCAATGCTTGAAGCTCGCAACATAAGAAGCATTCGGCATTTGGGCTTGGATCAGCATCGTGTTTCGGAATGTGTAGCTGCGAAACATCGCTTGCATCTTCAATAAAGCTTTAAATTTTTCTGGATTAGCCTCGAAGCTCTTTACACCATTGTCTAAAAGACTGAGTAGGTGGTCGACCTCCTGTTTCTTTTCATCGGCAGATTTTTTTACGAACCCTTTTTTCGCCATTTAATACACCCTTTCCTAAAGATTTTTTACCTCTCTCTTTGTGAGAACGCAAAAAAGCCCCTAGGTTGATTAGTCAGCATAGTAAAAGATACTATGGTTCAAATCAGCCCAGAGGCTTTGTTTATGTCGTCACCGTCGGAACGTGAATACGTTCGACAAAATTAAAAGAAGAGAAAAGTTATAAGCTAAGTATAGCGTAAAAGTTTTGACAATACCATACGTTTTTACCGGCGGGAGCGGTTATTGAGCTGCTTGGTGAACAATGCCCTTCAACTCAAAACCTTCTGCCAAAGCAGTCGAAAGAATGCTGCCCGCCCCCTTTAGACAATCGGCTTCTCCGAGCGTGCGAACCCATTCTGATTCGTGATCAATCACAATGACTTCTATTTTAGGCTCATTCGCCTCTTGAACTAAAACATACCCAAATTCTTTTTCCCCTACTTTTACTGCACATACATAATCAGCTGGTTTCTTTTCCATCTCTTAACCTCTCCTTTCAAAATAAAAAAAGCTCCTTGAAGACACTTCTCCCTAAAGGGAAAAATGCTCCAAAGAGCTTGGGTGGTTCAATCCAGCGGACACCGATGTGTCGCTAATATGATTTTATTATAGCAAAAAAAATATAAGTTGCAATGTGCTTTTAAGGTTCACTTATTCTAATGCCTCTTTTAAAGTCGCGGTATTTTCTTCATCCGCTTCAAAAAAATTTTCGCTACTATCCATCAAGATAGCCCCACCATCTGGTTGCATCCACAAATAATACTGGAAGACAGATACTGAATTGTCAGATTCATAAAGTTCAAAAAAAGTTTCTGGCGGTTCAGACAACGTACGATCTGGACGCTCTATACTATCTATTTGGTCAACAACTTTCTTAACTTCTTCGATATTACTTTCATCAGTAATTTCATTTGTAATCTCGTGACCTTTAATTACTACCTCTTGTTCGTTATCGGTATCTTCAACTGTCGGCTCTCCAACCCGGATTACTTCTTTGACTGCTACATCCTGCAAAATAATAGAGACTAAAAGAAGTGCAAGAACATGTAATGGTCGCATAACACAAATCCTCCTTCAATTTGTTAAAATTTCTTTTATTGTAAAATTAAGAAAAGTTAACTTACCTGAAATTTACTTTATAAAGAAACAAAATGCAAGGAGTTTTACACCCCTGCATTCTTATCTTATTTATCTATATGAGATTTTGATTTCATCATTTACCCATAATACTTTGTTCTATAGTTAGTATCGATAACACGGCCTGTACATGACTTCGTTGTGACTTTATAATAGTGCTTTTGAATATCAGCTTGAATGTATGGACGTGATGGAGTATAGGAATTTTTAGTGTTAACGTAGTATCCGCTACCTGCCGGAGAATACGATAAACCAATATTACCGTAAGTACCGCCTACTGAAACCGAAACCGAAACTGAACCATTTGAGAAGTAGTATCCGCTAACTTCTCCAAGTTGAAAAGTCAGGATGATACATAATAAATTTATTATATTCCACAATAGATCTACTTATCGTAGTAATTGTGTTATAGCTTCCACACATCTTGAGTAGTAAACATCGATTCCTTTGAAGAACCTTTTGAAGTGCTGAGGAATGTTGCGATAACATCTCCATCAACGATAATTTCTGTATCTGTCATTTCAAAATCATCAATAGGTTTTGTTTTGTACTTCCGTCCATTAGCATCTTTATTGGTAGAGATTATTTTTCGGGAAGTAAATACCTGTCTCTTCGTCAACTTTGAAATGTAACTGTCATCCAAAACTACCAAGTCGTTTGTAGAATTCTTGGTTACGGGTTCGCTTTGGCTAGCCGCACTTGTCATAATTGGAAAATGAACCCGAAAACCAAAGCAAACGTGAATATAGATAAAACTTTTCATCAATAAACCTCCTTATTTTTGTACACTCCAATTGTACATAATATTCTGAATCCTTGTATTGTGAAATTAAAGTTAAATATTAGCACCTTAATAGCCTTATTTTGGGGACTTGTGCAAGTCTGACATCTAAGGAGCTTTATTTTATACTAAAAAGACCCCCTTTTCAGAAGTCCCATAGTTTCATTATTTCACTGATTTTTCCATTTTATGGACCTCTTAGTTTGCTGGTGGATTTTCTTCATCTAATAAAGGAACACCAACATCATGTGGGGCACCATGCTGTGCTTGTGAATCTGCACCTGTAGACATAGAACTGCTGATATAAAAAGTCATTAATAGTAGAACAAGAATTTTTCATAATATTCCCTTCTTTCGCTACTTTTTTATCGAACATGAATATTTTCATGACCTATTATCGCTTCTTGAAAATATAAAGCAGATTTTTGTACAGCATCTTCTTATTAAAATAATTACCAATGATTTTAGAGTAAGTGGTTAGGTGATTCCATTTTTATTTTCTTTAGAAAACAAAAATGTTTTAGTGCAAAAAGTTCCCAGTCAGAATCGTTATCTAATATAAACTGTCTATAAAATTCAATTTCTAACTCTTGTATTTTGATGCTTCAACTTTGTTCAATAAAATGATACCTCCTCAATCCACTTTTGCATGCTGATATTTCATTTTGTTCATAATTGTAGGTTATAAGAAGAATCAGTGTAGTAAAGTAACTTGAGTCATAGAACTTTTTCTTATAGTCAAGACTAATTTTCAATGTTTAATGGCAGCTCCTATTTCTCGCCGATGGAGTAAACTAGCGATGTTGTGTTCAATAATTCCGAGTATCTTATAATCTTGCCTTTCTTTAAGAAAGGTTCTTAGCAAGATTGTAATGCTTTTAAGGCGACATCGGTATTTAAGAGCCGACTATTTCCAATACCAATTTGAATGTGTGCTTTGAGCACAGCTTTCCAATCGGTAATGATCTCTAAAACCGCCAAAGAAGATTCTGCAAAGCTTAAGTTATTATAATCATTTCTGAGATTAGACAACACTAAGCTATATAAGTAATGGGTATCGGCCTTCTCTAATTGGAAAATGATTGGAATTATACAACGATACAGAAATTGCTAGGTGTTCATCTGCTCTGTGTAGTCTCCCGTAGCATAGAAAAGTTCCCCAAATGCTTGTAATAGAAAAAAGTTCTCAAATTAAATTTTCAGTTAATTCAGCTAAAACTATAATGAGTTTTTTATGTCTGACAACTGCTTGGCAATAATACAAAATCGTACTAATTTAACTTGATATTCTAATAGGAGGTCTACTTCTATGACTTTAATAAGTAAATTTTCGAGCTTTTCTTTTATCAAAGTTGCCTCTTCGAGATTATTAAATAGTAATGGCTTTTCCCAATCCATTAATAATTTTATAAACTTTCGATTTTCTATCTCTGCATTGGTTCTTTCTAACCTAACTTTTCGAACAAGAGATTATATGTTTCTGGTGCAGGTTCGACTAGATCATTTTCAATTTTTGAATAATAGGAAGTCGAAACGATGCCCTCAAAGGACCTGCTCTTGATTTAGCCCCTTTTTCGATGATATTTTAGTAATGCTCCATCTTTCACACTAAGACCCCCATTTCGATAATATCACGAAATTTCAAATAATTGGGCATTTATCAATTTAAATACTATTTATTTACTCTGTCTACAAGATATATCAAAAAATGTCCCAAAGAAAAGGTCTATTGGGTCTATATCCCCCTATACATTTACTTATTATTTATAGTTAAATGTCTATTAGTCTCAATACGACCTTTGTGCATTAAAAAAAGGCTTTGCTAAAAAGCAAACCCTTTTTTAAAGTTTATGAAAATAGACTAATTTGTTCGAATGTCATCTCGATAATCGTTTTCTGATTTTTTATAGGTCTTCGAATCATTGCTGGTGGAAGAATCATAGTCCGGAAATGAATTTCCGATCCTCTTACTTCCTGAATGACATCTTCCTCCCAACCTCGACCGGTTTTTCGTTCTACTAAATCTCCTTTTCTATATCCCCAATCTATTTGGTTAGAGAGCTCAGTCATTCGAGGGACATATAGATTTCTCTCTTCCAGGTTTCCACTAGCAGCTAACTCTTTCATCAATTTACTGGTTTCACGATACTCTCGAATTAACTCTTCATTTTTCATCATCTTTTCTCCCCAATCGTTTTAATATCTCCCTATTACACCAATTGCAACTGCTCATGCGGCTCAAAGGCAAAGAACGGTTCCTTATGCTGCTCGTTTAACAGAACGTCAAATATGGCCTCTAAAACGTTCACGACGATGCTGTTGCCGGCTAGTTTATATAAAGTTGCATTTCGCTTCCCTGGCTTCATTGGATACTCTTTCAACACATTGTCGAAATCATCATCACCAAAGCCCATCAGACGCCAGCATTCCCGCTCCGTTAAATAGCGGTACGGACCATCATCGTTTTTAATGATGCCGGCGTTTGGGCAACGATCTTGTCTTGTGCTAATGGTCCAACAATGCGTATCAATTACATCGAGGAATCGATAATTCATATCCTCTGTAGCAAACTCACGGATTCTGTTCATCATAGACGGGACAGAAATTTTATACTGATCGCCTATTACTTTAGATTCCAGGAAGTTCTTAATATCCGGAGCGGGTTTCTTTTTCAATTTGGAGAAATCAAAACAACCGCTGCCGAGTATCGAAATAGTAAATACACGTTCTCTTTTTTGAGGAATCCCAAAGTCCATCGCATTTAAGACTTCAAAGCTATTCGTATAGCCGAGCTCTCTCATACGTATGAGGTACTTATTGAAGGAGTGAATCATGTCTTTATCTAATACACCCTTCACGTTTTCCCAAATCACATAGCGCGGCTTCCAATTCCCCATATTCTCGATAATTTTCAATGTCTCCCACATTAGCGAAGAACGCGTTTTGTCTTCCCCATTTCCGCCTAGTCGTATTCCTGCTCTGCTGAAGTCCTGACACGGAGATCCGTGAATCAGTACATCTGGCATTAGATTGTAATTCACCACAGTCTGCGGCTTATATCGCGGGTCATACAATGCGTTGTAAGCTCGTACTGCCTTTTCATCTATTTCCACGTAATCAATTGCCTTATGGTCGATCCCCATATTGATTAATGCTTTTCTTGGAGCGCCAATGCCACCGAACAGTTCGAGAATTTTAATCATTGGAATCACCTCTCTTCTCTGAAGACAGGTATTCGATGACTTCCATTTCAACAAACCGTTCGTTCATACAATCGGAAATCTTTAACCGGATTGGAGTTTGGCTTATACGAGCTTCACTTAGTCGCCCACATGCATTTATCCAATGTGTCTTAATGTCTCTCTTTGGAATGGCATTGCTAATGGCCCGAACGTAAGTTGACCATATTTCTACCCGCTCCTGTCGCTTCTCCGGAGTAAGGCTTGAATACTTCCCTTCCGTTGGTGACAACAAGTCCGCTGGTATCAATCCGATCACTTCGCATTGCTGCAATCCAGGCATATACTCGACCGCCTGCCAATCAGCAAGGTCCGGGTGGAATGTCGTTTTTGAATGTTCTTGGAAAATGACATTCTTAGGTTGTTCTTTTTTAACTTTTTCTCCCTCAATTGCATCTAGAAATTCAAATAGTGAATACATAGCTAATCTCTCCTTTAGATTTAATAAAAAAAGCACCTCACTTTTAGCTGATCTGTAATTCCCACAGATACTTCGCTTCAAGCGGATGCTTATTTTCTCTCTGACGGCTTGGAGAATTCCAGGAACCGCCTTTACTGATATGTTTGCGTTTAAAGTTCGCTGCCTTCATCGACGTTCCCGATTCGTTTTCTAAGGTGTAGGTAATGATTCTTTCATAACCCATTGCCTGTGCTACTCGGTAAACGGCTGCATAGAGCTTAGTGATTCCGTTTTTGTAGACTTCTTTGACACAGCAACGAGTGACTTCAAGAGTCAGACCATTATCTTGCATACGCGAAACCGGCCTACCCGCAATGATTACGCCAATCACAATATCTCCATCGTATAAAGCGATAGAAAATTTATGACCTTGCGGGGAAATGTGGTGCCGATGATGAGTATTTACAAATTCGCATGCCTCTCTCAATGAAATAGGCGGGGTTTTGTACTTTAGTCTCTGATAACCGTATTCTTTACCATACCTCTCCGCTTGTTCTCGGGAGCGGCAACAATCTGTAAGGACTTCATAATCGTCACGGTGTAAAATCCAACGATTATCGTGGTCAATGTCTTGATCGGCTAATACGATATAGTGATTTGTGGATTCTTTATAGAAAACCCAATACCATTCGCTTGTTTTCTCAACCATATTTTTCTCTCCTGTCTCTCTGTAACTACTTAATAGCCTCTTTGAATGCTGAAAGTCGTCATCTTTTGATAGAGATATTCCATGATGAAATTTTCGGCATCTTCATAAGAAGAAGTTTTCGTCAAAGTCGAATAACCTTTAACAAGTAGGTCTAGTTTCTTTTTCCGTCCTTTTCATCATCAAAGGCGACAATAATATAATCATTGGTTCTCGCACGATAATACACTGAGTAGTTTCCTTCATTCATAACTTCATCTCTCCTTCTAATAGAATTATTCAATATACTTTCCTCCGATCTACGAATGCGGCACCTAAAAAGTCTGCAGAAACGCAAAAAAGCCCCTGGGGTGATTGGTCAACACAGCTAAAAAGCTATGAATCAAATCAGCCCAGAGGCTTAAATAAAGTCGTCACCTGCGAAACCTAAAAGGTTTGCAAAAATAAATCAAAAGAAAATGTATGAGTTTATTATATCAAAGCTGTTGAAGAAAACAATCTTACAAAATTACACACTCTCTGTGACGCTTCTTCATGAACTAATATAATTCGAGTTCATCTTTTTCAAGGTTGTTAACTTCGTAAGGATTGTTTAGCCTTTTCAGCTCAATAACTTCATCATCCCTTGTGTTTCTATTTCGATTAATTTCATTTCCTACAGGGTTCAACAGATTTATAAACATTTTTTCTACCATACATCTTTCTTTTTTCAAGGTCTTTTTAGTGAAAGGAATTACCTTTATCTTGGTTATTACAACATTATCCCAGTTATTATGTTGATTCAAATGAGCCTTCAAACGACCATTCGTCCTAGCAGACTCACCCACATATAAAACTATGTCTTCTTTATCATATAAAATATAGATACTTTCCAATGTCTCAGGTATTTTATTGAAATTGAAACCTTTATAAAACTTATCACGGTATCTATTATTCTCTTGGTATTTCTCCATCTTTTCTAAAAGCATTGCATTTTCTTCAGATAACATACCTGTCCCTCCATTATTTCATTGAAATACTTTAATCCACAAAAAAAAGCAGGCATAAATCTGCCCGCTTTTTTATTGATTATTTAAGGTTACTTACAATTTCTCTTGCAAGCCATGAAGGCCCTTTGTGTGCAAAGGCAGAGTTTTCGATATCAACATTAGCCATTACCCGCTGAGAAATTTTAGCTGCTTCTTCTCTTGTAAGAGACTTCTTTTGTCGATGTGCAAAATACACCAGGGAATCTTCCAAATCTTTCGCTAAGCGCTCGCGGTCATTTATCGTTGCGGTAATCATTAATATCTAACTCCTTTCCTCCGTCTACTTCATAGGCGTTTGTCATTGTAAGTATATCACAAATTTCTTGCCTATGAATAGATACTTGTCTTTTGCTATTACGAGTTTTTTGGATTTCAGTTATAACCTCTTCTTTACTTAATTCCCCATCCCTAAATTGTGAAACTAGTAAAGTCGGTATGGTGTCGCTCATAACGCCGTACACTAAAGGATAATCGTGAACTAATCCCTCCAAGGCGCGTATTCGGTTTTCTGTAACAAAAGAAGCGAATTCACGATCGAATTTATCGAGAACCTTTAACTCTCCATTTTCCCAATAGTGATAGGGTGTAAAGCCGAATTCGATTATCACCGGTTCTAACTGATCAGAAGATAAGAACTCTTCCGTCCCCTCTTTTTTCAAGACATTGATCTGGTTGGTAATGAAGTTTTCGGCCATTTGATGTTCGGGCGCTAAGTAAAAGCCTGGACCAAAGTCTAATTCACTTCCCAATCCAACATCAAATTTAACACCTTGGCTCATTATTTTTTTGAATCCATCTTTTGTTGTTCCATGATACCATTGCGTTCTCTGGAGGATTTTTTTTGTTTTTTCTCTTATTTCCATTTTTAAGGCCACCTCGACTTTCTTCTCATCACTAATTGAGCCATAAATTATTTGGGTTGTCCAACAAAGCTAAAATAAAAGAGCAACGTAGACGCCGCTCTTCTATAATTATTGATAGTTGACTCATTAGACCAGTTTTTTCACTACGCCTTGTGGCGTTATGATTTTAACTGATACCTCCCGTTTAGTCCTCGACTTGGTAATATTCGTATGTTCAGTCGATTCCTCGGTAATCACTTTAGAAACCTTCTCCATGCCCTGTACAGCGTGAAGATCATCGCCAGTGCCAATTAGACCATTAACCGCTCCAGACGCAAGCAACAGGGCCATCTGTCCTTGAGCGATATTGATAATCGGTTCACCGCCAATGGTTAGTTTTTTTGGCTTGGTTCTTTCCTGGAAAGCAGCAAACCCTTTATTGCCTTTGATCATTGAAATGAATTCACTTTTCTTTTCAATTCTCGAATAAAAGGTTGCCACTACCGGCTTAGCAGCTGGAACTTGCAGCGGTTCAATCTTTGCGGCAAGTTGCTCAACTGTCGTTACCTGGTCCATTACAAAGTCTTCGCTCGAGCAAGCGGTAAGATGCTCGAACATTTCTTTGTTGATGGCCTTTCGTGTTTCTTTCTTTTTGCGGCCAATGAAGATACATTGGCGAAAATCCGGATAATCTTGGTCCGTAAATCGCGTCAAATGGGATTCTTCAAAGTTCGAAGATAGAAACCTAGCTATTTTTTTATCACTGAAACGATACGATGGAATGATGTACATTACAACGCCGCCTGGGGCCAAATAACGCGTTCCTCGAACCAATTCCGTATATTCTTTCCGCTCGGACTGTTCATCGCCATAGCCGACCATTGTGTGATCATATGGAGGGTTCAGAAAAACGAAGCCAAAAGCATCATTGGAAATGACCATTGATTCGATTGGTGCCTCTACCGCTACATCTAAGTGCTCTGCAGCAATTTGGGCTCTCCGCTTATCCAACTCCACGCCATACGTTTTCACTGTGAAATCTCTTTCAGTACGATCTTCTGCTAGTTGTTGAAGAATCTTTCCTTCCCCACAAGTAGGATCTAAAACGGCTGTATCAGTCGTAAAGCTCAACAGCTGCCGCAGGTATTCCCCTTGTCGTGTCGGTGTAGCAAAAAATCCCGCTTTTAGTTTATTTCCAATTTGGCTCATAGTCATTAGTCCTCTCTTGTTCACATTAGCGCTCGGTAGCCATGTGAAGCTCATTTATTTTTTATATAGATTCTCCCAAAGCTTCGCCAAGTATCCGGAGCGGTTCAATCATTTTGCAATGAAATCCTCCAGGATGTAGGTGCATGATTTTTAACCCACTCGGCATCGTCATGACATGAAAAGTAGCATCCAAATGTTTTTTCTGCTCTCGGGTTAGAGGAATCGGATCTCCACATTCATCTCGGCCCGCAACAAACACATTCCCATAAACAGGATGTACATCATCGTCAAAGCTCAAAAACAAGTTGAGTGGAAGATTCTCCAGTTCAGTGATCAAACCATCATTCAAGTGCAAATCGATTCCCATCGACAACGGAATGACATCTGCTCGACCGCCGACAAAGACGTTCATCTCATGCTCGTTTTGCAGGGTAACTTCAGTCCACTGATTGTCGTTAGTTACTTTAGCAAGAAAGCGACTCATGACCTCACCCCCACATTTGATCTTGGAGCGGCATTCACGTCTATAATCTTGTAGAATTCCGCTTCATTTTTTACGCTGGTCAGTAAATGCGCACGTAACCAATCCACTTGTTCATTGCTCATGCTGATACAATTCCCAAGTTTGTCGGTCGTTGCAAAAAACGCATTACCAAAAATCAGACGCTTTTTCTCTCCGTTTTGAATAACCAGGCTAAGATTGTCCACGCTGGCTTTTTCATACTGTTTTTCGTTAATCCAGATATCGATACCCTCGGCCAACTCCAATCGCTCCAAATGGCCATCCACAAAAAACTCTCGTCTTTCAAGAGTCGGAAGTGGCCAGTCATTGAATGTCATCGCTCCTGGTCGGATGGTTAGAAACCCTTGTAGATAGCTCATTCGAAGGCCCCCTTTTCTGGCTTAATCACAATTTCATAAGGGTCAAAAACCATAAAGAGTTTACCTTCGCCGCTGACTACTAGTTCCGTTCTGTCTTGAATCCATTTCATTTTTTCAGCGGATAAGGAAGTCGTTTCGCCTTTCTCATTCGTTGCTGCGAAATAAACGGATCCGAATATCTTTTGTGTTCTTCCACTCTTTTGTATCAAACAAAGATTCAACGTATCAGGTGAAGAGATAAACAGAAACTCGTCGTTTACACCCAAATCAATGCCATTCGGCAATTCGATGTACTCTATATTCCCATCTACATAAATCTGCTTTTCTTTGAGTGAAGGCAACGACACCAACTCGAATCCTGGATCTTGTGGTTGTCTAGCAAGAAACTGAGCTTCTGTTTTTACAGGTGCAATTTCTTCCACCAAAAACGGATTGATCTTCATAACCAATTGGCCGGCCGGCGTTTGCACAAGTTCAGAATGGCTATTAAGCCACTTCACTTGTTCAGCACTCAAAGGCTTTAAGCTCTTATTTTTGCCGACAGCTGCCAAAAGAACAGTTTTGAAAAATGGTTGTGAATCTCCATCATCTTCGACAATGGCTGCACTAAATGTCTCGGGAGTTCCATCAAATTGGGCTTGTTCAGAATAGATCAATTGAAGACCCATTGGGAGTTCATACTCTTGCAGGCGTTCTCCTACCACTCGCGTCAATTCTTTTTCGTTTTTAATCTCCACTTCTGTCCATCCTAGTTCCATTTCTTTTCTCATTAAAAAAGTTGTCATGTTAATAGCTCCCTTCGTTCCTATTGGAACGGTGATTTTTGAAAATAAAAAAAGGAGAAACCGCATTTCTGCAGTTGCTCCTTTTACTCTTATGGTTGTCAGAATCTCAAAACGGCAGATCGTCGTCTGAGACTTCAAATTTTCCGCTGCCATTGCTATAGGAACCATTGTTAGCTCCACTATAGGAATGCTCTTGCGAACGATTTGATTGATTTGACTGCCCACCATTTGTATTCGATTCTCTCTGACTCGATTTACCGCGAGGTTCCAGGAATTGAACGCTGTCCGCGACAACTTCTGTAGTGAAGACTCGCTTCCCATCTTGTCCTTCATAACTGCCGGTTTGAATTCTTCCTTCAACACCTGCAAGGTGACCTTTTTTAAGAAAGTTTGCAGCATTCTCAGCTTGTTTGCGCCAAACGGTCACATTAATAAAATCTGCTTCTTTATCTCCAGCAGATTTTGTGAAATTGCGATTGACTGCCAAAGTGAAACGTGCAACGGCTACGCCTGATGGTGTATAGCGAAGATCCGGATCTTTTGTAAGTCTTCCTACTAAAACTACGCGATTTATCATGGTATGTTCCCCTCTCAGTGAGCCACTCCGTAGATGTGGACTTATGCACTTTTAAATAAATTTACTTTCCGTGGTTAAATTGAGCTTCTTCCTCTTCATCATCAAGAACAAAGAAATATTCCATGATTTTTTGAAGCAAGCTCTTTTTCTTGTGTACCGCTCCCTGAAAGCTCCAGTGTCGATCTCCAGCTAAGCGCCACATAATACGATTATCTCCATAAGAGAAAGCCATATCATTTACCATCTGAATTGCTTGTTCACGAGCATCCTCTTGATTGTCACAACGAAGTCCGTAATGGCGGATTTTTCCGTCAGAAGTATTGATTTCCATTCGAAAAGTCCGCAAGCTACAATCTTTCAGTTTTGATGAAGAAAATGCTCCTTTTTTCTCTTTGGAATCGACCGAATTTTGGACAAGTGTAAATGGATTCGGCTTCACCCTTTTTTGAATGTTGTTCATAAAATACACCCTTTCCTAATGGTTTTTCACTTATTTTTCTTTTAAAAGAAAACGCAAAAAAGCCCCTGGAATGATTAGTCATCATAGCAAAAAGCTATGTGTCAAAATCAGCCCAGAGGCTTGTTAGAGTCATCACCGTCAGAACGTGTAACGTTCGACAAAATTAAAAAGAAAAATAAGTATAGTTAAATTATAGCCTACCTATTGTTAAGAATCAAAACAATTTGAAGAAAATTCAAGAGATTTCTATCTCCTTATTGTACTCAAAAATAAAAGAGCATCGACTTTTGGTCGATACTCTATTATTACCACTTCTAGTCAAGTTACTTCCTCTCCACAATCTTCACATGTTGCAATTTCTTCATTATCCCAAAGTGTATTCATATACTCTTTCTTCTCGTGATTACAGTGCTGCAGAAGCTCTATCAGACCATTAATCTGCTCTTGAGATAAATTACCGCAAGCTGATTCCCCGCTTTCGTTTATACGAATCACATGGATTCGTTCTCCGTCATTAAAGAGTTGAAGCGTCTCGAACTTGCTCAATTGTATATTCACTGATTTTCCCACTAAAATTCCTCCCTTTATCTATTCATAGATAAGCAATTAAGCCAATGCTCTCTCTTTACGGTTTCTCTTCTCTGCTGCCGGCAACAAGGCGAGCAATGGGTCTGCAATTCGATTGATTTTGGTAATCGAATCGTGTAGCGAGCCGATTGTAAATCGACGATTTCTCATTTGGAAATTTACTTCTCCGTTTTTTAACAGGACAATGCCCACGCCTTCCATTTCGTAAAGACCGGGCATACTACAATCTCTGTAGCGTGTCTCTTTGGCCAACTGAATTAATTGTTGCTGTTTCAGACTGGAAGAGATAGTACATTCAACTCCGGTGATCATGGGATCAAGTTTTCCAGCGAGGTTATTAAAAACAAATTCGAAAACTTCGCTGCATCCTTCATAATAAAAACGATAGCCGTTGGTTTCTCTTCCTGGACTTGAAAAGGGCACAATTTCTAAAGAGTTTTTCTTGTGACTCCATGTAAGAGTATTGCTGCGCGTTCTCATAAAGTGCTTTTTCTCTAAAATCTGAAATAGTCGTTCTGTGGCTTCATTAAAGAAACAAGTTACTTTAAATCGCATCAGAATACCTCCCCTTAAACAAAACAGCCTCTTTTACTCTACAAACGTAAGTTGGTACCGAAATCAAATTGGCACTCATATTCTACACCCTTTCCTAAAGCTTTTTTTACGCTATTTTTGAACGAAAAAAAGCCTTTGGGTTGATTGGTCGCACAGCAAAAATGCTATGGTTCAAATCAGCCCAAAGGCTTGTTAGTTCATCTCCGTCGGAGCGGTGGCGCTCGACATTATAATAGAATCAAAAATAGGTATAACCAAATTCTATCAATATTGGAGATGTTCTGCAATAACGTTCGTTTCCTTCTTTAGCTTTCAGGAAACAGGAAAAAACTATACTCGTCAGTTTCGGCCAAATCTACGAGTATTGTAAAGCGTTTATGCGTGACTTCTTTGAGAATCGTATCGTTGGGTAATTCCAAGTAGATTGAGGGGCTGGCTTCGACGGGGTTTTCGTAGAGTTTAGAAACGACCGTTTTAACGTTTTGGCGGCGTGAATCTCCAATTGGCTGATTCTTTTCAATAACCAGACTAGCAAATAAGAAAAGCTCTTTCCCACCACTGTCAGTCGGCACAATATTCTTTGTCCGCGTGTAAAAGTATTTTTCTATTTGATATGTCTGCATAGGATAACCTACTTTCAAGCAATGTAATATTTTGGGAAACAAGAAGACGGATGGTGTTTTATAAGTTATTATAGTCTATAAAATCAAGAAATATAAGTAGTCCTATAGATTTACTTTTTCTATCTATACAGGGAATATATTCCTTGTTTCATCATCTCACACTATGACCTGATAATAAAGTGAAAAAAGGCATTGCTAATGAATTATTAGCAATGCCTTTTATTAATTCGATCGGTAGAAGTCAAACGCTCCGTATACATCACTCACGATGTTTATAGATACCCTAGTTTGTTTAACCACTCCGTTTTCCCATTCTGCTTCAAATACAAAGTATGCCATGCCAGGGGCCAAATGTTCGTCCGGATCCCCCGTCAATTTCTCATATATTTCTTTTTCATACACAGGGTGTGTCCGTACTTCCATTGGAGAAGAAAGCGTCAAGAGATTGCCGGTAATTTGTTCTCCAGCGAAGCTTACCGTTACTTTTTCTATCGGATGGTCCGTTACGACCGCTTCCGTTAAGAAACGCTCTCCTGCATAAAACTGCTCTGGCGTATGCCCTGCCTCATCATGGATAGCTTGCCATTCTGCTGTATGATTCACGAACCCTTCTATTTCTAGGGGGCTGGCTTCGAAGTTAACAGTGGCCGTTCCTTCACCATCGTTGCTGTCGATTGCTCTTACACGAACATCATACGTCTGCGGAGCAGCTACGAAAGCATGTCTGAGCGTATCACCAGAAGCTACATCCTCTACTTTGTGAATTTCTTGCCAAACACCGTTTCTATTTTCTTCAAAAACGACTGTCATAGCATCGCCATCCAAATCAGTAGGCTTGGCTGTAAGAGTTACCGTATCGCCTTCATAAATCGTTTCTGGCGCATAAGCTAACGTGACCTCCGGCGGCGTATTGAGAACCGTCAAAGCTTTGATCAACGGTGTTGAGGCACTTCCATCTGAAGTAATGAGACGAATATTCCACTTTCCAATCTGATCAAATTCATGGGACGGCGTTTTCTCTTTGGAAAAGTCGGTCCATGTATTTGTTCCAGGCTTTTGATAAGCCCATTGGTACGTGAGTTCATCTTCATCCGGATCGGAAGAAGTGTTGCCGAATGTTACTTCGGTGTTTGTGTAAACAGTGGTTGGATTCCACGTGAAAGCTGTTACGGGTGGTCTATTCCCTACCGAGATTTCTTTTTCGGTAGAATGAGAAGCCGCTCCGTCATTTGCTGTTAACCGAACCTTCCACTGTCCTTTTTTGTCGAATACTTGTGCCGGCTCAATCTCTTTCGAGAAATCTACCCACGTTGTAGTTCCAGGTTCTTGATAAGCCCACTCATATGTTAGATCATCTCCATCAATATCATTCGAAGTGTTTTCAAACGTTACAGAGGTGTCGATATGAATGGTTTCTGGATTCCAAGAGAAGGCTGCTGCAGGCGGTCTATTTTGGACCGTCAGCGATTTAATAATGGAATCAGTTCCCGCTCCATCAGAAACGATAAGCCGGATGTTCAAATCGCCTTTCTTTTTGAAAAGTTGCTTCGGATTCTCGATTTGTGAGAAGTCTGTCCAGGTAGATGTTCCAGGCTCTTGATAAGCCCATGAGTAGCTGAGATCATCGTTGTCCGGATCTGTGGAAGCATCTTCAAAAGTTACGCTCGTATCATTGTAAATGGTGGAAGGGTTCCAATTGAAATCTGCTTTTGGACCACGGTTTTCAACATCCAATGCTTTCGTTTCAGAATGAGTCGAAGATCCATCAGAAACGGTCAATCGAATATTCCAACGTCCCTTCTTATCGAAAACTCTAGAAGGCTGTTCAGCTGTTGAGAAGTCGATCCATGAACTGCTTTCAGGTTCCTGGTAAGCCCATTGATAAGTAAGCGAGTCTTCATCTACATCCGAAGAGTTGTTGATAAAATCTACTTTTGTATTATTGAAGATTGTCGTTGGATTCCAATTGAAACTCGCAAGTGGCGGTCTATTTTGAACCGTCAGCGATTTCGTAACTGAATGTTCTAACGCCCCGTCAGATACCGTTAACCGAATGTTCCAGTCCCCTTTTTTATTAAAGACTTGTGATGGGGATTTCTCAGAAGAAAACTCAACCCAATCAGATGTGCCTGGTTCTTGATAAGCCCATTGATGCGTTAATGTATCTCCATCTACATCACTTGAAGCATCCGTGAACGTTACTGAAGTGTCATTATAGATAGTCGATGGATTCCAATCAAAGTTTGCGACTGGCGGTCGATTATCAACTGACAAAACCTTAGTCACTGATTTAGATTCTTCTCCATCGCTTGCTGTGAGCCTCACATTCCAGCTGCCCTTTTTATCTAAAGCCATAGAAGGATTTTCCGCTGTTGAAAGGTCTATCCACGTTGTTGCTCCTGGCTCTTGATAAGCCCATTGATAAGTAAGTGTATCTTTATCGAGATCGCTCGATTTATTTTCGAAAGCAACTGTCGTCCCCTTGAAGATAGTGGATGGATTCCACTCAAAGTCCGGTACAGGAGCTCTGTTTACAACCCAAAATTCATTGGTGACTGTTGTCGAAGCATAAGGGTCTGAAACAATAAGTCGAAGATGCCACAAACCTTTAATTGGGAAATCTCGCACAGGATTTTCTTCTGTCGAAAAATCAACCCAAATTCTAGATCTCGGCTCCTGATATGACCATTGATAAGTCAATTCGTCGCCATCTGAATCGCTCGCATTGCTAAACAACTCAACTGTCGTATCGTTATAGATTGTCGCAGGATCATAAGTGATTTCAGCGGCTGGCGGCGAGTTAAGAATCGATAACGGTTTGTAAGAACTTGAAAGAGTATCTCCGTATCGGTTAAGGATACTAATTCTGTATCGATAATCTCCGCTGCTACTAAGCTGCGTGGTTAATGTCGGTGCAAACATTGCATCGGTTGCTTCATACACCACATTTCCGCTCGAATCGATTATTTCTGCTCTATAACTTTCATAGGATGCCTTTTGATATTTGCTGTTTGTGAAAGTAATTGTTTCACCAGGTTTGTATTCAGTTTTGTCAGCTTGCATACTTGGAACTCTCATATCAACAACATCAAATTCTGAAGACATCGTGTTGTTCGAGTGAAGAAACTCTGTCTGCAGACCATCAACGTTAGCACTGAATGTAACTTGATATTTCCCTTCCTCTTGCGGAGTGAAAGGGAAATTCATCTGGCCTTCAACTCCAGTTGAAGGAAGTTGGAAAAGATAAGGTCTTTCAGACTCTGTAACATTCTTTCGTTCGGTGCTATATTTGTGGTCTTCTACAGAAAATGGTGTGCGAATCAGCGAAGAAGGAATGGATATATCCTGGCCTGTATCGAGGTTTTTCATTTGAATACCTGCCTTTTGATCGTTTTGTCCGCCAAAGTCTGTATAGACGGAGTAATCAAAAGAACCAATATTCATAAAGTCACCTCGGATATCAATTGCTGGAATACTAGAACTGTAATAATTGTATCGTTTGTTGTTTAAGGTAGATGATGTTCCGCCGTAACCAACTTCTCTAATCGCGTCTATTACATAGTCAGGGCGGCCCTTCCATCCTTCTAAAGCAGTTTCAGTACCCGCGAACAGATGATTATCAGCCCCGACCAAAGTGAGCACTTCTTCTCCTGAACCCACTTGAGTGTATTCAGTTGAAGTTGCACTCTCATCGGGACGATACCAATTTATTTTCTTCATTGTTTTTGGGTCTAAGGCATAAACTCTTCCTCTTTCATCGCCAAAATAGAGTGTTCCACTAAGGAAAATTGGTTGAGTGGTAATGGCTGCATCATGCACATATGTCGTTTTTGTAGAAATGGAAGGGTTAGCAATATTTATTTTTGATATTGTCCCCAACCCCGCTCCTTTCGAACTGTCTTTGGTTGACATGAAAGCAGAGCCATCATGGAGTAAAACTCCACCAACTGAGTCATAACCTCTCGTTTGACTATCCCCGGCATATAGCCAAGGATTCGTGAAATCCGTAACTTTATTTACACCATTTTTGCTATGGAAGTACACTCGTCCCGATCTATCGACAGCAACAATTGTTCCAGTCGTTTCATCGTATGCACCCGCTTTAGGAATACCTGAACGATATTCAATTCTTGTATCAGGGGCATTTACAGTAAACTCGCCTAACGTTCTATCGTACTTACTGCTGTCGCTCCAAATTAACCCGTGTCCTCTACCTTCCGGACTGTCGGAGAATGCCATAAATCCATCGGATCGTGAGGGCAATGAGATAAGCCCAGAGTATTTATCACCAGCAGCGTAATTTGGAACTTCGTCCAAATCGTAGTACCAATCCCGCTTCATATCAACTGAATTCATATGGTGTAATTTTGTATCGGAAGCAAATGCCTCTCCAAACCGAACCAGTGTACCGGAATATTGACCAGTTGCAGTATGATGACGAATTGCACCACCGTAATATTTACTCGTTCCGTTTGCGTTGGCTGGAGAAAACACAAAGCTTCGTTGAGCCTCGGTTGAATCTAATCCGATTCCTTTCATTCTGCCCATGAAACCGCTACTAGTACCAAAAAAGATACCTTCGCCGCCATACACATCAGCGATTCTGGCGTTCGAAGTTACACTTCCATATGATGAAGGGAATGCCTGATAAAAAGGATTCCCTACTTCATATTCCGTGTCAGAAACTTCACCAGTTTGGTTAGAAACGCCATAAATAGCGTTTCCAGAGCCCATTAGAAGCCGGTAAGAAGTGATTACTAAACCTTGCTCAACCGGCACCCTAGAATAAAATGTTTGCCGAGGGTCAAGCGTCCAAGAATCACTTAAAGGCGGCAACACTGTCTGATCTTTAAAATTGTTGGAACCAGCGTTGTCTGCGTAAGGAGAATTAGCTCCATTACCATAGACACGTTCTGCCGAAGCCTTTGAAGGCTCAAATAGCAGCATAACCACCATAACTACAGATAGAAAGCCGATGAAATATTTCTTCATGTACCTCCCACCTTCTTAAAACTCGCTTTCGAGCGATTTAGGCAAAGGAAGAGTCCCGCCCATGAGATAAATGGATTTGTTATTTTCTTTTATCCACTTCAAGTTAGCTGGGGAGATTTCTTTGTCGCTCGTAAGAATTACCGGCATATCATTTCTATATGCGAACGCGCTTCCGGATAAAGCGTCAGGGAATTGCCACCCATTAGCGATTCCGACAGCTGAAACATTAGGATAGTATTCTTTCGCAACAGCTAAGCTCGTTTCTGTTCTTTTACTTCCACTAACCCGATTAACAGTGTAGCCCTCTGCTTTTAGATAATCCTCAATTGGGCTACCTACTGCATATGTTCCGCCGATGATAGTAATCGTTTCGATATTAGACTCTTCGAGATAAGCAAGAACAGTATCTGGAAGTTTCTCTTGTTTCTTGGTCATCAGAATCGGCTGGTTAAGTTTAGCGGAAACTGGCGCAATGGAAAGTGCATCAGCAAAGTTAAAGCCATCGACCAAAAAGATTTCAGATGGATCAGCATTCACTTCTTTTGCCACTTCGATTGCTGTCTCGATTCTTGTATCTCCGTAAATTCGTTGTGTTGAAATTTTATGTCCTTTTAAGCTATCCACCATTTTTTCGGAAACAACAGAATCTGAACCTAGAATTAGGACTTTTCCATCCGGTTTCAGCATACGAGCAATGTCTTTTGTTGCTGCATCCATTACTGATTTACGTTCATTTACAAGTACAATCGTGCCGTTTTTAGAGTTAGTTAAAGCCCCACCAGCCAAAGCATCAGGGAAGTTTCTTCCGCTCGCTACAATTACATGGTCAAGCGATCCATCAGAAACATCTTGATTCATCAATTTGTTTGTGTGGTAGCGGTCATCTCCACCAAACCGCTCAATAGTTTGCTCGACAGGCTCTTCCGGCTCGGCAGGCGGGTCAGCAGGTTCTTCCGGTTCAGCCGGTGGTTCGACTGGGTCAGTTGGAGGGTCTACTGGGTCAGTTGGTGGTTCTGGCTCGGTTGGTGGTTCTACCGGATCTGTTCCATTAGAAGTGAATGAAATTTTGAATTCATAATTTTCGTCATAGAAATCGGAGTTTTGTAAGTTAAGTAGATATACGCCAGTCAACTCTTCATTGTCCACCTCTAAATCAATTGTGAAAGTTTGGTCGGGTATTCCCGCTACCGCTTTTGAATAAAGAGTTGTCCACGTACCATCCTGCTTTTCGGCCTCAATACTATAGGTGATATAAGCATCTCTATGTGTCCATTTCTCAAACTCGTAATCGGAGTAATGAATTTCAGCTTTAAGCTGTCCCTGAGAAGTAGCTTTGATACCAAAGATGTCTCTGCGGTCATATTCATTTGACCAAGTAGTTTTAATTAATTTGTTTGTTTCGACAAGCGCATATTCTACGTTATCGTTCAGTGGTTCAAATACATCATTGGGTTCGTGAGGGTTATCTCCTGCAGGATTGGCTTTGTATTCTAGATTTACGATGTAATTCGGATTTTTCGTTTTAGAGTAGGACGCATAGTAAAATTCCTTGCCTGTATATTTTCCATGCTCTTGCTCGTACTCGAAGATCTCTACAACGTCGTCTTTCTGTTCATCGTAAACATAAATCATGCCCCTTCCAGTGTCTTGAAGAGTCTTCCATGACATATTCCCTCTTTCATCAGGGAGCGTGATTTTCCACCAATCCACTGTGCTCAAACTTTCTTCGACTCCGACCAGCGAAATAACACGTTTCGTTTTTTCGCTATCTGCATAGGATGCCGGCATTAGGATTTCTTTCGCTTGTCTCCAATCGTCATTTGGCTCAGCTTCACACACATAGCGTGTCGTGCCATCTTCATATACCTCTTGGCCATCTTCACATTTGTAATCCCACGCTAATTCATTTGCATTGGATTGAATTGGAGCCATAACTCCACTTGCAGCTAGCGTTAAAGTGAGCACACCTGATTTAATCGATTTTTTCATGATAACTTCCCCCTTTTGAATATAGATAATATAACGTTATCTACTTATATTATAACATTAAAAATGTGCCTAAGTATACATTTTTTACGTTTTTTCACATATAATACTGACTATTTGCATAGAAAAGGAGCGGGTCGTAAGGTACTCCGTCAATTCTAATCTCAAAATGCAAATGCGGGCCTGTGGAATTTCCGGTATTTCCGACTGTCCCAATGACATTGCCGGGGCTTACCTGATCACCAGCTGCGGACTGAATTCTATGTAAATGAGCATATCGAGTTTCGATTCCATCGCTGTGCTTGATGACAACGACATTGCCGTAACCGTTAATAAATCCAGCAAACTTGACTTCGCCTTCCATCGCTGGCGTTACTGGCGTGTCTAGCACTCCACCATCTGCAATATCGATGCCGGCATGGAGCTTATAAACGCCTGTATAGGGGTTTGTTCTCATTCCAAATTCAGATGTAACTCGATTTGTATATGGAACGGGCCATGAAAAGCCTTGAGCGTTTGGTACGCCCATCGCAACATCACCGATACTTGGTTGCTGTATCACTTCGCCATTTGGCTTATAAGAATAACTTGCAACCTGTACAAATGATTTATCGGCATTATTCGCATAATATGAATTCTGTTTTGTCTTAATAAATGCCAATAATGTGGGAGAATCAATATCCTCTGAAAAATCGGCATTTGATGCTGAGAACTCTTGAGGAAACTCTTCTACTGTGTCTTCATCGAAGAAATGCATTTCTACTATTTCATAATCAGTTGAGGATAAACGGGAGTTTTTCTCGAAGCTATTACGAAAAGTCGTCATTGCTTTTGACTGATCAAAAATGATCTTCCCACTGGCCAATTCTTCCTCCACGATTTCCAAAGCAGCATCATGTGCCGCTATCTCTAAATCTTCTTTTAAATAATGAAGTGTTTGGGCCTTCGTTTGTAAATCATGATTCATCACCATGCCGCTTACAGCAATAAAAACAATGAAGACCATTCGCAAGACTACTTCCACTTAAGATATCCTCCTTTCAAATTCTACGGAATGTATTCGCTTTTTATCACTTGCGTTACGGTATATGGCACGTAACTCTCCGGACGATCACAACTCGCAAAGTCAAAAGCTTCCCAAATGTTCATCATCGGACGAGGAATCGTAACTGAAACCGTTATGTCTCCACCTCTGGAAACGGGCTGATCTGTTCCTTCAATTTGAATACAGGCTGGATTATAGCCATGATTTTCAACAAGAATGTCTTTAAATTTGCCGTACAATTCTTCGCTGAATTGACCATTTATTGCAGCTTCTTTTTGAACCTCATAAAGCGATATTTTGATTGATTCCTGGGTTGTGGCTGCATTGTGATATAGGATTGGTTGAAATACAGAAAACAAAAGTAAACCAAGTGTCAGTACAGTGCCTAAAATGTGGGCCATTATTCAATCCACCTTCCATGTCAAAAAATGAAGAGAAAGCAGAACGACATTGAAACCGCTCTGCTTCTATTTTTAAAGTAATCTTATGGTGCTGTGATGATCGTTGAATCTAGGCTTTCCAAGTTGCTTGTTACACTTGCGTTTGTTGTCGAGATAGAGTTGTTCAGTCCATCGCTGCCGAAGATGACCACAAATCCGATTCCTACAACTGCGATGATCGTGATTAAAAGTGCTACCATTTTATCCATTCCAAATTCCTCCTAATGTTTTCTCTATATTTTCCTTGCGAATAAAACCAAATATTATTTAAGGCGCTGTGATGATCGTCGAATCCAGGCTTTCCAAGTTGCCCGTTACCTCAGCATTTGTTGTTGAGATAGAGTTGTTTAGTCCATCGCTGCCGAAGATGACCACAAATCCGATTCCTACAACTGCGATGATTGTGATTAAAAGTGCTACCATTTTATCCATTCCAAGTTCCTCCTAAATGATTGTTATATTTTGTGTTTCCTTGTTCCCTATTTGGGTTTTAAATTACGGAGCGGTAATGATTGTGGAGTCCAAGCTTTCCAAGTTGCCCGTTACACTTGCGTTTGTTGTCGAGATCGAGTTGTTCAGTCCATCGCTGCCGAAGATAACGACAAACCCGATTCCGACAACTGCGATGATCGTAATTAAAAGTGCTACCATTTTATCCATTTATAGTTCCTCCAATTTTGTTTTTTACATATTCATTGCTTGACTTGTCATTTGGAACATAAACCACATAAACCAACCGATTACTGCAAACGCTGAAAGGAAGAAAAATGTATAGAATGAGTTTCTTTGGACTTCCGCTTTTTGCAGAAGCATCTCTGAGCGGCGATGTCCAAACACTTCGTTCTGTTCTTCCAATACTTGCAACGCATTATCACGGTCCATCCTATGTAGACCAGCTAGGAAATCTCCTAAAAACTGTGCTGTTTCTCCACCCAATGCAGCTTCGAAATTTTGACCTGCTAATTGAGGTGATTCGCGCCATTGACGCATAAACTGATTGAGCATCGGCTTAATGTAATGAACATATGGCAAAGTATCTTTCAAAAGATGATAAACGTTGATCTCTTCACGAGTATTACCGATTAAATCTGTCTTCAGCATGGCAAACAGGGAAAACAGTTCCCCTTCCTTCATTTCTGTTATCTTCTTAACTCGGCGCGCCAGGTAAAGGCGAATGAGGGAAAACTTGAAAACCGGTTCGGTCAACACCGCCCATGCCACTAAGAAGAGGATAGTATTGGTAGACGTTGTAGTTAAAGAGAGATAGAGCATTCCCGATAACAATCCGACTACCCGAACGACTGCGAAGCGGTAATTCGTCATCCAGGGAAGGTGTGCCTCTTTAAACAGTTGAGTAATCTCGGATTCAGATGTCCGTTTTTTCGTGATTTCATTTTGCTTTCTCAAATGTCGTTTCATTCGATGCCGCATAAATCGTCTTTCTTCTTTTGAGTACAGTGCTGCATATGTCCGCATCATCGCAAGCACCACGAAAAGAATAAAAACGCTATATTGAATCGCGGTTAGTACATACGCAGTCATAGACATCACCCCTTTCAATGAATTAGTTTTTTATAAGTCGGCTCGCGGCTTGCTCATGATAATTGAGCCCATCGCACTTGATATCGCAAGTGCCGTAGCAGCAATCAAACCGATCAAGCTGCTGGTTTGTTCCATTAAGGTACTGGTTTGATACATCATGGTGACTCGATATGCCATGACAAGGAAGATGGGGATGAAGACGATCGGCATAAAACCAAGAATGACTGTTTCCATTCGCTTCGTCTTCAAAGCTTCCATGTCCCGCTCCCGCTTCCGCAAGTCACGGTGAATGTCTAAGAGTCCTTCACTAATGTCTGCGTTATCTCGGTAGGATTTAACGAGAAGGTTCGTGAAGCGGCTGGCATATGTTGAACGAAGCGAGAAGGCAAATAGCTGGACCGCTTCGAGGAACGATTCTTCTGTCCGCTCTTTTTGCATACTGGATAAGAGCTTTTGGAAATTAAGGCGAAGGCGTTTATCGTGAACTAGATGTGTCATTTCGAAAATAGAATGATAAGCGTCCTTGTTCTTCTGATACGCTTGAATGTACAAATGAAATTCCTTCATGAAGGCAAAAGACCCATCGAGCCGAATGCTCGTCATGCGATAGCGAAGAAGAATGTACGGTACAGCGCCGATCAACAGACCCATTAAGAGCGCAAAGTCGATACGGCCCGTCATTAAGGTCAATGAGAGTGTAACCGTCGCGAACAAACTTACTGTTAATCCATAGAAGTTCCAAAGGTGCTTTTCGTGGGTGTCTGGAGCAACCGTGAAGACCAGGCGTTGGATATGTTTGAAAAACGGGTGCTTAATCGCCTTTTGGAACCGCTCTTGTTCCATTCTTTGATGCTTACGCAAACGATGCTTCCGGATTTGAAATCTCCTTGCATTCATCAGGAGCGGCCAGATAAGCTTCCATATACCGAAGAACATAATCAGATAGCCTAATCCTTTTGCGATGACTTCAATCAGTTGGATCATTCCATCTCACCTGCATCTTTAAATAAAATTGGCTGAATGATGCCTTCCTGCATTGGAGAGACTGCTTTCCGTTCTGCCATAAGGGTTCGGAAATTCGCTAAGGTTGTATCCCCTTCCTCATTGAGCAGCTGCACTAAGGAATCTGAAAGTTGGTCGTTATATTCCCATTGGTGATTAATGCTGTCATATTTCATTAAGTAAGAGATCCAAGCCTTGTCCGTGTTGTAGTCATAGTTGACTTCAAAAACACTAGTAACGCGCTTTTTATTGCCAGGGAATGTCTTCATTGTTACACCAAGATTGAGAGTTTGAGAAACTCTTCGTACTTCGTTTACATAGCGTCTGGAAGGATACACATCCAGGATATGCTGTGCCAGCTGCTCGCAAACTTTGGAAGGCTCTGTTACGTGATAAGTCATGAGCAAGCCAGTGGCCCCACGCGAAGCTCCATCAATCGCTGCGTCAGCCTCCACACCTCGTACTTCCTGCATGATGACGTAATCATGGTCAAATCGTAAGATGGTTTTTAGAACACTCCGAATGTCAGCATCCGAGATAGAAAATTCATGAACCAAGCGTTCGGGAAAGTCACGTTTTAGGAATGTTTCAGGGTGCGTCTCGATCATCAAAGCAACCAAATCTGCCGGCCGCTCCGCATAGAAGGTTTTTAGCATGGTTGATTTTCCAGACTCTACACCACCTGCTACGACCATATTTGCCCGAACACGAGCAAGCGTTTGGAAGATGGGGATATCTTCTCTCGCGATCGTTCCATACCGCACTTGTTCTTCAAAACTGAAGTTGTTGACGATGAAGCGGCGGAAAACAATGGTTGGGTAAAGCGTTCTTGGAGGGATAGTCAAAGTAATCCGAGTGCCGTCAGGTAGATCCAGTTCACCTTGCGGCTGCTTTTCATTTACCGTGAAGTTTGGATTGTTTTGTTGTAGCAAACGAATAATTTCCTCTACTTCTTCAATCGATGAAAACTCTTCGTCCTGTTTCACAAACTTCCCATCAATCTTGAACCAAATTTCTTTGCCTAAGATTTTTGCTGATGGTGAGTTTGGATGGCGTTGCCATTTGTAGAAGTTCTTGAAACGATAGATATGTTCAAAGATGGCGTGAGATAGTGAATCGAACATTGGATCATAGCTAATGTTTTGATAAGGGGAATCTCTCAAAAAAGAATTTATCTCGTCGATTAGCATATCCATGGATTCTTTATTTCCGAGCGTCGCTTGGTGCTCGATGCGCTGGCGTTCAGCTCGTTCATTTTCTTTGATCATTTTGTCTTCCACTTTATCGTGGAAGAACTTTTGTACGGCTCTTTTGGCAGCCTGGAAATCATGGCGGACCGTTTGGCTAGGAGCGGCGGTTTTTAATTTTAGGCGGTTTTGTTCTCCACCCTTCTCAATTAAGAAAGTGTTAATGTCGAACCCGTCGTTCCAGCTTTCGGTGATTTCACTTGGCAAGCCTTCGTATTTCTCTTCTTTCGATTGAACAACCATTTGTCTTCCTCCCTTCAGTCAGCAGGCGGTTATTTATTTAGCCGGAAAAACCCTTTTTTAACAGGAGCAACCTCTTTTAGAGGGAATGCCATATCTTTTCCGATATCTTTGGCCAACTGTTCGATACTTGCTTGGTACTTCTGATTTGGATACGTGTAGAGGAAGCGGTTTTCCAACTCGGAAATAATCCCATCCTCTGTATAGGGGATTGTGTGAACGTCCTGCAGGTCTTTTTCTTTTGCAATTTTCTTTGAATCCAGCAGATATGATTTCTCCTGGTATTTGTTCAAAATAAAACGAATATGTCTCTTTTCAATGGATAGCGGAGTAAGAATGTCCTCTTCCAACTGATTGAAGCGTTTCAAGACTTTGGGCTGCTGCGTCAGAATTGCGTAGCGGTGACCTGCTTCATATACAGCTTCTGCACTAAGCGCATTATCTAAATGCCCTCCCGCATCGATCAGCACGACATCGAATACTTGCTGGGAGCGGTCAATGAGATAGCTTACCTCTTCAACTTTAAAGCTTCGGACCAATCGCCCGTTTCGATTACCTGGCAAAATGTAGAGGTTATTCTCTTCCACTTTCACAAAGCGTTTTAGAAACTCTTCGTTATTGTCCAGCTGCTTGCCGGCCAATCGCGGTTTGAGAGAGTCTAGAAAATCTTTGGCTTCCGGCAAGTAATCTGATCCGTCGTCCCAAGCGTTTAAAGAAAGGACGCCGATTTTGGCATCGGATAGTTTCGATAAGGCGAGTGCTACAGAATAAACTGTATTGGTAACCCCGACATTCCCTCCTGCCGAGAAAAAGGTAGCGATTCGATTATTCGTCTTTGGATTCATCACTATCATCCTTTCCGGACTTTTCGTCCTTATCAGGCTGCTCTTTTGCATCTTCATCTTTTTCTTCTTCTACTTCTTCTTCAGTTTCTGCTGCTGTTTCTTCTTCAGCTTCGACTACTTCTGTGTCAGAGGTGCTTGTAGCTTCAGCTGTATCAGTGTCAGCTTCTTCAACTTCGTTTGAACGTTCGAACTTATAAACCACGTAAAGCTTGTAACCATCGTTGAGATTGTCTGTCAGTGTTTTCAACATTTCATCTGTTGCAATGATTTCAAGAGCGGCAACTTGGCCAGTCGCTTCACTTGTCTCAGCTGATTCTCGAACTTCTTTATTTCCGCTGTCTTTTACAGAAGAAACACGAATACTTTCTAAAATAGGCTCAGTGCCTGGGGCGATCTCTTGAATGTCTGATTCTTTCAGATCTCCCTGTTCAACCGCTGCTTTTTCCAACTGTGCTTTCATCTTTTGTTCAGAGTCGCTAATTGCGTATACATCCGCTACGTAAGTTCTGCGAAGACTCCCAGGAACTGCGAACAACCACTCTTTCGGAATCGGCGCGACAAATTCGCCTTTGGACGTGTCCGGAACCAGATTGTAGGTATCTATAAGGTCCGTGTAAATTTGTGTGCCTTTTTCAATTTTGATCGAGGCGTGTTTTCCGATAAGACTTTCATAAGCAGTAATCGGGATGGCGTTCTCTACTTCGTGTCCTCTTTTAACATTTGCGATTTGGATATTCTCTTCGGTGATGACTGTTTTAAAGTCAATCGTCTCTTTGGCTACAACTACTTCTACAGTGTCAATCTTTTCTGAGACATAAAACTCAAAGAAAAAGACGAAACCAACGCCGGCTGCCACAAAGAGAACCGAGAGTACAACATTTAACGTGGTTTTCATGTGCTTTCCTCCATTTTTTCTTTATCTTTTAAAAATTCGAAGCTCGGCATCCAATTCTTCACTTTTTTCACACCATTCTTTTTTCGTTTCAAGTCTTGCGAATCGACAATAAGCTTCATGAGTTTCTGAAAGCCTTTTTGTTGTTCGTCTGCAGCATCCTAAATGCAAAGACACCATCGAACTGCGCTTTGTATGTTGATTCGTCCTGGAACGGTGGAACGGGCGTGTAGTGATCAAGGTAAAGCAGTTTCAAACCCTTCACGTACCGGTTAGCAATCAGGTGCGTTTTCTTCTTCAACAGCAGGTTATGAACCCAACCAAATTTTTCTGCCATTTGATATTGTTCAAATAGCTCTAAATTGGGTAAATCATTATCGACTACGACCAGAACGTGACTGGCGACCTCTACTAGCTCATCGTAAGTTTGCTTGTTTTCGTCTGCCCCGATATCAACAATCAAGTAAGGAGCATTATGGACAGAAAGCAACTGCCTCAAGAACTTGGTAATCGGGAACTGATCTTCTTCTAACCGCTGCTCGTATTTCGGATTTAAGACTTGGAGCTCAATTCCGTCTTTTTTCCACTCTCGAATGTAAGCGTTGTGGTCGTCTTCAGGTATTTCGCTGTAGGGGCTATAGTAATTAGGAATTTCATTACCGCCCGCTAAGCGGTCATAGGTATAAGGGTTTTTAAAAGGATTTTCGAAATATTTAACACCTATTCCGTTCTTGGCGATCGCATATGCTAATTGGTGCGCGATAAACGTTGAACCGGATCTTTCAAAGGGACTGACAACCAAAATAATTTTTCGTTCTTGTAATGCTATTTCTTCTTGAATCTCCGAAGCCTTAGGGAAATTAATGGAGATGTTTGGCCGTTGTGGTTTTGGCACTTTCGGAAGCTTCGGTAATTTCTTCTTGGAGAGGAATGAGGTTTTTATTTCCGCTTTCTCGCTATCCGCTGCCCCATTACCTTTCGTTTCCGCACTTTCCATTAACGAATCGATTGCTGCGTCTTCCAATCCGTACCGAGAGACATTCATGTAGCGTGCAGGCTCTTTTAACTGCCTGATAAGGGAAGCGGTAGGTATTTGCCGCTCGTTAAAGATATCAAGCACGTTGCGGGCAACCAGTTGGCTTAGGAACGGGTCTTTTCTTTCCCGCTCACACATGATGACCACGCGCATTTGCGCATCGTAGACTCTTCTCCAACTTTCAATTAGTTGCAAGAGCTCTTCCTCGTTGTCTTCCTTGTCACTAAACTGGCTTGGTAACTGGCGATCGTGAATGATGAGAAGATTTGGCCGTTCAAAGTCTATCTTCTCGTTTAGGTAATCTCGGTGCAGAACTTCTTCTTTTGCAATTTCGAAACCAGCGTCTTCTAAATTTCCTTTTAGAATTTGAGAAAGGTTCTTTTCACCAATGGCCAACAAAACCTTCATTTGTACATCGCATCCTTTCGCTTACAGCAACAAAAAAAACACCCTAATCTGGCGGAAAAAGAACGCTAAATAGCGTTACATTTCTCGGTCAGATTAGGGTGCTCCTATTTTCTGTGTATGTAATTGTGAGTTGAAGTGTTGCTTGTATTAGGTTAAAAATGCGAGCGCGATGTTTTCCGCACCGCGCCTCACATTATTCCTAAAGGTAAAAACCCTTAGGAAAAGGTGTAAACCTAAATTACCATAATAAAAAATGACGGTCAAGGCGAAACTTGAAAAATTCTGGAATTTCCACGAACAAACATTCCGCTCCTATTTCATGTAAGAATCGAGCTATTTACTGTTTTGCAGGAAAGGAACTTTCACCTGAACGATTCCCTCTTCTGTTCCCTGGGCGAAGGCAGATGCCAATTCTTCGGTATCGTCCAGCCACTCATCAATTAGAAAGAGAATGTCATAGGAGTAGAGATGCAGATTCAGTTGCTTTTGTACAAATTCTGCAAGAGAGACTGTAGAAACGGATATGACAACAGCTTGCACGATGGGCGGCTTAATTCTCTCGATCTTAATCACACCGTCCCGCTCCTTCAAATAGCTGTATGTCTTCAGACGCTTTCTCAAGTAGTCTAGAAACGTTTGGGCCATTTGCACACGTTCAATAATAAAATGAACAGGCGCCTGGTTGTTTATCCTTCTCGTGGACATAACTGCCAAAGGCTTTGGGTTTCGAACATGGTCCCCAATAGCCGGCAGCCACGTCCATTTCGAAAGATGGCGGTTCGTGGTACCAATCATGCGGATCTCATTCATTGCAACGTATCGCTGTATGGCATAAGGATTATCCATCCATTTGTCCGGATGCACAAAATGCTGATCATTATAGTAATACTTCATCAGTTTATATCCGACAGCTCCTAATACGAATATGCCAGGAGGTTTTCGTTCACCTTCTTGGAACTCTTCAAAACGGACACTCGCTGTATAGCGATGCACATAGCCACGATATTGTAGTCGCTTCAACCGATCACTCGTGCGAGAAGCGGACTGGACAGATTGCATGTATTTCCGTAATTGAGCTTCGTTCGCACAAACTGCTGCGCCGATTACGGATAAAAGGACAATGTCTTCTTCTAAAAGCGTATGTTGTATTTCTTCTTCAAGCGCCTGTTCATAACGTGCGAAAGGTTTGTGTTCTTTAGGAAGTCTCAGAACTGCTCGGAAATTGGGATTGTCCCATATCGGTACTTTTCCATCCTCTCGAGGAAACACTTGAATGGCGCTGTGAATTTCTTCGGGATTTTGTACTTCAGTCATCTATTTGATTAATCCTCAAATAAGAATGAACCTAGATCTTTTTTCTTCCGCTTTCCTTGCGGATAGTTGGTAATAATGACTCTGCCTCTTCGCTTCACAGGGTCAACCCGATCAACCCGGCAAGTAACGCGATCTCCCACGTCCGGCTCTTCCAGTGAGCGTGGCTTCGTCCCTTTCAAAACAACGCCTGTTTCGACTTCAACAAAAATACCGTGGAGCGGAGATACTTGCACAATCTTCCCAGCAATTACATCGCCCTTTTTAATCTGATTTAAGAAGTCCATTGGATCCGCAAGCGTTTGCTTTCTGGAGACACGAATCATCTTCACAGTCGGTTCAATCGCGAGAACTTTTACGGTGACCGTTTCCCCCACTTGAGCATCAATGCCTTCTCGAATATTCCAAGACCACTCGGAGCGGAACATGAAAGCATCCTGACCTTGAATTCTAAGGTGAACAACGCCCTTCTGAGTATTAATACCGGTTACGGTTGCTTTATACTCTTTCTCTCCCAACTTATCTTGGCTTTCCATTTCGTTCAGTTCGTCCCATAGCTCATTCGCAAGCATTTGGTTCGCGATTGTTCCAGAAAGGAAAGCTACCTTGTTTTCCAAATCCAGTTTTGTAATAACAAACGCATCTTTTGTGCCGACAAACCGATTAAAAGATTTAATTTCGAAGTCACGGAAGTCGGGGCCCATGCAGTACCCATTAACGCCTCCTGGCAATGCTACGATCAACGTGGGAACTTCACGGATAACAGTTGTTCCATTTTCTAACTTTGTCGGCATGTTCATTTCTTTAAGGCTACGGATGACTCCATAAACGATTTCTTGGTTTCTGCTGGATTTTGTCAAATCCTCGAGTGTTTGTTCATTGGACCATGATTGTAAGACCATTTGTAATCTCTCCTTCTGTTTTAGTGATAGTAATTCGACTCTCTGTCATTTCAGACGGTTATTAGGTTGCTCTCTCCAATGGCTGCTGTGATAGGTTCACATAATTAGATTTCCATTATTGTGTTACCCCGCTCCCTTCTGAAAACAAAAAAGCACCCCTATCCGAGACTAGTCCGTAGACTACTCTTGAATAGGGGTGCTCCCTTTGATTATTAAACTGATTTCGGGTTTTCCGAATTGACTTAATTGTAGCCGTGCATAAATCAGATAGCAAGGGATTTTTTTGTTTAAATAGTATTATTTACCGTCTTTTCCCTTTTCCGATGGGCTATTGTGCTTAATATTCATTTCTACACCATTTTGCAATTGATGATAGAAGCTGTCATGTTTTTTCGATATCACGCTTTCTTTATAAGCGATTTCCTCCTGCTCAGAAGGAGTTTCGTTTTTAGCTTCAGGCACACCAAATATAGAGACCACCTCTTCTTCCTCATCTATTTCAGCTGGCTCATTAGGTTGCTGCTGTCCAAAGCCCATATCGAATACCCTTACTTCTTTTTGTACAGGTGGAGCGGCTTCTGGTGAGCTTTCAGCGGCCATAGGAGCAATCGGCTCTTTAACAGGACTAGCGGCTGCCTTTTGTGCAGACTGTGGTTGCTCTATTTCGTTTTGAACATCATTACTTACATCTGCTGCAGGTTCAATCTCAGCATGCATTCCGTTCTGATCAAAGCTTATACTACGTATGAGTGAAGCAGGTAGCTTATCGGTTGGACGAGTGTCATGTGACATGCGCGCAACTTTGTCAGCAATCGCTTGTTCCCGCTCCAATTCCAAATCGAGCTTCGTATCTTCTCGGACCTTCTCCTTTTCAATCGCTACACTCTCTTCTACTTCTACCAGTTCAGAATCCACTTCTTCAATAACCTTTACCTCTTCGGAATCCTTAATCACATCAATCTCCCCACGACGGTAGCTCAACCATTCTTGGAGCGGCAACTCCCCTACTCGGACTTCTGCAGATTGAAAAGCTTCTGGGGGAAGGAAGTTGGCTTTAATTCGCTGTACAGGAATCGGCTGGTTATTGACTACAATCTTCACGGCACAGTTGAATGCGTCTTGGAACATAATCTCTCCAGGGGTCATGGATTGTTCCCGCTTCTTAGCATAAGAACTGCCGCCTCGTGTTTGCGGATTATCTTGGAGCGGTGAAACAGACATTTCAGTTTGTCCTTCATCGAATACGATTTTCTCCCCGAATAGATTACTGAAGTATTCGGCATCCATTGCCGGAACATCACCATAAACCATCCGATTCCGCATGCCCGCAATTATGGTGGTCATGTAGTTTTCGCCATAGGTGTCCGCAAGCTGCGCGATCGTTTGCATGATGGTGGTGATGATGACCTTGTATTTACGCGACTGGACAGGGAATTCGCTAAACGAATCATAAAAATAGTCGGGAGCTTCATCAACCATAATGTGGTGAAATGGAGAAACATCATTTGGACGACGGAACGTTGCGTTTTGAAGATTCATCAATACAAGCTTTCCTAATACTCTTGCCAGATCGACCAATTGTCCTTTGGCTGTATTCACAAGGAGCACGCCCCCTTTGGCGAAGTGTTCGTCAAAATCAAATTCACTTTCTCCAAATAGAACATTGCGGATATATGGATTGGAACCGATATCGTTCAGAATGTTTCGCAAGCCTTGAACATGTTCTGACTTCGCATCATAGTATTGAACATTTCCCAAGTCATCAGTTACCCAATTCTCCCCGCCTGCTCCCCGCTCTTTCTTAGGCAGGATGGTCAAGTCGAACCATTCATCGATACCTTGAATGATTTTCCAGTAATTCCGCTCTTGCCTTTCTTCAATGTCATCAATATTTTTCGGAAGTGTTTTTTTCAATTGCTCATGCATTTTGTGTACTAAGGTCGGGTTGTTATACATATCAATTAACGCACCGAACGTTGGTTGCAAATCGGGGTCATGCAACTTTAACAAATAGATATGCTGCTTCAAGTGATTTCGCTGCGCTTGTTCGAAGAAGAAGTTACCACTGGATCCGGAATCGTTTAAACCAGCAATAATTTGGGCGAATACTTCTGCGACTTTATCAACCGGCCCACGCATCGGATTAATACTTGGAGTATTTGGATCTAGCGGATTGATGTAAGTAATCGCTTCATCGGGAATGCCATGTGCCTTAACAAGTTGAAGCGTTTTCTGACACAAATCATTCGAAGGCTCAATTACGGTGATTCCATTCAGATGGCGTCCCGCTACATCTTTCGATAAATAATCCTCACGCTCCCTCAACGTTGGGAAAGCATTAATAAATCGTGTCATGTGATGTAAATCTTGGTTAAGCATCGGTAGAGCAAGTGCTGCTGTCTTACCTGTCCCAATCCCCCCTACGATTAAAGAGTTCAAGGAGCGGTCAAAGCCAGGAATGGTTACCATTTCCTGATTCTTGATGGATAGTCCCAGTTCGACATCCGGCCATACATCTACCTCTTCCAGCTTGCTAAACTTCTGGAGCCATTTCCCTTTATATTCGAAGTTAAAGAATGCCTTCTTCAACTCTTGAACATTAAGTCCAAGCTCAGCCATTAAGAAAAGAAGAACGAAGCCAACAAATAGAATCGGTAGCGCAATCAGCATTAGATAAAATCCGGAAGTATGTTCAAAAAGAATGGATTCTATGAAGGCATCTGTTGTAATAACGTTTTCCAACCTATTTTCAAAGAATGGAATTACATAAGAGTCTATCCCACCCATTCCATAAGCGATTAACCCGCTCCATCTTGCTACGTGCATGACAAGAAAATTAATAAGCCTTAACCATTTTTTCTTGAAGAGTTTAACTCTTGTACTGATTAAGAATCCAAAATAACCGATGGCACTTACGCAAATTACGCCTAATAACGTTACATGGTCATTTGAGCCAATCAGCCAGGACAAGTATGTAACTTCCTCGCCAGTGTATTGTGATTGCAACAATCTAGCAGCTCTCACCGAATAAAAAATCGCGAAATAAAATGAAACGGCCATACTGATTAAAACGACCAGGAGCGGGACACGAGCTTTCCATTTTTGCCAGTTCACCTTTTTCATAGAATGTTACCTTCGCTTCTTGTAAAAGGCGTGGCCACTTTTGTTGCAAGCGGTCGATAAACACCGTCTTCTCTAGTTGGAGCTTTCACTTCATCTAGGCTAGAAATTATAATTTCGCATTTAGGATTCAACGCCACTACATCGTTTGCAGCCGCTTCCGCATTTTCGTAAATCAAAAATAGTGAAGTCTTTAAACTAGCATTGGTTGTTTCATATATTCGCGTAACAATTCGTTTCACGTTTGCTCTTGCCCGCTGATAAGAGAATAAAGACCCCTCTTCCATAAACAGCAAGACACCAATCTTCATATTTTCAGGAGATCGTATTTCAGCCAGGAGGTCTAAGTCATATTGATCTTCGATAGTTAGCTTCTGTGATACCAAGTCGTTTTGGCTTATTGAAAATGTGAATTCAGCTGGACTATTCTTGTTGGCGTGCATAATCCATTGATTTGCTTTATTTTTCATCTGTAAGCGCCCTATAGCAGACTGCCGACTAATGAGTTTATGGAGGATTTTTGGAGCTCTATTGGAGGGAGTAGCAATTATCTCTAGGCCGTCAGCCCATTCGATGCTCTCTTTCAATGTCTCCTTGATTGAAGCTACCCTTCTATCTCTGCTTCTTGATTCCCCGTCCGCTCCGTTTAATAAGCCAACGGAAAAAAATACAGTAATAGGCTTACTGGACTTGTTTGCTAATAAGTTATAACGAGCGATTTTGTTTTCGATTGTTCCTAAAGTTTGAGAACCACTATCTACTTCTAAGCAAATAATGCGTTGCTCAGTTTCATATATCCAGTCTGGGATTATTGGTTGTAATTCTCTGCCTTTAGATATGGAATCTATTAACTCATGATTCTCACCTCTATTACTTCTTACATTAAGCAAAGCAAAAGATTCTCCCCGCTCCCACATCAGTCTGTACACTTCCATGAACAAGGAATTTATTGCCATATTGTGAAGCGTAGGTATATTCACCAAATAGGAGTATTTCTTTTTGGATTCTATATCGTCATGTGAAAACACACCTCGGTTTGCTAATACTTCAATTCCTCTTACGCCTAAACGATAAGCATAATTGACAGGCCGGAAAATCTCTCTCTTTGGTTCTTTATCATTCACTTGAAACAATATGCCACTAGCCACCAATTTTGCTAGTCTATTCGTAACCATGTTCCCCTTCCGTCTGCCATTAGAAGTGATCTCATAATACTTATGAACGTTTCTAGCGTGAATGGACTTAAACTCATGAAGATGCTGCAACAATTCCAACTCTTCGGGCGTTAAGTGAACCCCGTTAAACCGCCCATCCTCTTTTAACTTTAAAACGTCGGTTCTCATATCCAATCTCCTTTCAACAAAAAAACCCCGCCAAAAAGAAAGAGACTGGTCGCTCTTTTCTTCTGGCAGGGTGCTCCTGGTTTGTTGTCATTCATTTTGAAAAAAAGTATAGCATAGCTTCTAAAAGGTGGCTATAAAATATTCAAATAAAGCCTTGATTGACTGGAGAGAAACCGCAAAAAGGAAGTCCTCTAAATGCCGAGAAACACGGGATTCCCTAAAATACTTTCTCCAGTAATTAAAGGGTTATTCATGGGGGGAGTAGTAGGCATTGTATTTAGTTAAAAAAATGAGATTTGCCAGTCATTTAAAGGAATTTGGGTTACACACCCCCTAGTATCACACCCCTTTTCTACAATAGTTTAGGGTTGTGTTACTAGGGATTTATTTAGGGGTGTGTAAACAACCTAAAAAAATCGGTATTAAAACTCTATGGAAAACAAATTAATTCTTCTGTGTTCAACGAAAAATTGGAGTTACATAAGCTGCCGTTCCATTCCATTTTTTTACGAAAGTGTACTCATTCTAAAAACCATATTTACTAAACCTCATTGAGATTCGCAAGAATTTCTAACACATACTAATGTCGGTTCAGCACTAAGAAAAGGACAGCCAGAGAAAGGACCACTACTTTTGTTAGAAGATTTTGCACTGCTTATTTTGGATCAATCAATAAAACAAGGAAATAAATACCGAATTGCTATCAAAAACAAAATCAATCACTCCCATTATCAACGCTACATTAGATATTTATGTAATGTTTAATGTAATAGTTACATTAATTATTACCGTAATAACTAAAGTAATAAAAAACCCTTATTTAAAAGGGTTTACGAGTATTTTAAAAAGTGTCTTTGATTCTAAATCACACTTGATAAATGCGTTTATATTGTATTACCGCAATAACTACCGCAATAAATAAATTGACACTACCGCATAGTTATGTAATGATTACCGTACAACGTTTTTGAATTATCGAATTCGAATTCATAAACGCAATTTAATTGGATGACCGGGGGTGATGAATTGACACTTACTAAAGAGAACATATTTGAAACGTTTAAAGTTCGAATGTCAGATGAAAGCAAATTACTTTTCACCACTCTTTGGAATAATAAAGAAGCCATGGCCAAAGAACAGCTATGGAAAGCTGCTAATCTACAGAAGAAGAAAATTAGACCTGACACTGATCAAGAGAAAGATTACATTAATTCCAGATACACGCTAGACATAAGTATAGCCAGGCTTGAAGGTGCGGGCTTGTTAGATGTTAAATCATACGGGAGAATACGAACCTATACTATCTCTTCGTTAGGACGCGAATTTTACGAGTATTTGAAAAAAACTAATTAAGAAAGCGAGTGTTTATTATGAGTTTTAAAAATGCAGTTTTTAGTAGTACAAAGATTAATACAAGCCTCAATTTCGGATTTATCGGATTAGGTATGGGCGGTAATTCAATTGCTGCAGCGTGTGCAGAAATTTCTACTAATATACCAAACAAAAAATATCCTTACTCCGCATTGCTTATTAATACCAATCAAATCGATCTTGATAAAATCGAAGTGCAGAACCCTGCTATCAATAAGTTACTGATTGGGAGCGGCCGAGGTGCGGGACGCAATATTGATTTAGGCGAACAAATGTATCTTGAAAGCGAAGGAGAAGTTCAAGAGCACATTAAAAATCAGTTCAAGGATTCAGACTTCATTTGGATCGTAGCAGGTCTTGGCGGCGGTACTGGCACAGGTTCTATTATTCAAGCAATTGGTTCAGTAATGAAGTCAGGCTTCAAAGGTAAGTTCGGGTTAATTTTAACTTTGCCGCGAAAAAATGAAGGTTTGACTGTAATATCAAATGCAATTAAACGACTGAAAAAAATCAATCAAGCCATGCAAGCACTCGGCTCAATGATTATTGTCGACAATCAAAAACTATTTGATCACTTTACTGAAACCAAATCTAATTCAGCACTCATTTCTGATTATCTATCTTTTACTAATCAATTCATTGCTGAATCCCTACACGAATTAAATGTTGTTACAGCAAGTTATAAGCCCGTAGGTGAAAACCACTTTGACAGTTCAGAGTTTGAAAACCTGGTTAAGACGCCTGGCGTACTTCACTTCTCTAAGTTCTCTAAACCAACGTCTGATATTTCCACTTCTAAGGCTGAAGATCAAGTTAATGATTTCAAGGAAAACATCGTAGAAGGAATTTTGTCAGACGGATATGACTTGGGTCGTACTAAACGATTGGCCGTGAGTATACTTGCAGATGAAGCCACTAGCAATCGAGTCTTTAACTTTGGATTCACAAATGCAATTGAATCGGAAATCAATCATATTGCCCCTATCGCAAACGAGAAACCGATTGCCTTTTATAATTACAATTACAAGAACATTAAAGATACTTACTTCTATTCGGTATTTGCTGGACTGCAATTACCTGAAAGAGTCAAAGCAATGATCCAAGAAAGCAACCGATTGCAAGAAGCCGAAAAACAAGCTGCCCTTCCAAGTAATGATGATATATTTGCAGATTTTGAGGAAGTTAAAGTTGCTACTACCGATGCTGAACTCGAATTCGAAGATATCTTTGGTAACTCCACCAATGAAGAAGAAAGCTCTAAAAAAGAAAATGAAACAGAAGATGCTTTTGATATCCTATTCAAAGATTAAAGCTACGCCTACATGGAGATTGACTTCATGTAGGCCCTTTTTTAAAATCCTCTTTTTCTCAACCCGCGCCACGCCTCAATTTGTGCCCCACATGTGGACTGTGACGCTCTTGTGACGCTTCACAACTCAGTAATTGTGCTTCACATGTGAGCTGTGATGTTCTTGTGATGCTTCACAATTTAACGAAGTTATTTGTTTTAATTTTTTATAATATGTGGCTATAAAACCACTGATTTCAATAATTCGGTTTTAAATTGTGCTCCACAAGTGATCTGTGAATCCTTTGTGATGCACATATTGTGCACCATAAGTGCATCATAAATGCTTTATAATCAACATTTTAAGTTATAATATGAGTACAGCAGTAAAAGTTCGGAGGGCAGCTATGGAAAAGTATACGAAGAAATGGTTATTGAGTGAGTTCACTAAGGAACTCCGCACTCGACTCAGTTTAATAACCGGCAATGAAGAAAAGGTCCACTATAATACAGTCACAAACTGGTTTAATTCACTCGAATCCCAAAATATTCATTACGTTCCTAAAATTGAGGATATTCGTCAATTCGATGAACTGGATCTTCAGATAGCCTTGTTTATTATGGAAATGAGAAAAGAAAATTGGCAGCTAGACGCAATATTTAAAATTATTCTAGTAAATTTGATGTTAGATCACAAGAACCTCGAGTTATGACAGAAGAAGAAACTAAGCCTTATCGAGAAGGGTTTTATTCGAATATTTATATCAGAACCTCAATCAAATGGGGAAAGAAATAAAATCAAAATGTAGGAATTTTAAATTACCTTGAATTGAATAACAAAAGAAGTACCAAATTAACTGAGCTTCAAAACTTGCAGCTTAGAAAAAGGACTTACAAATTGATTTAACTCGATTAGAGAATAAACTCGAAAACATAGATTTACGGAAAGAGTATTTAGAGATTCTTTCACTAAAACAAAAAGTGAAAATGTGGGAAGAACTAAAAATAAGGGATTCTTTGCAAAATTGTTTAGTGGCCCTGACTCTGATCAAGAAGAAGAAATAAAACCCGAGGTTACCACTGAGCAATCGGATAAGCTTTCTAAACTAGATGAACAACAGGATCATCTTGAAACAGAAATGGCACGTATTAAGAGAAATTGAAGATAAAGAAAAACAGATTAGTGTTCTTTCGAAAGATATCGAATCAGACTACTCACAGCCGCTTATAAAGGCCAAAGAGAAATTACTGATAGAAGCACAAGAGGAGCTATTTGAGAAGGGAGAGCGATCTATGAAGATTCTGAGAGGGTTTGCTACAGTTGAATATACAATTGCAGGAGCTTTAGCTTTACTACTTCCTATCGCATATTCACTTGCACTTTAAAAATACCAAAGAAAACCCCAAGTTCCTAAGAACTTCGGGTTTTCTTGACTTTTCGGCTACAAGATCATGAACACATGATAACGAAGCCATATTTAATTAATCTCATAATAGCATTCAGGGCTCTGGGTAGCAAGCGTTGGAGAGTCCAAAATGAAATAATTTATCAATATGATTCTAATAGTCTAAAAGAATTTATTAAAAGATACCCATTTTCCTATATCGTAAATAAAATAAAGGTTTTCTTTTAAAAACTAACGATTAGCTATAAGTAGTCGAAGATAATTACAAAGGTGCGAAATATAAGCTGATCATCAAAGCAATTAATATGCCCACTTTCTTACATTATCAAACAAAATGTGGACATCTTTTTCAAATGCTATGCTTTATATGACTCTTCGGCAACCAATCTATCTTATTCTGAATTTTCTGGTTTTAAACTAGAATTTAGGGTGAGGATGGGTTTATTAAGGTGGATATTTCTGCCTTAATAGTACAAGGTCATGAACTTTTTGTTCATTCAGCCGAAAAAGAACCTGCAAGCTGCAAGTTCTCATGATCCAGTCCCCACTGGATCGGTTTAACATCAGAAATAAATCACTATAGAAACCACTATAGAAATAAGTTTGCGCCAACAAGCTTATTTCAAAATCGAACTCTGCTTGGACTCTTCTTAAAATGAGAGCAACCAGGCCCGCTTTCTTATTGTCTTTTTAGTATCTAACACTTCCTTTATCTTAGCAAATAGATAAGGGCTGTGCAAGACTCTATACCTCTAAGAAAGCAAATTCTAGACTTTTTATATAATTTGCTGGTGCTTTTCTCATTTTAAATGCGTATATTGCTTTTGTTTTCAGGGATTCCCTTAAACCTTTAAATGTTTAAGGGAAAGAAGATCAAAGCAAACACGCTTACAAAATGTGAAAATGCCCATATTACTTAGGAGGATTTAAGATGGTCGCACTCAAAACTTCAACTTATGAAACCGACATTTCCGATATCCGTTACGCGCGAATATCCCGTTCTTTCGTTTCATCGTTTTCTAAAAATCTGATAGATATAACTCCGACTGTTTTCAGAATGATGTTTACAGTAAGTCCGTACGTTGATGTAGATCGCGAAATCAAATTGTATAAGTTTCAGATTAAGCAGCGTCTCCATCTTACATTAAGCTCTTTTAAACACGCATTGCAGGTAGCAATAAATGCCGGCATTATCGAAGAGAAGAGTGGCAAACTCTTTAGCAACGTCCATACTTTTGAAAAGTCTAATAGGCTTTCATTTGTCCCTAACTATGAAAGATTAGTTGATGGGAACTTTCCTAAACTTGGGCGTTGGGCTACACGTTTGTTTTCCTATGTCTTATCTTCGAGAATCGAAAATGCACCACTACGTGTTAATATCGAAAACCTTTACGATAATACTCTACATACAGCAGAAAATGGCTTAGTTTATATGAAGTCAGCAAAGAATGTCGTGGCTACGCTTATTGAATGTCTAAAAGCAGACGTGATTGAACTTAAGATACCGTCTCGCGACGATAATAAGCGACTTATACTTATAAACCAACAAAATATCCAGGAACATATAACGCTCCTTGAGGAACATGTGGAAATCATGAATTCTTCATCACCGGAAGGCGATAACCTTTCTAAAAAGAAAGTAAGAACTTCTAAGCGTAAGGTTGAAAATGACACACACATTTTGTATATCTATTTAGCTAAATCTGTGACGGCAAAAACAATGAATGTGAAAGCATCACATACAGAAATCGATAATATCTTAAAAGAAAACGCATACGAATCATCTTTTCTTAAATCCAATACCATAAATGGCATTATTGGAATCAAAAACGATCTCTTTAAAGCGGCCAGTCTAGTTGGGTTAGCTATATATAAAAAATCCTTAATTGATTACTGCAAAGAGAAGATGCCCCTTATCGACGTGCACGACACCGAAGAATTTGCTTTGCAGGACCACTTGATGAATTACTATGTTTTAGTTTCTATTCGAAGAATATTGTTGAAGGCAGCTGAAGACATTAGTGCTGCAAGCAAGGCCGGAATGGACCTACCAAATACTTTTAAAACTGCTTTTGGATCGCTTACATTCATCGAGGTGAACAAATTACTCGCATACTACAACACTAAGTCCTCAATAAACCATAAAGTAGTTTTCGAAAAGGAATTACTAGATTTAGGTATTAATCAAAACGATTTGCCATCAGAAGAAACGGGATGGAGTCCGATTTTTGAGGAAACTTCGCATGTACATTTGTCAATTCTTTCTCACTTTGAGCAAGGGCTGACGCGCCCAGAATTGCGCGAAATTGCATTTGAGTTAGCAGAAAGAACTCTCCTGGTTCAAAAAGAGAAATACGAACAGTATTTGAAAGATCTTGCCTCCACACGTTCCGCTCCAGTGAAGGTCGTAAATCAATTGCCTTACGTTGAAACGACTAAAGGTTCTAGCAATAGAGTGAACTACGATAAACAACATCACTTCAATATGTTCCGCGAGATTCTCGAACAGTAGAGGTGATTCTTCAAACTGCAGCAATACAGAAATTCTGGCTTCTTATTCTAAAATGAGAGGTCTATTTGTCGTGTGATTTAATGGCCTATCTGATTTAGCATTTGTACTGCTATTGATTCTATGGCACTGGCCACGACTTTATTCTATCAATTTACGCAAAACCATAGTTGTTTTGCCTTTTTTATGTCTAAGACTGGAATATTATGCCTAAAAAACTGAATTATAGAGATTGAATATAAATTATATAATCTGCTATTTGTTTATATATGCGTTAGGTCATTTATAGAAAATCATCACTTCAAAATCTTCAGTACCTACACTTTTAGTAATCCCTTGATACGACTGTTTTCTAAAAGGTTTATTGGATAATTATTAGAATGAGAAACGATTATGTATATATCCTTGTATTTAAACTTGAATTACTCCTAGAAGATAACCTTGAATGTAATAACGCGCGGCGTTGATGAAAAATTTGCTATAATTAATTGGAAGATCTATTTAAAGGAGGGGACAAACATGCTTAAAGAATATGCCGAATATCGACGCAGTAATAACATCAAGGAACAAACCTTGAAATACGAAATTGAACAGCTGCATATCTTTCTAGCTTTTGTTACAAATTTCGCTGGCCGGAAACTCGAACCGTTCGAGATAAAGCCCCTCCACGTTAAGAAATACTTAGATCATGAGAAAGAAATTAAACAGGTGACAGATACTACGATAAAAAGAAAGCTATCTACGATAAGGCAATACTTTAATTTTTTATGGGAAATGGGTAAAGTTCCTAATGACTTTATGCCGAAAGTAAAATACGAATACAATATTCCTGAAAAGACTGGTTCTACAAACTACCAAGAGTTACTTGCAAAGAAAAAGCAAATTCTCTCTAATTCTAAGCTGTTATTAAATGATAAACTCTATTTTCTCCTTACACTAAAAGGCATAAAACTCCAGGACATTGAACGCCTAACTACAGAAAATGTCGTTGATGCGGGGAATAAAATTGTTGTTCGTTTTGAAAACAATCAAGGGTATTTTGTTAAGTGTAATTTTTACGACGAATCCGATATAGCTATATTCATCCAAGCAATTGAGAGAGCCACATTTAGAGACCATTCGCTGCTTGTTGCCTCCACAAATAGAAAAGAAGCTAACTACCTACGACATAATCTAAAAGAAATTAATGACCGATTGTACAAAGTAATAAACGCTCATTTCCGAGGAGAAGAAATTCGATCCTCATATATTCACTTTCTCTACAAAGTCGAAAGAAAATCGCTGGAAGAAATGGCAGAAATGCTTGGTACATCAGTCACTTCAATCACAAATACTCTTAAAGTTGTCCTTGAACGTTATAAACACATGGACTATAATAAAGCTACTAACTAAATTTAAACCAACGGGAGCACCCCATAATTACAAGAACACGATTCTTGTTTTTTATGGGGTGCTCTTTTTATTTGTAGTTTAGAAAGGGGGGACTTACACCGCTATGAAGCGTTGTAAGAAGTAATTGAAAAATCATTTGGGTTCCACAAAAGCTCTGAACGATCTTATTGTCAGTTCTCTATTAACTAAATATGAGTTAAAAAAACACGAGGGCCAAAACTATCTTAGAGTCGAAATTAGCCAAAGCAAAAAATATATCTTAGAAGATTATATAGAACATCATCTAATCTCCAAATTTGTTCAGATTCATAAGGACGAGCCGTTTTTTATTATTTGTCCATCCATAATGTTGGATTATATTTTAAAAGATTGGACCACCAACGGCGAAGTTACAGCTATAAATCCATCCGATCTTCACATTAATACACTTTTATTTTGGATTACGTTGTTTGCTTACAAAACAGAATACTCGGTTGTTGTAGAGACAAACCTCTCGATTCCTCTTCAAAAACTCTGTGCTATTTCTTTTCAAGAACGATAAAGGATTGCGAGATTATCAATATGGATAATCGTTTTCACTTTAAATCATTTTGAATTATACTTACTCTCTAATTCTTATCGTCCCTATTTGGAAACAGGGAACTTAACGAAATGTTGTCATCAACGGAAAACGAAAGTTGAGAAAATCATTGCTAAAGAAAAGCATAAGGAGAGTGAGTTCAGAATGCGTACAGGGTGGCTAGTATTACCTTTAAGTGGTTTATTGTTATTTTCTACTGGTTGCGTCCCCGATAAAGTCAAGAAGAAATTGAAAAAACGGAGAATGAGAACGCTGAGAAGCAGTCAGGGCAAGGGGATGAGGAAGTCGCGCCGGAAGATATAGAAGTATCGGAAGAACAAAAGGAAGAACTTGAAAGTCATGATCATGTCTCTGAAGAAGAAGCGGTTGCTGAACTTACTGAAGAACAAGAGAGTATAGAAATTGATTTGCCAAAGAAAAAAAATGAATTCACGTCCCATCAAGAATTATCGCAATATGTCTCGAATTTATTCTACTTATACCATAAAGGCGATTTGGATACGGATGAATTTTATGAAATGTTAAGACCGCATTTACATGACGATTTCTTAGAATTATTGCCGGCAAGTGAAGCTGATCGAAAAGAAACATTTGAAGTTTTACAATACACATTTCTACAGTATTTGCCCGCTCCAATCGAGTCATACGAGCTCACCGAAGCAACTACAAATATTCGTGGAGATGAAGGAGAAAGTTATCGCAAATATGTAACGGATGATTCTCAATTTATTTACTATGTATTGAGAATGAAGAAAGAAGGCAGTCAATGGTTTGTAACCTATGACAGCCCCGCTCCACCATACGAAATCGATCCATCTTTAGAAAGTTCATTTGAATCTCCAGGAGGCGAAGAGTAAATGGTAAGTATAAAAGAACAAAAAGAGCTAGTACCAGAAAAGTTGATGAAACGTTTCAATAAAGATTATGAATTTAAAGCTACTATCCAGTCAGTCACAACATTTTATGGCAAAAAAATTATGGCTTTTGCTACTGAGCCGGAAGATAAAAAATTCATTGAAGAACGCACATTAGAAGTAGTCAGCGAACAATTTTTATTAGGCTATTTCATCATGAGTGAGTTGTTAGAGGATCCGGAGTTTCAGTTGGAACAAGCAGCATGGAATTTAAGGAAAGGCTACGTGCGAAACACAATGTACTCTCTTTTAGAAACAGTTATGCAAGACAGTGAAGTTGAATGGCAGCAAAGCGATATAGAGAAACAATTTACAAAACGTGTTCTAGCGTCATTCTATGATGCCTATGAGGTCACAGTTCAACTGCGTAAGGATGTACTCGCTTTAGGAGCCTACTATGCTTTTACCGAATCTTCCCGTTATCAGGAACCACCGGAAAAGCCGCATACATTGAAATTAGCAACCCCATACGACCTTACTTTTTTAAATCCGCAAGTATATATGCAAGGGGAAGCGGTTATAGAAAACATGAAGAAATGGACTTTGTTTCAAACAGAATCCATCAAGGGTGCTCAAAAAGTGGGGACCATCCAGCTGATCGAAAAGGAGCGGAATACGGGGGAATCTGAAATCCATTTGGAAATACTAATCTCTCAATTGATTAGTCAAAATGAGATAACCGACATCATTAATCAAATGATTGAAAAGATTCCACAGCAAGATCATTCAAGAACAGTCATAGATTATTACTTAGTGACTGATCAGAAAACATACCAATTATAATAAATGAAAAAAGAACCGCTCCTATAAGGAATGCGGTTCTTTTGTTTGTTTAGTCGCCTCTGTAGAGCGCATGTAGCCTTTCTTAGCTTGAAAGAAAGTGATATGGCTACTTAGAGTCATATCTTCTACAATCTCTGTCAAAACGCTCAAAATGGCCAACGTGGAGAACTTATTGACGATTAGTCGCTGCGGCTCACTTGCCGTTAATTCTGTGCAAGATATTGAACTGGGCCGCTCTTTGTCCTCTGTCTCAAGAATATCTGGAAATGCATCTGCTACAGTAGGTAGCTTAGCAAGATTCAGATTCAAGCCAGTGACAATTTGACCGCTCCAGCCGCTCTCATTGAACGCTTTTAATTCATCTTCGGTCCATTGAGCTTTCGGGCGTGTTTGCCAGTCAGCAGGGACCACAGTAGATTCATTGCCAGCATCAATATATACGCCTGCATTTTCCTTAATAAAATCATGAATCACTTTGCGGGTATAGTTGTTATCGACACAACCGATGACAATTGGCATCAATATGTCCGAGTAGGAAATGTCTGTTAGGTAGTCCGTGTTAAATAGTTCTAATACATCTTCTACTGATTCAATATAGCCCGTGGTTTTGCTGCGAATATCAATGTTATAAGCATAAGAATAGCGGGATGCAAGAACTTCAGCTTTTTTTAATCCCACTTCTGAAGCTAAAAACAATTGATTCCCCAAATTCTTCTCTTCAATCACATCAGGATCGGCAATAACATAAGTAGCGGCGCGTTTACTCGTTCCAAGCAATTGTGCAATATGCTGAACGAGGTAACCACCCGTACCGCCTGTTCCGATTTGAACGATAAATGGATAAATGCCTTTTTTGGTAGAGTAATCCGTTTTTGCTGAATCCAGAAGGTTAATCATTTGACCACCTCAATCTTGTGGAGATCATACTCTGGGAGTTCAGAAAACGGTGTTTCAAATAAATCAGTAAGATTTAAAGATTTGTGACCAATCTCTTCATTCACAAACATTCGAGCGGTCATATCAGGAAAGAATTTCTGTGTATGGCCGACAATGGCATAGCACATTCCTGGAGATCGCTCAGATTGATTATCAAGTGAAGAGGGGGCGGGTGGCATAGTATGGTGCGAATGAATCTCTAGAAGTTTCATACCATCCGAAAAGCGGTCAGCTAAATCAAATATTGTCTCGATCACTTCGACCTGATATTCTTCAACTCGCTGCGAAGGAATATCCAACACATATTGCTGGGTATTCGTCATATAGTAAATGTCGCCATGAACTTCAAGACTATGCTTTCCATACTCTTTAGCTATCGCAATAAATTGCTGAAGCAAAGTAAATGGAAGAGGGTAAAGAGAAGACCGGAAGTGATTCCGGTCTTGGTTTGGTGCGCCTTTCGGTTTCGCTTTCATGACGATCACAATAATGTTCTTTTTCTTCAAAAAGACTACGTCGGTATGATTTTTAACCAATTCCGGATACTCTTTCTCCATCCGCGCACGAAGCATTTCTCCGGTTAACGGCTGGCGTACAGGATCTTGGTCTTTTTTCTTCACAAGCAAGCCTTCAGCAAGCTCTTCAGGTGAAAAGAAATCAACTACCGGTAGCGAATCGCCCATGAAGCGAATAACGGTCTCTTCGTCCGGTTTAAAAGCGTCTACGGCTTCTTTTTTAGGAGCGGGAGCTTTCGGGGCTTCTTTTGGTCCATATACAGCATTAGCAGCATCAACTTTCTTCTGCAGTTCTTCTTGCTGTTTGGCTTTCTTCTCGGCTTCAGCCTATTTTTTCTGATTTTCTTTATCTTGTCTCTCTTTTTCGTTAGAATCCACCATATTGAAAAGCTCGAAAATGTTAGTCATAGTAAGTTCTCCTCTCTTGAAGCTATCCTCTAGGGTATAGGCTTATTCAAGTCCAATTAATAATCTGTTTCTCTCAAAACCTGTCCGAGTGTTTTACATGCAGGAACAAGCCAATCATCGCTATATGGCTGCTCGTCCAATTCATTGAGCAACTTCCGGAAAGTGTTGATTCCTAAGGTAGTCCGCACACCGTGGTCCTCGTTAAAAGGAGCGGAAAAGAACAGCAATAGCGCTTTTTTCGCTTCTATCAGAGAATCGACCAGGAGTCGTTCGTTAATACCCCAGCAAACCGTTCCGGAGCCTTTCATGACATTTGGATAGGGGAAGTCGTATAAGGGCGTTTCAGGCGTAATAGGCTCCTTATTGTTCTCTACCGCATAAATCCGCATCGTATCAATTAGTTTTTGATTTCCCATGCCTTTGAGTTCACACATAAAGATCATTCGAGGGAAGGCGAGTGAAAAGAATTCATCTTCATCCTTGTATCGAATATCGAAAGACTTTTGCGGAATCTCAAAAACGATTTGCTCTAAATTTCCATTTGGATGGCTGGAATAAAGTAATGTGCCTTCCGGAAGAATAGGGAAAACGATCATTTCTTCTCTCAAATTAGAATCATCGTTAGGCATTTCGGTAATGTTAGACAATATTCCAATGACTTGATCTAACGAGAAGTATTGTTCTGGCCCTTTTAATCTAGGGGCTATCTCTTGAAATCCGATGATTGGAAAATCGGGATTTTTGGGTACATCAGTGAATTGCAATGTCCAATTCATGAAGTCACTTCCTTTTTAGTGTTTTTGCTATGAAGCAGTATTTCTCTCAGCGCGTCATCATATGCTGGTAACCCGAAATCGGCTATTTTGCAGAAGAACAATTTACTTCTTTGTCTTCCAAACGCCAATGACTCTTCGTAATCTAAACAATCAATTGGAAAATTAGCGGCAGCAGGAAAATCAATTTCAAAAATCGCCACCTCTTGATTTTTATAGGCTTCTTCGATTTTCTTTTTTCCGCTGTTTGTGAATTGACTATTCGCAAGGAATCTCTCGTAGTCTTTGTCGAAGTCATCACAATATGCATCGTAAACAGTTAACTCGAAAAATTGAGCTAGAATGCCCGTGAACACCTCGGCTATTTCTAAACTGCCATAGTAGGTAGGAACGATCGAAAGACCCTTTAACTTCTTGGGCTCTATTCCTGACTCAACTGCGATAGTGACCAGTTTCAAAGATCGTAAATACTCTTGGCACATATAAAATTGTTCATGCTCCATGCTCATGGAATCACCTCATATCAACGGAAAAGCCGGGATGGGCTTTTTCGTTTCAGTTTTAGCAAAATTCCACATAAGCTCGAGCGTGCAAAGAAGGGAAGACCATGGGGAATCTTGCAAAAAGTAGATCGTTCCATCCTGGTCTTCGCTTCTTACGGATTGCTCGAATAAGTCATAGGCTTCTGCAACTGCATGAGAATCCAATCTCGAAAAGTCAATTTGACTAACATCCATGCGATTCAACATGCAATAAAGCGCGTACATCTCTTTCTCTATTTCAGTAGATTCGTTTCTCTCGTTTACAGGCTGCGCTTCGAAAGCAACATTTATCTGTTCAAAATCATATTTCATGTGAATTCTCCTTTAGAAAATAAAAAGAACACGATGGCTTGGCGGCCGTCATGTTCTTTCACTCTCCATGTATTTTTAATAAGTTCTCACAGGCAAGATCAATTGTACTTGCTTTGTTTTTTCATTAATTCCTTCTACCGTAAATGGGCGCTGGGCTCCACAAAAGTTCAGCTTGATGGCGTCTGAATCGATTCGTTTCAGAGCTTCAAGCAAAAAGCCAGAAGAGAAAGAAACTGTGAATCCGGCTTCACCCGTGTATTCAATAAACGAAAGCTCACGGTGTCCTTTAGCGGTTTCGTTTTTTGAATCCAGCTTTACAAAAAGCCCATCTACTTCTAGCTTGATCACACCTTCTGAAGAAAGAGTCGATAGCAGCTGAAGAGATTCAGTGAATTCTTTAGCGTCTAGTGTCAATTCGCCATCAAAAGTTGTCGGGATCAAACGCTGCGTGTCAGGATAGTTACCTTCCAGCAAGCGAGAGTAATAGATCGTATTCCCGTTGGCCATCGCGATTTGCGAGGTATCAATAGATAAGAGAATACCTTTGGAAAGGTCAAATGCTTTCAATGCATGGTCCAGCATTTTACCTGGGATTGTAATGGATACTTCATCCAACTTTTCTTCCAAAGGAATAGTTACTTTTGCTAACCGGTGGCTATCAGTCGAAATCGCCTGCAGCGATTCACCAACCTGTAGATTCACGCCTGTTAGAACAGGGCGCGTCTCGGTTTTGGCTACTGCAAAGACTGTTCGGGAGATAAGTTCGGAAAACTTTTGGCCCGTTAGAACGATTGGCGCTGACGTAGGATTTGCTCCGATTTTCGGGAATTCCTCGGGTGCCATTGTCGTAAAGCTCAAAGAGGTTTTCTTTCCTTGAGTCACCTGAAGGTTTTTCTCCACAAGTTCAAATGTGATTTCTCCGCTAAGTTTAGATGTTACTTCAAAGGCTTCTTTTGTGAGGACGGCCGCTCCTTCATTATCAATCGTTGTAGTTTCTCCATTTGGGAGAATACGATGGATGATGCTTTCGCTGGCGTTACTGGCTGTCAGCATAATACAATCCGCCATAGCTTCTACCTTGATTCCTGCCAAAATTGGAATTGTGCCTTTGGCATTCAGTACCGGACGAAGTTTTTGCATAGCCTGTTGGATAACATCTTTTGTTAGTGTGAATTTCATTTTAATTTTCTCCCTTCACTTGGCTGCCCTATAAGGTGCAGACTTACAAGCAATAAAAAAAACACATAGAAGAGAAGGGGATGCCTTCTCCTTTATGTGTTCAAGTCTCTCGATTAAGCTGGTTGAGCCGCTTCGCGGTCTTCATGGATCAGCTGTATCGTTTCATTACAAATGGTTTTATCCATCTTAAGCAATAGGCTTAAATGGCTTTCCAATTTCTCGTGTAGAGTAATTTGCGCGTAGTACAGCATTTCATCCTCCGTCAAACCTTGGTTTTGGCAATACTCGATGTATTTTTTGACAGGAACTAAAACTTTAGCAACTTCTCGTAATTGTTCTTCAGTAGCCTTTCCAATTTGCATCCGCTCACCGGTGATCTTCTTCATGAGTCCAGGAACAAGCTCTGAGCCGATAGATAGCGACTTGAATAAGGAAATTGTGTGCTCTAAAGGGGATTTCTCGGTCATGGTTGATGCCATGTCCGATGGTTTTCCAGTACGTTTTTCGGACTTCTGAGTTGTTTGGTCATGATGTGTCGTTGAAGTGCTGGAATCAAAGTTCTCAAGCTGCTGTTCTTGTCTATTGGAATACGTATGTCCTTCAGGCAAGAACTTAGCAGGGATAGTAGGCGGATTAAATTTACCGCTGATTTGTCTTTTCTCTCCCGAAATTTTGAAATAACCATACACGTTGCATTTGCCTTTTCGCTGTAACGGTACCCAAAAATTAGGGAGGTCATACAAATATCGGCCGATTCCCCATTGAACTGCTGCTCGTTTAAGTGCGTTGGAATAGCCGCCTTTAATGGATTCAATATCTGACACTTCTGCTCCATCAACTCGTGAGATCCATTCTCCGTCGATTTTGATGGACAAAATACAACTGAATCCTTGCTTCTGTCCCTTTGCAGTCTCGATGATCATTTGTTTGAAGTCTGATTTCCATAGAGCCCCGCAAGTTGCATCTAAACGATCCATAATGGCGCGAGCGTTTAGATAAGGAACAACAAGGACTGATATTTCTCCGTTTCTCTCGGTAGCTGATTGAACTTTCCATTCGATATCATCATAACCAAATGGTGCTTTCAATCCCTCCATAACTTTAGTGTTCTCCATAAAAATACACCCTTTCCCAAACGTTTTTACTCTTCAATTTTTAATTGAAAACGCAAAAAAGCCCCTGGGTTGATTAGTCATCACAGCAAAATAGCTATGTGTCAAAATCAGCCCAGAGGCTTGTTAGTGTCATCACCGTCAGAACGTGTAACGTTCGACAAAATTAAAAAAATTAAAGAATATACTGATAGTATACCCGTTCTGCTGATAAAAATAAATAGAGTTATTACTTTTTTGGAAAAGCTGTGCTATAGTCAAAGTAATTTCAAATCAACGCAAGCACTGCGCATATTCACCGCTATCTCATAAGATAGCGGGAATGTGCGCTTTTTTATTTTCTAAAAAGGAAGGGGATTTCATGGCAAAGGACCAAATTCATGTGTGTTCGGTATTTACTACAGAATTTCCATCAGGGATGAAAGAACAGATAAAGCGTTCACTATTTGAAGCCGGATATAGACTTCATGATTTTCAATCGATTGGAGAATTTCAGAATTGGTATAGCGACTATCAGACTGAAGTGTGTCTCCTGCTCAATGAAGAGGTAGATTCTGCCGAGTATGATTCATTGAAAGGCGAATTTGCAGAATTAGATGATTTTATCTTTGTTGACGCTCAAAATGCCGGAAGGAAGGAATGGTCGGGTACTCCAGTCCTTATTGACAAGAAAACCAATGAACTCGATGTAGATATGCTAATTGAAGAGATAAAAGCAATTATCCCTATTGATGAAAATGAAATGTCTTTAGAGGACGAAAATGAGCTCGGTGTGGAAGAAGACGAAAGTGACGCATTTGATTCGTTTACTGAAGGGGCACCTTCATACTCACAAGAACTCAATGATGAGCCCTATATTGGAGAAGAACCGCCACTCTCAGAAGAGGAAATGGAAGATATTGCGCGTGAATCACAAGAGCAGGAACTGAACGAAATTCAGCAGATCGATGATGCTCCTGCAGATAGTAAAGCGGAAGAAGTAGAAGCGGTTGTTGAACATTCACCATCAGCTAGTGAAAATGCCAGTTATTCTAAAAGACTTCGTAGTATTCAAAAAAGCCTGACCGGTCCGCAAATGGATGAGTTTAAAACGATCGGGGTCTGGTCCCCGCTCCCGGCGATGGGCGTCACGTCGTTCATTTTAAACTTTTCATTCTTTCTTGCAGAGAACCGAATTCATACGGCGGTTTTAGAGAGCTTAACAAGTAATCACATATTAAAAGACTGGCTGCTTCGATATGGTTCCGTTCCAGATAAATGGGTGAGCTTGGCCGAAAACTTACATGCGGATCAAGCAATTGGAAATAGCGAGTGGGTGTATCGGGGTGTGAAGTTTTTCCCCTTAAATACGAAAGATGGTAAACATCATTGGAATCCCGACTCATTCGACGCATTTTATCGAATGACCGGCATCTATGATGTGACGTTAATTGATATACCCACTGGGGAAATGGCTGCCTTTACAAAAGAATCGCTAAGGTATTTAGATGAACTATGGATATTGGTAGACGACCGGGTGCAGCAATTGAATAGCTGGAAAGGATACATTAAAGGAATTAAGGAATCGTCCGGCTTAGATGTTCACTTGATTCACAACAAATCAATTTCAGCTTCAAAACCTGGCATTATATCAGAAGGGTTAGGCAGTAACTTATTAGCTGAAATGCCTCCCTTGTGGGAAGAAACAGCGAGAAATTATTATCAAAACCAACCGCTTTACTTTCAAGCGGGTGTAAGAGAAAAAGTGCAAAAGCCATATCATCAGCTCGCTAGACATCTAATCGGGCCATCATTCCAGTTACAAGAGAAAAAAGCGAACTGGTGGGAGCAGCTAACGAAGTCTAAAGGATTTCAGAAAATCTTGAACGGCTAAATTAGAAGTGATATAGTAAATTTATTAAAAATTTTTAAATTTACTATGTCGAGCGAAACCCGCTCCGACGGTGACGATTAGAAAAAGCCTTTGGGCTGATTTGGAGATAGCTTTTGCTATTGTCTATTAATCAGTCCAGGGGCTTTTTTTCTTGTCGAAAAATGACGAATGAAAGGGGCGAAGGACTATGGATGAGCAACGTATGATTAAAAAAGCATTAATGCAAGGAAAGGTTCAAATATCAGGGCACACGTTTTTACGCATTGAAAAGCGGGGCTATACGCGTTCTGATATGATCAACTGCATTATGCAGGGAGAAATGACGCGAACGACTATGTATAACAACCGAATCGCATTTGAGATTGAAGGATGTGATACGGATGGACTGCCGATGGTTTTGATTATTGGGAGAGGCAAGAAGCCTGCAAAGTACAGAATTGTTACGGCGATGCCACCAATCCATAAACGATTCAAAAGAATAATCTAATCGAAGGAGAGGATATTATGAGAGGCACGTTGAGACGCACAAGAATGAAAGATTGGTATGAAATCATTCGTGAGACTTGTCCGATTTGCGGAAAAAGCGGGGGTTGTATGCTGCACAGTGATGGGAACCGCGTGGTCTGTATTCGAGTAGAAAGTAAGATTATCTTCTCGAAAAAAATGACCTCTTGGCTTCACTTCTTGAAAGAACCGGTATCAAAAGAAAAGAATCTCGAAGAGTATATTTTAGAGAGCGAGAAAGCGCCTGTTCAGCAGCTGAATGCTGTCTATGGCGCAATGCTTGAAAACACATATCTTCAAGATGTTCATCATGAACACTTAACAGGGCCGAGTCGTTCGATGCAAGAAAAAGAAATTCACCACAGAAAGTATCGCACGTTTCCAGCGAAATCATGGGATACAACAAAGGCCATGCTCAATCACGTGAGTGAAGAAGCCTTTGAAGGTGTGCCTGGTTTCTTTAAGAATAAATACGGCTGGATGATTGCAGGTGCACCAGGTATCTTGATTCCATACCGCAATACGCGCAATCAACTAACAGGATTTCAAATTCGAGTAGATAATCCAGGATTTAAAGCGGTCCTTGAAGGGACATTCAATGATCACGTTACAGCTGAGATTATTGAAAAACCAAACAAGGTACAAGTAAAAATTGATGGCGAAGTGTATAAAGAGGAATACTTGTCTGAAGGCGAACGTATTACCATTATGACGAATGGCAACTATGGTTCTGTGTGTTTGAAGAAAGGGCAGCGGTATTTTTGGTTATCTTCAGCTAACAAAGAGCAAGGAACAGGAGCGGGGAATCCCTTGCCAGTTCATGTAGCTGTTCCAGTAAGCCAGCTGCAGGATTGGGAAGAAGGGGAGATTCATCAAACTGATTCTGTTTGGATTACCGAAGGTGCTCTAAAAGCAGATATTGCAGTAGAACATATGGCGCGGCTTTACAAATCCGGACAAATTATCGATCAAGAAAAAACACCGACTTTCATTGGATTACCAGGTGTCTCAACTTGGTTTAACGTTATGGAAGTATTGGAAGAAATGAATACACGCATTGTTACATTGGCATATGATATGGATATGCTTTCGAATCCGGATGTTTTAAGACCACTGAAGGATTTCATTACGCATTTAAAATCAGAGGGTTATGAAGTGCGCATGGCAATGTGGAACGAAGAAGATGGAAAGGGAATTGATGATATGTTTTTGAATTCCAAATTTCCGCAGATAAAAGAGTTTTAAAAGAATCTTTAAAGTAAAAGACGTTCACAAAGTGAGAAATCACCTTGTGAACGTCTTTTTTATTACAACTTAACTGGGAAAAATATAAAGTTTAGTGTCTTTTAATTGCTTTTTTACTAATAGCTCTGAAATATGTTGGTTCGTTTTTATCGACGCTATATGATATCCAATTTTTACTTTTGAGGACATCCAATAGTTGTTTGTCGATATCAGTTTTCGGGATCTTTGGCCGTCCTCCCTCAAACAAACTTAAATACTCTTTTGAGTTTAGGGTAGCAAACAATTCGTAGGCTTCATTAAGGACGTAGTCTTTCAAATTCAAGACTAACAATTGCTTATTTTGTTGTTCTGACAGCTGCTTATGCAAATAAATTTCCTTCAGAACGTTGAAGGGTATTGATAGCTTTTCTTTTAACACGTAACTAAATTGTTCAGAGATCAATTTTATTATCTTTTCTTGAATCTGACGTTTTTCATTACTGTAATTATCCAGTAAGAACTGAAAGTCTTTTAAATCAAAGTGATTCTCGATAATATACCCTTTAATTTCTGTAGCTAACTCTCTCTCTCTTAGGCTTATTTCGCTGTCATTATGTTTTAATACTATTAATTTTGTGGAATGCTAATGGATGATTCTAGTAAGAACAGTGCCTCATCAAGTCTATAGATTTCGGGGTTTAGCAACTCTAAATAATCGTCTATATTTTAATAATAAACTGTTCTTTCAGCTCATCATATCGCTCTCTAAGAAACGTTAAGTTTTCTTCTGACATTGAGATTATCCTAGGTCTATTAATATTGAAACTTTTCGCTTTCGACACCTTCAATTTCAAATTCATCATAGTGCCAATCGAAAGAGCTTAAAATAGACTTGTATTGCTTGTTAGCTAAAGTGTTTGCTTGGATAACTGCATCATAGAACGATTCTGCTGCATCCTCACCAAAATTGGCATTAAGGAAATCGGGTTCAAAAGATAAACCTAATTCAAATTCATTAATAAAATCAACTAAATAAGAATCTAGGCCGTTCTCATTCTTGAAAAATACGATGTAACATTAGAAGGTTCGTTTAATATAATTCCATGTGCTAATGCGGTTGGCCATGATCCAATATCCTTAATTTCATTTAGATCTTTAACCTTGTTAACCAAGAAATTGATATATTTGATTTTCGTATCAAACTCAACATTTTGGTTATTTAATAACTCTAAAATAGCAGGTTCTTCATCAGTTATTTTTCTTCGCAATTCTCTAATACAACCTCTAAATATTCTTGAATATTATTGTTAACGTAATCGTATAAACTTTCATTCTTTTGGTCCTAATCAAACTGTAATTCTTATGAGTAAGAGATGTATCACTTTCAATTAAATAAATATGTTTTAAAATTTACATATCAATAGGAAGTTCAGTTCAGACAATTTCATTTCGTATACTTCTTTAAGTAATTCCGTATGAGAAATTTCAAAGTTAAGATCTTTAAACCTAACGTTCAACAAATCTAGTTTTCGGTTATCTTATTAATATCTGGATTCTCAAGATTTAAGAAGCCTTCGTTATTTGATATATGTTTCGAGTTGGCTGTCTTTATTAATATGATTCAATTCATCTACACTAGAATAATTTAAAAGGGCTAACGAAATTTCTTTCTTCAGTAGTTCATCGTAGTTACTTATACTAATGACTTCTAGGAAGAAATGTGGCCATATCAATTTTAGATACTAATGAATATTTTGTGTGGGTTTCTAACCCTAAAAACCTTCTATAAATGTGAAGTTCTTGGATTCTTCTAGTTGCTTAATAAAAGTTTCTAGATAGACAAGATTCGAATCAAAGTACTGAGAAGATACTCCAATAATTCATAGTTTAATATTTCACTTCTTTGAAAATCAGCAGCGTCAAGTCTTGAAACTATTAATTCAAGGTTTTCAAATGGTAATTGGGATCCTTAGCTTCTTCATCAGAAATACTTCTTAGGAATATTTTATCTTCAATAGTCAAACTAGTAGCATAAAATAAGTCATATAATCAGGGTATGTCTCATCTATATATCCATTTCTAATTAAATACTTTATCAAAGGAAGTATGGACTGCTCCTTATCTCTTTAAAGTAATTGTTGATGCCCAATTCATTGGTATGCTTACTTTTAAAGATCGAATCAATGTTAGATTTGTTTATAATATTTTGTAGTTTATTTTTGCTTAATAATTGCTTTTCTTTTTGAGTTGTTGTAGTTCTAAAGATATTCTTTCATCTTCTAGAAATGTTTTATCTTGAATGAGTTTTTCGTTCTGAGTATTCAGGGTTAGATTCCATATCACTTAGAAACTGACTCACATCCATAGAACGGATATTTTGAGCATATCTACCGTCTACGACCACAACTGATGCCGGATTTTCTCTTATGGCTTTAATTAAATCAATCCTACGCTCATACTTTTCAATAGACTGTCCTTTTACTGATTTCAGTATATGAGGGATGTGAAAATAAATGGCGTCAAGCTCTTCAATACTATTTAATTTTCGTTATGAATTTCAGTTAGAAGGTTTTGTTTTCACAAATTTGCCTTTCGATAGTGGCAATTTCTTCCTTCAAAAATTAGGTTTTCGTTAAACAGATTGTAAACAAATCCAGCACTCAATTGTAGTTCACCAAAATCTCTCGAAATATGTTTTTATAAGTAACTAAAGCTAGCAATTTATTCAAATCGAGTTCAATCGTATCTAGTCTTTTTATAAACTAAAATTCATTATAGATGTTCTTTAATATCCGCATGTCGTCTACGTATAAAGATACCCCCTGTAGAAACTGGGTATCTAATGTTTTTCTTTAACCTCATCTTCAAACTCTTAAGAATTGCTCATAGAATTCGATCCATCTAGCACCGGCACAACCGGAAGGATAAAATCGAAAACTTAGTACGATCTTTCGAAACAAATACATCATCTCTTAAAGAATAAATAAATCGCAGAGGCTTATCAAAATTATTGAATTCGTCTTTTTAAAAATAATTTTGTTTTCTTTCGATGAATGCACTAACCTTTGGATTGTGTTTATAGAAGAAACTGACTAATTTATTATTCTGCTTCTTATTATCATTCTTTTTCTTATTATTAATTAATGTATTTATTTCTCTCAGCTTCCCAAATATTTGGTTTGCATTGTAACGGTCGATATCTTCAAAGATTATCGCATCTGCGCCAGAATTTTCGAAAATATAAAAACTTCATTGAGATATTTATCAAAATAGGAATCATCGCTTTCTTCCAAAATTTCAATTTGATTTCCTTGTAAATTTAGCTTCTTGAAAATATTTCTATTATTTTGTATTACAAATAGATCATATAAAACTTAGATACAATTAAAATGCTTGTAACACCGACTGCGAGTTTAACTTCAGGAACTGTACTAACATTTGCAATGCCTAATATCATATTATTAGACAACTTAGGAATAAAAGTAATCCAAGAGTTATAAAAATAAAAAAAAATAGAATAGACAGTCCAAGCATAAGAACTAAAATAGTATTCCAGACTATCCTTTTCTGTGGAATTTTTCTTTTATTTTAAAGTTGGTTTTAGGAATTTTTGAGTCTATTTGATGCAATAGCTGATTTAAAATTTTGCTTCCAAAATGTTATCCTCAAGAGGTTGTTCAGATTTCGCCTTGATTGGTTCTTCCTCTTCCGAGGTTTTGATTCGTCTTTTATACTACTCTCATTTTTCTGGTTGAAAAGAGCAAGCGATATATTTAAAAATTTTTCTGGGTTAAGCTCTTTATAAGTATTAATTAAACTTGTTTTACCCGCTCCATATGGACCAGTTATAGCAACATTTTAATATCTTCATGAGCGAAGACAAAGTCCAATCCTTCTTCATAAGTATGTATTTTAGAATTAGTTATTGGGGTTAATTTTTAAATTTAATGTAATTGGTCTCTAACAGTGGATGTTCTTCATTTTTAATTCAACAGGAGTTGAAACTTTAGATTCCACTTTTATAGTTTTATTCATATTGTCCTCCTTAACAGATTGTGAGAATAGCTATATTGTATAGAATAAATTTACAAATTATAGATGTTATTTTAACACATCAAATTTATATTTTACTTTTGACTATTATTCATTAGTGCTATTTCAAACCCAAAACTTTTATGGAAAATATTTTAAAAAGCCATTGCGGTAATTTTAGGAATTGGGTATGATAAGAGTAATTAAATGACAAGTCAATGGGAGCACCCCACTGTAAACACGACTTCGCACTGCTGTGCGCAAGTTTATCGTGTTTAGAGTGGGGTTTTTTCGTTTTTTCTGGAGAAATTCCGCAAATCACTCGGAGGTGGGAACATGAAGAAAGGTGCTTCAAAACTCAAGGTTTCATTATTGGCTGCACTGGCCACAACCGCTTTTATGGCAACGTCAGCATCAGCGAACGTATCTAAAGCACTGAATCAAGCAGGCATCAGTGATACAGGCAGCACCGATGGACTTTTTGATGATCTACAGAAAGTCGTTTACTTGATTATGGGTCTTGGTGGTCTTTGGGGAGTTGCTTGTATCGTCGTAGGAGCAATTTTACTCTCAGGTAGCGCAGGTAACCCTCAAAAACGTTCCGCAGGTATGGGCGCTCTAGGCTTTGCAATTGCCGGTATCTTTGTCATTTACAAAGCATACGACATCGCTGGCTGGGCTACGGGCATTGGAGGTTAACCAGTTCAACGCCATGAGCAAAAACACCTTCATTTGAATTGATGAAGGTGTTTTTATTCTTTTATACGGAGGGAGTCAAATTAAGTGAGAGTTGCAAAAGTACCGGTTGATATGTCCAGTGAACAGAAAGAAATCATGGGAGTTATTTCAAAAAGACAGCTAATTTACTTAGTCGTTGGGGGCATCCTTTTATACACCTACGTTCCATTTGTCTATTTACTGTTTGCAAAAATTTCATGGTTTGTCGGAGCGGCAGCTGCAATAATCAGCGCAGCGCCTGTGGGATTCATCATCGTATTTCTCGGATTTATAAAAGTCGGTAAACACAATATGAACCGCGATGCTTATTACTGGATCGTGTTGCAAAGAAAAACTCAATACGGAAGTTGGAGAAAGGGGCGTTCAGAGGAATGAGAGATCTTCTATTCTTAGTCATCCTAGGGCTTGTAATGTACATCATCGCAAAGATAGCAATGAAGGAACCAATCTTGCCTTGGAAGGAAGCGAAAAAAGGCAATCAAAAATACAAAGGCAAAGTGAATAAGAAAAAACAGAAAAACGAGGATGAGGACGAAGTCGAAGCCAATCCGTTTAAAGACTTTTTCCCAAACTTAGTAGGAATTGAAAATCATATGATCGTTCAACACGGAAATGTATTTTCAATTATGGCCGAAGTTCAACCGGTAAATTACTTTCTCATGAATCCGGAAGAGCAAGAAGGCGTCGATGCTGTTTTTGAAACTTGGTTGGCTCAAGTGAATAGCGTTCGCTGGTACTTGCAAAACCGCTTCGTTGATCTGACGGATCCGATAGAAGAAATCCAAAGAACGATGAAAGAAGAGGACGACTTAAATCCGTTGGCTCGCGAGTATGGAGAAAACTTAATTCGAGATTTGCAAGATTGGCAGACTTCTACTCCGCGTTATGAAACAAAGCGATTCATGATCTTCGATTATACGATTGACGAAAAAGATATTAGAGCCGAAACACAGGAAGAATTGGAAGAAAAGATTATTGAAAAAGCCTTTAGTGAGCTGCATCGTCGAGTGACTGCTGCTCAAATGCAATTAAGAAAGGCGAATATTGAAGTGCAACTACTTACGACTGACGGAATTTCAGAAGTGATGTACTACCAATTCAATAGAAGAAAGGCATTAAAGAATCGGTATAAAACTTCGAAGAGAAAGAGAAATTATCTCTATATGTAACAAAATTTCAAAGCGACTCTAAAATCTTAGCAGTAAAAGGCGAGATAGAGAAGGCTGAAGAGGCTGATGAATTGGTGAAAGAAAAAAGTTAGTTAAATCTATTTTGAGAAGGAGTTCCCTGTTATGAAAAGAAAAAAGTTTCGGCAGAAAAACAAACAGAATGAAGCCGATTTGCTGCAAGAAACACCTATTGACGAGAGTAAGCTTCCGATCAATCAAGTCCCAGACATTTGGGATGTCATTTCTCCTGAAGGATTATCAATTAAACGTACCTCCGATGATATGGGCATCATTAAACAGTCGCTGGGAACGCAAACATTTTTCCGCCCATTCTATGTAACAAGAGAAGGCTTCCCACGAAAAATGCAAACCAATTGGCTGTATGCTCTTACCTCAAGCGGCGAAATCGACTTAATGATTCATGTTAATAAGGTAGCCAAAAATGAAGCTATTCGAATGTTGCAAAAGCAAAACACCATCATTAAGGCGAACTTACAGTTTCAGTTAAAGAGAGGAAATCAAGACTCGGTTATGGATAACCGAACAAAAATTGCTGATACAGAAATGCTTATGGAAGAAATTCAGTTCAGTGACAATGATGCTTTTAACGTGGCCATCACAGGAACAGTATATGGAGATAGCGAGCGGGAGCTCAATAAGTACAGTGAATACATTGAAGATGAAATGAGCTCAAAATTCTTTACGTTAGCTTCTGCATGGGGGCGAGTGAAAAAGGGCTTTCGGAGTGTATCACCGATTGCACTAAATGAAATTCATGACGCGAATCGCAACTTGGATCGTAGAGCATTGGCAACGTTTGCGCCTTTCATTAGTGGGAGCGGCAAGTTTAATGGCGGTGTTCCGCTTGGTAAAAATCGAATTACCGGTCAGAAAGAATTTTACAACGCTTTTGGCACTCCAGAAAACCGTCCTGAAAATTACAATATGTGCATCTTTGGCATATCAGGTTCCGGTAAATCGCTCGGACTGAAATTGCTATTGTCGCGAGAAACAACTGGGGCGGCGGTTTATTCAAGACTAATCGACGTCGAGGGTGAGTTTAATAAAATTGTAAAACGCCTGGGCGGTACGGTTGTAAATTTATCAGAAGAAAGCACGACCCGCATCAACCCATTGGCGATGAACGTATCCAACGTTCCGATTGAAGACAGCCAAGACGATGAAGAACTGGAACTTTTAGAAAACGCGGATCAGCGAGAAGTCATCGAAAAGAACGGAAAGAAATACATTTCCTTTGTTCCTATCCGCGAAAAAATCAATGAAGGTCTAGATTTCTTCGACATCATTTGCCGAGGGAAGAATCAAGAAAAAGACGGCCTTACAGTATTTGAACAAAACTATATTGAGGAAGCATTGAAATCTATCTATGACCAGCTTGGTTATTCCACGCACCCTTCCTCTTTATATGAAGAAGTTCCGAAAGAAGTAAATGGCATGATCATTCAATCCAAAGTAAGAAAACCAGAACCGACTATCAGTGATGTCTATAAATACCTTACTGATAATTTTGGGGATAAAGGAAACTGCGAACGCCTACTAGCAGCAATTCGGCCATTCTTACGTGATGGTTCAAAACCGATTTTCGATGGACAAACATATTTGGGGGAAGAGGACGTTGACTTACATGGAGCAAGACTTGTCAGCTTTAACATTTCTCAAATGGAAGAAGGATTTCTTCGTCCAATCGCTTACCACGTAATTCTAAATTACATTTGGGAATACTTCGTGAAAAATGTCGACAATGAAGAAAAAAAGAAAATCATTTATGCTGATGAATTTTGGACGATGGTTGATAACGAGCAAACTGTTTCATTTGCTGAAAAGGTGGCTCGTCGAGCGCGGAAACGTAATGCCGGTCTTAGAGTCGCTTCCCAGGATGTGCAACGGATCTTAGAATCTCCAAAAGCACGAGCCGTTATTCAAAACTCTCATACCACTCTTTTCTTAAAGCAGAATCGAATTGATTTGAAATTAATTGCAGAAAACTTTGATTTGTCGCAAGGAGAACTCGATACACTGTTCCAAAATCCCGATAAAGGTGAAGGGATTTTAAGAACAGGTCGTTCCTCTGTATGGCTTCAAACTGATCCTTCCAAAGATGAAATTGTCTTCATTGAAAGCAACACCGCTCACGTGGAGCAGCATCGGAAGCGAAAAGAATTTAGTAAAGAAACATTTTATAGCTGAGGGGGGATTTTTAAATGTTCGAGCAGGTAAGTGAAAAGCTGATACAGATTTTAGAAGAATCTCTCCTGTGGATGTTCGAAAGCTTTATTTCCCCTTTTGCTGATTTACGATTGATCACGACTCTGATATTTGGAAGAGACGAGGAACTAAGTTCGGTATGGGGAACGTTTCGACCGGACGAATTATCTCTTGCTTTAGGGCCTGTGTATTATACGGTGATGGGATTAGCAGGGATTGTGCTGCTCTCGCTCATCATTGTAAATGGCGGTAGGGTAAGCTCAGCAGGCAGAAACCCTCAAACACGTAATGTCCTTACAGACTTTCTAAAGGATCTACTGTTTGTAGGTATTGTCTTATTGAACCTTCCACTGATATACGATTTATTATTCGCTATAAATATGAATATCGTAGATCTCTTTTCTTCTGTATATGATACCGAGGAAGTAACCAGGTTCTCAAACTCATTCGAAGATATGAAATCGGCTGCGGGGTCCGGAATGGGTACGCTTGGACTGATTTTCGTCTTCTTGATTTTGACAGGTTTGACTTTATGGGCAAACCTATATTATTTAATGAGAAAAATCACGTTGATTATTCTCATGGCACTTGGACCACTCATGGTCGTCATGTGGCTATTGCCGCAATTTAAAAGCTTAACTGGAGCCTGGTTCCGTGAATTAACCGGTTCTATTTTCGTTTAAGCGGTCCACGCGTTTGTTTTCTTCACAATTGCTACTGTATCGGCTGCCGATTCTAGTTTTATCGGAACGGTCATGGTGTATGTACTGTTCATCCCGATCACAGAAAGTATTCGTCGCTTGTTAAGCGTTGGTGGCGATGTCCAGGGCGGACTAGCGAAAACTGGTGCTATGTTCGGGATGGCTGGACTTGCAGGAATGGCAGGTTCCATAAAAGGTGCGTTACAAGATAAGAGTGTTATGGGTGCGATTCAAGAAGCCTACAAAGGCGGTTCCGGTGCTATGAAAGGAAAAGCAAAACCGGTGACGATGTGGATGGTGGCGCAGATAACTTGAAAAATACTCTTGGCGCAAGCGCTGGCAGTGATGTGGGCTCTGATACAAAAGCAGAAAAAATGCTTAAAACCGGAGACATTTTCTCTAAAGGTGGAAAAGCCGTCATGGGTATGGCTGGTTCTGTTGCTGGTATGGGATTAGGGCCAGTTGGTGCAATGGCTGGTGCAACGGCAGGCTTTGCAGCTGGTGGAGCACTTGGAGGCGTTACAGGTCGAGCGGGCGCCGCACTAGCTCAAGGAGCAGCATCTCGTTTAGCCAAAGGGAAAGAAGCGGCCAATGCTGTTCCGAAAGAAGGCTCAGAAGAATTTGCAGATGCTGTAGCAGAAACAGAGACAGCGAACTGGGCCAAAGAAAATAAGGATTCCATCATGGCAGATTTGAAAGAACGTTTTCCAAATGCAAGCCCTGCGGATCTGGATAAAAAGTTTGATGGGATACAGAAAGAGAAAAGGGCAGGGTTCTATCAAGGTGCGCAAGCTAACTTCAAAGAAGCTAACTCAAATGCAAAAAATGACGCACTTGGAAAAGACCTCGCAAACTCTTCCGCTCTTGCACTTGCTGATAAATGGGGAGAGAACAATCAACAGGACTTCTTCGATCAGTACGACCGAGAGCAACCTCAAAAGCCTGGAGAGTCAAAAGGCAATTACCAGGCACGGAGAATGAATGCATTTAATGATAAAAAAGCTGAAATGCGTGGGAAGTTCCATGATGAGGGCATCAAAGCATTGGAAGGCAGAGGACTGGATGAACCAATGTCTAAAGAAGCGTTCTTGAAGAATCTTGCGCCGGCTGCAAGCGAACTTGCGGGTGTTGCTCATCAAGAAGGCTATTCGAATGCAATTAGAGGCGCTATTGAAGATACTCAAACAAGTAGTGGTAAGTTCGCAGCTAAAGATTTAGCTAATGCTTCCTCTGTAGCCTTAACGAACAATTGGGCGAAGCAAAACAAAGAAAACTTCATGAATGATTTCGAAAAAGCGAATCCAAAGCAATCGAATGAATCTGAAGCGGATTATCAATCACGCAAGAATACCGCTTTCAATGATAAAAAAGCTGATATGCAAAAGGCATTTTACGGAGCGGCAGTTGAGTCTGCAGGTGGTGAGAGTGCACTCGAATCTAAAATTGAGCCAAAAGCTTTCAGTGATCGTCTGGCTTCCAATGTTCAAAAAGTAGAAGGCGTTTCTCAACAATCAGGTTATTCGGATGCAATTAATGGGGCAATTAAAACCACGCAAGCGAGTAACGGAAAAGCTCCTGCAAAAGATTTAGCCAATGCATCTTCTGAAGCCTTAACAAACAATTGGGCGAAACAGAACCAGGGCGCATTTATGAGTAACTACGAACAAGCGAACCCGCAACAAGAAAACGAAAGTGATTCAGCCTACCAAACACGTAAAAACACAGCATTTAATTCGAAAAAGGCTGATATGCAAAAGGCATTTTACGGAGCGGCAGTTACTTCAGCAGGCGGTGAAGGTGCATTAGAAACAAGCATCGAGCCAAAAGCATTCAGTGAACGCCTAGCTTCTAATATTCAAAAAGTGGAAGGCGTTTCTCAACAATCAAGTTACACCGATGCGATTAAAGGCGCTATACCTACTGGAAGAGCAAATGGAGGTAAAGTAATCGCTAAGGATCTAGCGAATACTTCTGCAACCGCTCTTACTGGAAATTGGGAACAGTAAAATAAAGAGTCTTTCATGAACGACTATGCAACTCAAAATCCTCAAACAGCAGGCGAATCAAACGTTGCATTTCAACAGAGAAGTGCGAATGCTTTTGCAGCCAAGAAGTCTTCTATGCAAAAGGCGTTTTATGGCGCAGCTGTTCAATCTGCAGGAGGCGAAGCTAACTTAGAAAATGCCATAGCACCAGCAGAATTCTCTAAGAATTTGAGTGGGAACATTCAAAAAATAGAGGGTGTCGGAAACGAATATCAAGCCGCTATGACAAACGCGGTAAATAACCTTTCAGGTATGCAAATGACATCGCAAAAAGGACAACCGAACATACCTTACCTTGCAAGTGGCATGGCAAATGCAGCTGTGAAAAAACAGAAAAACTCGTATGTTGCTGATCAAGTTGCTCAAGGCGTCACGCCGTCATCTGCCGCTTCCGATTGGGATAACAATCATGCTATGCCGGCCTATCAAAAGGCAGTTGAAACCTATAACGATTCCCTATCAGGCATTAGTAATGTGAAGTCACTAAGTCAGGCTGCGGGTCCGATGGGCAACATTGGACAGTCAGTAGGTCGTAAGATTTCGCAAGGTGTGGCATTTACAGGGGCTGCAACTGGAATTAGCGGATTTGCAAAAGGAGTAACCGACTTAAAAGATGCCACGGTGAATGGAACAACGGCTGTAGGTACCAATATGGTAAGCAATATCTACAACGAAGATGGCAACAAATTAGTGAATGGATTCAAAGCAGTTGGTCCTTCTCTAAAGGCAGGACATTCAGAAGCAATTCAAACCTTAGCAGACGCAAACGGTGGAGCGGTAAACGCCCAAGCAGCGGTAAGTAACAATTTGGGATATGGTGCTGCAATCATTGCCGGTGCTGGCGGCTATCGTGCCGGCAAGCGTATGGCAAATAAATTGTCGCCATATAAAGCGGTTGTTCAAGAATCTATCTCTTCACCAAGCGAAGTTATGCAAATGGCTCAAACTACGACAGACGACCGTGGAAACACACAAATTGCTCCAGGTGCTGTAAGGCAGGTCATTACTCCGGAAGAGTCGTATATCGAAGTTAAGACTAATAGTGGAGAGAATCGGGTTGTTTCTCGCAAAGGAGCAGGACATCCTGGACTACGCAAAGGTGAAACTGTCTATCAGGATCTACAGATGCAAGATGATACGTTGGTTGTCAGCAAACCTAAAGGGTCACAAACCAGTAGCTATCGATTGGATAGTGGTGGAGGGAAAATACCTTCTAATGTAGCTGTTCAGCAAAATCCAAATAGCTTATTAGGAACGGGTCAACCAAATTCACGCCATACACCAATCAGTAAACAGAGCGTTCCGTTATTTAATCAAAATGTAGATTCCGGAAGCTTCTATGTTGAAGATATGGCTCAAGCTGGCATGGAAAACGTGCAAGTGGTTGTAGAGAAGGATCGTCAGTTTGTAACTGCTCAAAAAGAAGGCAAAACCTATCGAGTGTCGCAAGTTTATGCAGGTGATAGTCGATTAGGAACAAACGAATCTCGAACAATTCCTATGCAAATAACCAATAACACAATCAAGCCGAATATTTCCAATGGCTCCAATGTAGCAGTTGAATCCTATGCAGGCGGAAATGATATTCCCGAAGACTATTACACATCAAATAGTCTGGGAGGAATGCTCCCGAACAACGATTTTTCACAGATGATACCTAACAAACAAATGGAGCGGGTGCGCCGCACTCAGCTAAAACGCTCGAACTTAGATTCTGTAAGAAGAAAACAAGGCATATTGGGGTGAGGACTGAATGAGAATAGCAGGTGAAGAAAAAGCTCAAGAAGAATCCGCCCTGAAACGAGGCGCCAAAAACGTTGCGAAGAAACAGGCTAAGAAGCTTGGAAAGAAGGCATTGAAAAAGTACGGCAAAGTCGCAGCAAAAGCTGCGGCCAAAGCCGGCCTTGCGGCTGTAAAAGCAGTCATTTCCTTCTTAATCGGGTTAGGAGCTCCGTTAATTCTTACAATCATTGGCGTGCTATTATTTCTTGTCTTGGTACTTGTCGCTACAGCAATGCTATTTTCATGGGGAGAGAGTACTGATCTTGAATCGGATGCTTATGAATTGAAGGAATATATCCAACAAGCATCTTACAACTCGGTGGATCAATCAAAACCCGAACAACGACCTTATCAAGTTCCTCCAGAATTAATTGTTTCTGCAATGCAGATCTATGAAGCAAATAGCGAAAAGAGCGCTTCATCAAAAGAAGCTGTCGATTTATTCGTTGAAGTTTTAAAACCAACGTTTAACTATGAAATGAAAGAGGGGTTCATCGAATCAGAGCAAAAAACCTGCAAAAAGGGAAAGTGTAAAACAGTAAAAACTAAAACACCTTTTGAAATGAATTTATTTACTTCTGTACAGGCTTGGGACCGGACGATGCAAATGGACAATACAGCTCACTTTAATGATTGGCAAGAATCAGTGCTTCATCGCACTGATTATGAAAAACTCCAGTTCGAGATGAAGATGGAAAAATAGTTCCTGGAGAGTATTGGTGGAAACCGATTCCTTATACGATCACTACGAAAGTTCGTTCACAAACCTTTGTATCGACTCCTGCAGAAACGATGGACTATTCCTATTTTGATACGGTTCTTCGCGGAGAACCTTTCAATTATGGCCAAACGGACATTCAAATGGTTGAAGCCATCTACATGGCCACTGGCGGCGATATTCGTTACTCGGAATGGGCGTCGGGTAATTCCTTTATCGGATTCAGCGGAACGGTCGTTCCAGGAAGCAGCATTCCGACAGAATTCATGGAAGTCTATCTTGCTGCGGAAAAGGCTTATAAAGTGGAATGGTATTATTTAGCCGCTTTTCATTATGTAGAGACGGCTTTTAGTACACACCCCACGATGATTTCGTCAGCCGGGGCGGTTGGCCATATGCAGTTTCTTCCTTGTACGTGGGTTGGATGGGGATATCCAGGCTGTAAAGGAAATGGGTCCTTCCAAATACCGGAGAAAGATATGAATAATCCGATTATCATTCAAAAATACGGTGGCTACGGAATTGATGCCGATAAAAATGGAAAAGCTAGTCCATGGGAAATAAAAGATGCTATCTTTGCAACCGCTCGTTATATGAATGCAATGGGTTGGCAGCGAGGGAAAGATGCGGCGATCTTCAATTACAACCGGAGTCACGCCTATGTCGACAAAATCAATAAATATGCGAACAAGTTCAAATCAGAGGCGACCTTAAAACCTGTTGACGGTGCGATTCCAAAATTGGTGCCTGGCTCCTTCATGCGTCCGTCAGTCGGTAGAAATACATCTGGCTTTGGTCCGCGTTCATTGGGAGCAAGAAGCTTCCATTACGGTATAGACATCGCAAGCACAACCGCTCCACCGGTAGTAGCAGTTGCAGATGGGGTAGTAACTCGTTCTGTCACCGGTTGTCCACCAAACGGAAGGTTAGGAAGTACATGTGGTGGCGGTTGGGGCAATCACCTTTGGGTCAAGTTTAATGTGGGTGGTAGATCCTTCGAAGCGGTTTATGGTCATCTATCCAGAGTTGCCGTGAGTAATGGCCAAACAGTGAAACAAGGACAGATGATTGGAAACATGGGGAATAGCGGTAGTTCAACCGGAATGCACTTACACTTCGAATTGCATTCTCCAGCAAGAGCAGGCAATAGCAATGTCTTAAATCCAGCTCTTTATATTCCTATGAATTGATAGATACGTGTATTGAAAACTAACTACGGAAGAGGTGACAGTATGAGAAGTCTTTCGATCAATCAATGGGCGCTAATCTCCCTTCCGATCGTAATAGGGGGAATGGGAGTTATGCTGGCAATGGCATCATTTCAATGACAATTCTTGCTTCTATTCGGAAGAATGCTAATGAAGAAGGTGATATATGACAAAACTCTCTATGAAACATTGGTTCATAATTTCAGGCTGTGTGGTCATGACTTTTCTTTTAGTGATTTGGTTCTTGGGTTCTTCCGCTCCTAAAGAAACAGAGGTTAAAACGGTAAAGATAGAGGAACCGCTTGAAGAAATCGAAAACACGGTTGAAGCGACTCAAAAAGCAAATGACTTCGTGTTAAGTAAAGTACCAGATTCTGATGTGTTTTTGAAATTCCATTTATCCAGTAGTGAAGATGGGGATGAGGGGCATGAGGGTCACGAAGAAAATGAGCTCGAGCATTCCTTCAATCACGAACACGAACAAGTTTCAATGGAAGATCGACAGTTATCCGCTCTTGAAATGTTCTATGGAGCGATTACAACCGAAAGCAGTACCTATTTAACGACAGCTTTAACACCCGAAAGCTTCCAGGAGATATGGGGAGAAGAGATGGATTTTGAAATTCGTGAAAAAAAAATAGCTGCTTTCTTAAAAGAATTGAATGGAGCGGGGACTTTAACTTCTATGGATTACAAACTGAATGTCGATAAGTTCGACCATACCACGGATAATGGAACAATTATCTTTATGTATGCTGATAAATCAACAACCGAAGTTCCGTTTTCCTTTGTAACGATGGGAGAAGGGGATCAAAAGAATACACAAATAGATTTAAGCGAATTCGTTTCTCTTAGAAGCAACTGATAAACATACAAAAAAGACGCCCTCAAAAGGGGCGTCTTTTCATTTGTCGTAAATAGACTCGATCATGCCTTTCCAGGAACCAAAATGAACGATGATTAAACTAGCAGAAGGTGCAGACTTTTCATTCTTGGCTAGTTCTCTCCACTCACGGATTGTAGGCGGTGTCGTTGGATAGTAATCTTTAATGATTTGTACGAGCAATTCCTTCGAAAACACTCTCCGATATCCCGTAAGATCATATATTTCTTCGTCAGACAACCGTTTGAAAAGAACCGTGTAATTGGGCAATTTATGTTCTTTGGCATACTTATCCCAATCTAACTTTGTAGTTAAATGACGACCATGTTCGTTCAATATATTGATAACCGTTTCTTTATTATATTTGACTGGCCTATGCCGCTCATTTACGCGCTCAGTTCCAACAGATTCCTTTACAGCATTCCAGGAACCGAATTTTTTTATAAGCGTTTGTGAATGTGGCAAGTTGTTTTCTTTTCGGTACTCATTCCATTCACGAGCAGAGGTTAAATATTCTTTATGGTTTTGAAGTAGCTCAATATAATGCGTTAATTCTGGCTGGGCATTGCTTCTTTTGCCCTGCTCCGTACTTTTATCGCTTTCGTTATTCATTTGCTCACTCTCCACTTATACCCATTATTGTTCAAGTGCTGAAAAGCAGCAGACATCTGACCGGAGAACAAGTCTTTGTAAGTTGCTAAGTTGCCCCACGGCTTTGCGAATGGATCCTGCGTGGATTTTGACTCGATACCTTGTACTTCGACAATCTCATTTAGAAGAAGTGCATTTAAGTTAACACGATTCAAAAGCTCTTGTATATCTTCACGCTCATTTAATGCCTCGATTGTGCGGTAGAAATTCAATTGATCTTTCAAATGAAATTTTTTATATGTCTTGTCCCCATCAACAAAAGCCAACGGAGTGATTACAGCATGTTTAACTGGTGAAAGATAAGAATAATTCACAGTATTAATGACTTCTAATTCTAAGGTAGGGAAGACGTGATAATCCGCTTCCGGAAATTCACTTTTATACAGGTGCAGCGCATTGAGCAAAACTTCTTCATCTTCAAAAGGTTTGTCGAATAATGTCGAAACCATAACAGGAAGCGGATTTGGCAAAACCACAGAGAACTTACCTGTTTCGCTGTTAAAGACGATGATGTTATCGCGCTGTTTATCTAACTGAGGTTCGATATTACGAACATAATCTCCCCATTGAAAGTGGTGCGTGACTTCATCAGCACGAGCCTCCGGACCACATAAGGTTCCAGTGGAAAGAGAGCGTCTAAAGCCCATCATTTCTTTTGTTGCTGAAGTAATTTCAGCTGTATCAGGGGCATTCTTGTAACTTTCCAACCATCTTGAATAGCGTTCGTTCTCCTGCATTTTCAATTCATGTTTAAAACGTTCACTCTTCGATTCCTTTTGAGGGGCGTCTTGTTTCTTTTTCCAGAAGTAGCCGAAAATCAATGCGGGTACGATGATTACTGGAAATAGAATGAAACCGATTATGGCCATGCCTACTTTGGATGAAATGAAAGACGAAATCAGCAAACCGACAAATACAGTTGCAAAGCATAAAATTGCGTATGTGAAAATAAGAAGAATTACCATTGAAGAAATATTGAACATAGTCACATGAGAGGATTCTGAAATCAGCCCCAATCGATCTGCAAAGCTGACTAACCCGCTCCAATTTACAATGGGATAAACCCAGTCTTGCCATTTCCATACTGTAATAAAAGTTAGTATAAGAGCAAGAAGCCCTGCAAGTCCTGCACTCTTTTGTCCGTCATACTGTTGCTTCGCTCCCAAGTACCATAGTAGGTCATTTAACATGACGCTCACCTCCGATTTAATAACGTTATATAATTATATTGTAACACCTTATTATTTTTTGGTCAACGCACCGGAAAGAAAATAAATGTGTTAAAATTTACTATACAAATAAATACTAAACGGGAGCACCCCGCATGGATTACACTCATATCGAGTGTGATTTCTTGCGGGGTCTTTTTTTTAGAAGAGAAAGGGGAAGCGATTTTGTCCGTAATATTTAATGATGACACGCCAACTTTACAGGATACGCTGGAAGAAAGTATTAGGGAGCGGGATTTTCAATTTATGTATCAACCGATCGTGAACATAAAGAACAGAGGTATAGGTTTGGAGATGTTGGCAAGGTGGCAGCACAAAGGTGAATGGATTTCGCCAGTATTGTTCATTCCTGTAATAGAAAAAGAAAGATTAATTTCAAGCTTTACGGAACTAATTATTGATCAGCTAATTGCTGACTTCTGGAAGTTGAAAAGAGAGCTCAGACAAGTGAAGTTCTTTTCTCTAAATATATCTCCATTCATCTTTATTTACCAAGAGGAAGATCCATTTTTATCGTATTTAACGAGTGAGTTGAAACAGCACAATATTTCATTTTCTGAAATTTGTTTGGAAATCACGGAATCATCAATGCTTGACGAACGTGCTTTCAAATTTTTAGAAGACTGTAATGAAAAAGGATTTCTAATTGCCATTGATGATTTTGGTACCGGTTTTTCTTCGCTGGACTATTTAATCGGAACTTCCTTCAACGTTCTAAAGCTTGATGTTGCGTTGATTCGCAAACTTACTGACAACCCGAGAAAGATTGCAATTGTTGAGTCCGTTCTATACTTAGCTCGTAAATTGCATATCCGCGTAGTGGCGGAAGGAGTAGAGACAAAAGAACAATATCAGCTATTGAAGGAAATAGGTGTTGACGATATACAGGGTTACTATTTGAGTAGACCATTGTTTTTAAAAGATATTATAGAGAGGGAATCCATTTTCTTCATTCCATCTTAAATGCAAAAAGGAGGGCTATTGTAGCCGCTCCTTTTTTATTCTTTATCTGTGGTTTGAACGCTATCCATAGCACGCAGAACAACACGCTGTTCCTCTTGAGTGAAGTTTGTATACAAGGCAGTGGTTTCAATCGAATTGTGGCCAAGCTGATCTCTGAGAGCTATCAGTGAGCCGCCGCTATCCAGGAAGCTTTTTGCGAATGAATTACGCATCTTATGAGGACTCATTTCTCTTCCCTTTGTGAAAGCCACTGTATACTTTTTAACAATTTTTTCAATGGATTCCACGCTTATGGGATTTGCTTTTCCACGGTATTTCGTAAGAAACATGTATAAATTCTTCGGATCCGGTTTATATAATTGTTCCCGTACAGCTAAGTAGTTTTGAATGTCATGCATAGCGGTGGTCGTAATACTGACGGTATCTAATTTATTACCTTTACGCTGCACTCTTACATCTGCATGAAGCATATCTAAATCAGTAGTGAGCAATCCAGCAGCTTCATTTACGCGAATCCCGCTACCGAGTAATAGGGAAAGAATAGCGATATCTCGAAGGCGATTGTGCTCAAAGCGCGCCGCTTGTCTAGAAGTTAAAGTTTTCACATAGTCATAACGCAAGAAATTCATGAAATCGGCTGGTTCACTTCCATTTAGCATATTCGCACTAATGCGCTTGGAGCGGGATGCAGCTGACTCCATTTTTTTAGGAGATTTTATTTTCGACATCACGTTTCGATAAAAATAACATTCGCCGTCTTCGTCTTCGCTTTCTTGAGTTAAATAGTTAAACAATGATTTTAACGACTGGATAAAACGGGTGGTGCTTTCGAGTGTTCGTTGAACATAAACACCTTCTCGCTTTTGGATTTTTTCTTCCATCAGCATTTCGATGAACATTTCAACATCTGTCTTTTTAAGGGTTTCCAGGACAGTATAGGGGATATCAGCATTGCGTTCAGCGGTCGTAAAGCCTTCTTGCCTTAACCAGTCGAAGAATCGCTTGTAGTCGTGTAAATAGCCGCTCAGCGTGCGAGGGGAGAGGGTGGCCCGCTTCTTAGCTCGGATGTACTCAACGACATAAAAAGGCATGTGCTGGATGGCTTTCTCAATATGTTGTTCGGCAATGATGGTCTTTCTAGTTGGAGCGGGCAAGCGATCACTTCCTAACTTTTAATAAGGTATTAATCAAGTTTGAATATAATTGGTTAAATCTTTTACATATTATTTACTCCATGCCTCATCAAAGTATTTTTCCACTTCTATCTTAATTTTAGAGGAAGCTTCTTCTATAAGCCTATTGATTCCGCGTTGTTCTTTCATTTCTGGAAAACGAAAAGAGATATTGAAGATTATTTCTCTGTCCAGGGCCCATCCAGTAGCTTCTATAGTTACAAGCTGAATATATTCCTTATCGTCATTACTGCCAATAATTTTAGCAATCCACAAGGGTAAACCGGCATCGTCTATTCCCGACATAATATTAGGTTCTACTTTTTTATAAATAAAGTTCATTATAATACTTCCTTTCCAGGACACTCTTAAAATCTTGATGATAGTGGTTCGCTGTGAGGAGAGAGCATGTTAATTATTCTTTCGAGATGTTCAAGCAATTAATGAAAATCCCTTTGAAATGGTCAAAATGGTCAAACATTACGCTAAATAGAATTTTAGCGCATATTAAGAAGGACCAAAAATGTCTCTGTAATAGCTGCGTTCGCTGTATTAAGTACTTCGTTAAGAAATTTTGTTAGTTCATTTTGTGAAATTCGTTATGAAATTCGTTATGAAATTCGTAATAGGAGATGTATTCGTTATCAGCCTTTTGACTCAATATAATTAAAACAGAAGAATCATTCTGACTTATTACTGAAGCAAGGATCTCTAAGTCCGACAAACCTATATAATCTATAATTTTAACATGAGAGTGTAATTCAGGTTTTAACTGTTCGAGCATTTGATTGTACGTTGGTAATTTAGGAAAGGACTGCATCGAAACTGAAATAATTGCGACTTGTTCTACTTGCTTAAACTTCCCTGAGTTATGCTGAAGTGCGGCTTCATATGCATTATTGGCTTGTCTTATTGCTTCTAAAGCGTATATTTTGAATTTATCATTTCCTTTTCCCGATCTGCGGATACTTTTGTTTCTTTTAGTATTCTCCCGCTTTTGCACTCTACTATCAATAAAGCCTTTCCAAGTTTAACAAAAGCATCGGACGACCAATTATTTGTTTTATCTTTGAGTAAAATTCATTTATATACTGATAGTTCAGTTTTCGGATTCTTCAACAGATGACTGTAAAACTTTTGAACATATTTCTCGAAAATTTTACCGAAGAATTGGGAAATCCTTTTGATTCATTTTGCAAGCCGTATTTATCTTAAAATAAAGTCCATCAAATAAGGCTTGTTGGATAAAGGCATCCGAAATAGGAATTATAAATTCATTAACCTTTAATAAAGGAGTTTTCAATAATTGCTCATAATCGTATGGATTATTGAGGGTCTTTTCGCCCAATTTCTTAGTAAATCAATGTTTGTAGATAGTTCTTCTGTTATTTTTAAAGCAATATCCTTCATTTGAGATTCATTAAAGTACATCGAAGGCTTTATACCCCACGGACGAAAATTAGTAAGGTTTTCTAATGTTACTCCCTGTACTACAAGTTGCTCTAATGAAAAGACAGTGCTGACGTATTGTTTCATAGAATAACCATACTCTCTTTCAAAAATAGAGTGGATATCGATGTAGCTATCGGAGTCATCTGCTTTTCTAGCAATATCCTCGAACATTAGATGTTGTCTAATTATTCCTTGATCCATTTCTCCGGGAAGACTAAATAGAGAGGCTTTCAAAACTTGATTTTCAATATTGATATCATTAGTATTGTCGGTTTCGTCCTCTATTAAATCAGCAATTTTTAAAATTGTAGTTAACAGATTATCCAGTTTTGATTGACTAGTAGTGAAGGCATAATGCGGATTTTCAGTTCCATAAGCGAGAAACCATTTGAAGCTATATAACACAGTAATTAAGACGACTGGTTCTGTATTGCGTACAAAAAATTGACTTCTCATTTGAGGACCTAAATACTCCATTAATTTTCTTTTTCCTTTTTCATCCAGCACAGAAAATTTAGCTAAAATAATCAAAGCTTCCGATAATTTGAAACGCTGTATATCAGCTATTATTTCGTCCTTAGAAGCCTTGCGATCAAATAATTGAGAATAGGTAAGCCATGTACTCATGTAGTTATATCGGGAGGCAAAGTGTCTTTTTTGAAAAGAATTGTCCAATAAAGTTTCCTCCTTAAGTTTTCTTTTTAGTATTTTTCCAGAATGAGGTAACCATTTTTTCGTCGGTACTCTTATCAGACCATTGAGAACTCATATTGTGCTTCTTACACATTTTATATGCTTCTTCATCTAATAGGGCACGTGTTTTCTCTAAGTTTGACTCTTGGACTTTCTCACCTCTTAAGTCGTTATCCCACCATCCTTTAAAATAAATCTTTTCTGGTTGGTCAACATGGCTGCGGTACGGTGCTATTTCATGAGGCAATGGCACATCCTTTAGGCTGACTTTCGAAGGTATCCCTACATTAATACTCTCAAAGAACTTTTTTGGACTATAGGGATTATTCTTATCGTATTTCAATCCAAGTATTTTGCATATATCTCCATATTTATCTCCAAGAAAAGGACGAATTGTAAACTCCGAACTAACTGGGACTTCGAAATAAGGTTTTGTCTCTTACTCCGATTGCCAGTTTGTAAGGAATAGAATCAATAAAAATATTATTAAAACAATACCGCTAATTTTGGTTGAAATTTAGCTTTTAATTTGTTGTTCTTTCATATTCGAATGTAATAATTTCAAATTTGGTAAAATCACATTTAACTACCTCCAACATAGTAAAAGGCTAATAAGAAACTTTTAGTAGCTATCTATCGTTATATTACCATCCACAAACATATATTAAAAACTCCCTCTACGAAACAAGTAGGGGGAGCGTGTAGAAAGTCCATTTCATTTAAAGTCGAAAGAACTTTCAACCGGATAGAGTGATTTAATACGCCATTTTTGAATTATATCCAAAGTCTCTGTCTCAGACAGAGGTTCTTCAAATTTATGTGACTTATTATCTTCGGTGATAACAATATCACCAGTAATAAAGGCAATTTTTTCACGATTAATTTTTTTAAAGGTTGCATTTAACTTTGCTATTTCGTAATCATTGAGTTTTTCTCTACTTATCTCATAATCTTCCGGTTCTTCCATAATACTCATTCCTTTCTTTCCGGATTTTTGCGTCCCATTTTCCCATCAAAGATAGCGGGAATTTGGGTCTCTTTTACAATTTTATATATTTCAATACTAAGCTCTTCCAGATCATTAAGCGTTAGGACAGGAGATTCTTCTTGTAGGCCAGCCTCGCGTATTAAATCGACTACAGATAGGTCGTACCAAAATGCTGAACCTCGTTCTTTGAAGTCTTTTCCTCGAAGTAGAACATGCAGGATATTCCCATCTTTTCTATATATTATTGTATCACTAGGGCTACCTTCAGTAGTAATTAGTTCATAATTTTCCTGGGAAACCATATCATCTACGCTATAAGAATTGTCCGTTAACTCTCTCTTGATAACCGCCTCGCAATTTCCTGCAAAGCGGCTTTCGGCTAGTGAAATTGCATCCATCATAGTCTCACTGTTTATATGGTAGTGACTGATACCATATTTGAAATTCGGATCGTATTTATCTCCACTGGATTTGGTATTGTTCATCGTAACTCGATAAATCGGCATAATATTCTCCTCTCACTGTCAGCCATTGTGGTTCGCTCTAAAAGAGGGGACATGGGCAAGGTTAAGCCTTAAGTGAAGTGATATGGCTCGTCTTTAATGAACCGTTCTGCTTCATCTGCTCTGAGCTTTTCAGTCTTCTTCTCACCAATGATATGAGCAGTAACCTTATCTCGCGATTTCTTGCCGATAATCACTGAGACTGGGCCAAAATCCGTCATTATATAACCTGTAACACCGGCAGCCCAAATATTGTTCTGCTTTTCTTCAAAAGTTCGGCATTTACGCGCCTTTCTAAATGCACAATCAGAAGGTTTAAATAAAGCGGGAGATCCGCTAACTACCAATCCACTAGCAAAAGAAACCTCAATGGTGGATTTGTTTACTTGAAAAATTATCCCTGGCGTTCCATCAAGACTTTCTACAATTTGGCCAACGGATACAGTGTCGTAACTTAAAGGTGTCGCAACGCTTACGCTATACGAATCTACTTGAAGCAAATCTTTAGAAGCCAATTGCTCTATAAATTTCATTTTGGCATTCTCGATTAAAGCTTCAGTTGAATTTCCAGACGTTTGAATACTTACCGGTTTAAAGCAAAGCGTTACTTTCTTCATCTA